>NZ_JBHIOQ010000088.1:0-5022 GCF_042195565.1 Bartonella sp. AP88XZML | reverse complement strand
TATGCGGACCTTTTAACAGCAGATATTCCCACAAAAGAACATGCCTTACACCACGATCAAGACACATACAGCGAAAAAGAACACGCACTTTTGAAAAACTTTAGAGAGCTCGAAGCGAAAAAACAAAAAGCAATCTTGTGGTTAATTTCTGATTAGGCAAAAGCGCATCAATCGACATCCTTTGCCAATATTCCCCTCTGCCTAAAGCCTTGCCCGCCTGATATCACCACATCTCAAAAAACGGTTTACGACATCATAGGATAACAAACTTCAAAATAGGATAAAAACACCAAAACCTTGGAAAAACATCCCCACCCCTCTCACAGAATCTTATCAAAAGATCTCATCTGATTTAAACGCACAATTCCGATTGTATCATTATGATACCTTTTTACATTTACCTTGTCAAGTTTTTATATTTTTCTTTTGATATTTTTGTGTTTTTCTTTAAGGGATCCACATCCCTCAAAACACCTTTTCTGCAAAATGCCCCTCATACAAAACACAATGTCTAAAACAACAAGAGCTAAAATAGGATTTCTCCTAAATAGGCATCCCTCTAAATAGGATTTCCCCCCTAAATAGGCTTTCATTGTATTGCTCATTCACCCACTTATTAAAAAAAACACTTCTCAATGCTTCTCACACCCATTTCACGGATATCCCCATACAAATATAGATGCAACTATAATTGTTAAGCTCCGCATAGAATATAAACGCCAACCACAATTTTTCTCTCTTCACATCTCTTTACACATCAGCTCTGCAATCTGTTCACAGCCATTCCCCACACACTCTTCTCCAGAAAACGCACTTCAACAACACTCTTCATCCCAGCGTTCCCCGCTCCATTCACAAATACATCCCCCAATCCTCGCACCACATTCCATGCCATGATAAAAGCCCACACAAAGCACAAATCCTCCGCTTCATTTTACAGATTCACATTTTTACGCTTTTACATCATTACAGAACGCAGCCAAAGGAAACTCCCAAACCACCACGCGATAATTTGATAAAAACAAAACACCTTTCCAACAATCTCAAACAACAGATTTCTGTAAAGAGTTCATATGAATTTGATTGTTTAGATCTGACTATTAGATTGGCATATAGAGCCGTAGAACAGAAAGTAATTTTCTATAAGACAGAAACGATAAAAGCGCTATATAACTGAGACAGAACATGAAGAATTGCAAACAGATAAAACGACATCTTTCTTCGTTACAACACTGAAATTGTAAACGAGACGACGAATAACTATCGTCTGAATATGCAATTTCATATCTGCAAATTTTTATTGATTAATTCAATCCCAACACTTCCCCTGAAACACATTTCTTCATTATCTACTTCTTTGAGACAAACCGGCAAAGGGGTTTCATCGATTATAAGTACGGAAATAATAACGGGTTACTCCAACCTCATCATAAGAAACCATAGACATGATACCTGTCTTTATTGGCGTTATTTGATAAGTCAAGATTACACCATTTTGCTGTTTGTTTGGTTGATCTGTATAGATCACGTTATATCCATTCCGTCGCAAGAGATCAATAAATACAGGAGTAAAGTTGTCTTCTGTTTTATTTTTTTTCACAATAAGTATTGTTGTAGCGGGCGGTAAAGGTTTTTTAAGATTACGAACAAAATCGTTAGCAATTAATTTTACATCATCTTTCGTAATATTTGGACTGACATAACTTGATGAATAATTACTGATAGATGCACAACCAGCCACCAATACAAGCGGTAACGGAAATAAATATTTTGACATCTTAACTCCCCTATTAATTGCATTCTCTCCTGAAAAGCTCCTACACCAGAAATAAGAGCCTCCTTTCAAAGAATAGCCTTAACAACATATTTCTTTACTATCAAGCATTAGTTAATCACTTTCTCGCTTGTTTAAAAAAACGACCACCATCTCTCATAGTACTCAAAGCTTATGTTTAAGACACAAAATATATATGTTAAAAGTACGAAAAAACACATGTAAAGCATGTAGTATACATATAGTATATGTATACTTACTTTCATGGTGTGTTGCATTACATAAACCAACGCACAGCACCCTTCATTTCCCCTCCATTCACGAAAACACTTCCCCCCAATCCTTCTCACCACATTCCGCGCCCCCAAAAGCCCAAAGTGACCAAAAACACGCACAATATATAAACCACAAATCCCCCACTTCACTTTTACAGATTCACATTTTTACGCTTTTACATCATTACAGAACGAAGCCAAGGAAAGGTTCACCGCCCCGTACCACTCTATAAACAACGGTCTGTAAAGAATTCAAATGCTTGCCTAGCAAGTTTCTACCACTGACCACTCATTCGTTTCAGATCACCCCCTTCAAAGAGCGGTGTTTTTACCTCATGAATAAGATAATGAGCGAACCGTCTTTAGAAAAAAGAAACGGCATGGAGATATCAAATATATCAATGGTCGTCATCGACTGTCGTGTTAAGAGGTGTTAACTCTTTATTTTTCTTAATTTTTACAACGCCAATAATTCCCGTGGAAATAATTAATGCGGACATAGCTAAAAAAGAGCTTAACAATCCCACGAGTGCCAAAAGTCCAGCAATAAAGCCAGACATTGCTTCGGCAGAGTTCGCTAAAGTTGAAAAGGTTCCAAAACTCTTACCAAAATCTTCACGACGAGAATATAATTGAATAGCTGAGACTAAACCAATATCCACAAAGGCACCAATAAATCCCAGAACAAATGCTAACACGAGAAGGAATTTTAAATAAAGTCCAGCAGCTAAAGGCATAACAAACAGGATAACCCCATAAAGAAGCCAAAATATCATGAGCTTCAACGATGTAATATTTAATATAATTTTACTATAGAACAAACCACCAACAATAGTTCCAACAGCCATGAGAGAAAAAATATAACTCACAAGGCTCTCCTCTCCCCCCACAAAAAGAACAAAAGCTGGAATTAAAAATCTTAAAATAGCACCCGTAAAGAGAATAGCAAACGACGATCCAACGAGCGTAATAAATAAATTATTATTTTCTGTAGAAATATATTTAAGATATGAAGCTGTTTCTCGATAAATTTTTATAAAATTGAATGATTTATTCTCGCTTGAATTTAAATTCATGAGATTAAATAACACGATAATAGATATAAAATAGGTAAAAAAATCAAAAATGAGTACTGCCGATTTATTTGCTAAAAAAAGCAGTATGGAACAAACCAAAGGGCCAATGACGGCTGCCGTTTCCATGATAATTTGAGCAATGCTATTGGCCTTTGTAAGATCTTTTATTGAAAACATTCTGGGAATAGCAGCTTGAAAACTTGGTTGGAAAATACTTCTTCCTATCGTTGTACATATTGCTGCAAAAATAAGAACAATGATATGTGCCGTACCTGTTATATAAGTTATAAAAACAAACAATGAAGCTAATAATCTAACAACTTCACTTAAGATCATATTTTTCTTCAAAGAAAAATTATCCGCTAACCAACCTCCTATAGGGCCAAAAAAGAGAAAAGGGATAAATCGAAAAAAATACACAAGACCTGTAAAAAAGGTGTTATCTGTTAATTCTAAGACCAGTAAAATAAAAACAACTTCATAAGCATAATCACCAACTTTGGAAATAAAGAGAGAGCAAAAAAGAGCTAATGGACTCTTTTTTAAAAACAAATTCATATCAACCATCCAATTTTAAACTTTGCTACACTTAAAGTTACACTTCCTTCGCTACAATTGGTGATATGAACTTCAAAAGAGTTGTTTATTCTAATAAATCGCTTAATAAGTTAAGTGAAAATTTTTAAAGAAATACTCCTCTTGATATAAGCATTTACTCTAATATCAAGTAATATCTTTAAAAAAAGAAAGAATGTAAAAATTATGAGATCACAATCTTCCATATTATTACATTGACCTCCACCCCACGTCTCAAAGAATGAAAATTCCCAACCAGCACTAGTCTACAATCCCACAATAAAAAGCAACTTTCCCCACAAAATAAAGCTTACACCCAACCACTTCTCAAACGATAGCACTTCATCAGGCTCAACAAATCAAGCCCTATCTCCTCGCCATCCTTCACGCATCTCTTTGCAACACCCGCCTTACCCACACTCTCCTCTTATCCATGCGCACTCTCTTCATCCTCCATTCCCCCTTTTTCTCTCCCGTCACACACTCACAACTTAACAGCATTCTTCCTCTAAACGTCTCCCTCCATTCACGAAGACACTTCCCCCCAATCCTTCTCACCCCTCCATATCATGACCAAAAACACGCACAATATATAATCCACAAATCCCCCCACTTCACTTTTACAGATTCACATTTTTACGCTTTTACATCTTTACAGAATAAAGCTAAAGGAAAGGTTCACCACCCCGCACAGCTCTATAAACAATAGTCTATAAACGAATCCAGCTTTTTGCCTAGTACCCCTTACAGTCTTCAGACGCCCCCCCTCAAAAGAAAATGTTTCATCAGACCAGACAAGATAAGCCCAGCCAAAAATATTCACCACACACTCTAAAAAACACCTAAATGTGGAAATTGATATACTTGATATCATCCCCCCTCCAAATAACGCCGTTTTATAGCATATTGATTTTTCTTGCCAATCTTCTGAAATTACTTTATCACTTAAAGTGTAATTTTGATCGTCTACGCACCGATCAAGAGGGATTAAAGGTCCTAAATCCGAGCGTAAAAATGAACCCGCTTTGCGGGTGTCCCGGGATTCCGGGAGATTTTGCTATGTCCAGGTGCTTCTCAGCACTAAAAGCAAAAAGCTGACTCGGATTCAGTACCTTTAACTCCCGGAATACCAATGCGAGGGCGCTCGCAACCGGAGGGGGGGCTTGAAGTGCCAACTAAAAATCCACATTTTATCGACATTTTGATAGGCAAAAGAATCCGTCATAGACGCATTTCAATAGGGCTTTCCCAAAAAGAATTAGGAAGCCATTTAGGTGTCAGTTTCCAACAAATCCAAAAATACGAAAAAGGCTTCAATCGT
>NZ_JBHIOQ010000087.1:0-2574 GCF_042195565.1 Bartonella sp. AP88XZML | reverse complement strand
TGAAGATCTCTCCCCCACATTTATATAAAGAAACCTCTAAACAAAACTGTTTAGCCCGTCAATGGTTAATACATCAATATCACCATAAATATAAAGGATAAATTTGCTCAACCATATCCCCTTGCATTCATAGAGTGAACCTTCAAAGGACGCCTAATCTATGAGTTTTGAGGATTTTGAGGGTTCTTTTTACCCCCCTTTATATATTTTTTTAAAATAGAAAAATAAAAGTCATTATATTTCAATATATTAGCATTTTAGAGATACAATCTATATTAAAACACAACCTATAAATATAACCCGCTGTATATTTTTGAAGGTATTTTGAGGGTGTGAGAAACCTTCAAAACCTATCTATAAAATGCATCAAAATACTCATTCTGATATTTTAAAGCACATAGTACATTTGTCTTTTTTCCATAAAATAAACAGCAAATTTTACTATTTTGCTGATCTACTCCATGTCATAGGCTGTGGATAAATAACCTTTAAAAACCCTTTTTGAAAAAATATTTCTGGTTTTGCAAGAATTTCACCTCAGCTGACACTCGCTATTTATCCTAAATGGATTTAATTGGCTTCATTTTGATTCTTTTGAAGAGAATCAATCAGTAGAATATATTGTCATGGAGTTTAGTCTTTATGTCTCACCCTCTTTATTCTGATAATAAACACGTTTCTTTACGCTCTCTCTTACAAGCCTATCGTGATCAAGCGATATCAGAGCAAGATAAGCAAGCCGCTTTTGAAAAGTTTGTCATTGCCTATTTGACGCAAGACCCGCTTCAATGCCAAGAATACGAAAAGGTTCAAACTTATAGAGAGGTCGCTGACGAAAAGGGCTGGAAAGGAAGCGATACAGACACCGATATTGATTTGGTAGCGAAAATTCGTGATCAAGACGATTATGTTGCTATTCGCTGTCAATTTTATGAGACCAATCATCAGATTACCCAAGACGATATTGAAAGCTTTATCGCCATTTCTGGTAAAAAGAGATTTAAATACCGCCTTCTCATTGATAGCACGGAAAGAGATTTAAGCGACAATGCCAATACCATGATTGAAGGGCAAGCAGTTCCGGTTTATCGAATTAATCTGTTTGATATGGAAAATAGTCAAATCGATTGGGGTATTTTTGATAAGACAGGCAACATTGTCCTTTACGAGCAAACGAAGAAAAAGCTTTTAGATCATCAAAAAGAAGCGCTCAAAGCGGTTTGTGAAGGGTTAAAAGAAGCAGACCGTGGCAAGCTGATTATGGCATGTGGAACGGGCAAGACTTTCACCAGTTTGAAGATAGCAGAAACCATAGCAGGTCAAGGCAAGCATGTGTTGTTTTTGGTCCCCTCTCTTGCCTTGATGTCACAAAGCATTCGTGAATGGACAGCCGATGCACAAGTGCCCTTGCGTTGCTTTGCCGTGTGTTCCGATAAGCAAATCGGCAAGCGGCGTAAAAACCAAGAGGATGATGGGGAAATATCGGCATCGGATTTAGCACTCCCTGCTACCACGGATGCCTCTAGGCTTGTCGAGAAAGTAGGAAACTCTTCGCCCCATGCCATGAGTGTTATTTTTGCGACCTATCAATCAATACAAGTCATTGTTGATGCGCAAAAGGATCATGGTTTAGCAACCTTTGATCTGATTATTTGTGATGAGGCGCATAGAACAACGGGGGCTTCATTAGGAACTGACGACAATGAATCTGATTTTATCAAGGTTCATGATAACACTCTTATTCGCGGTAAAAAACGTCTGTACATGACAGCAACGCCTCGTATCTTTAGTAATCATGCCAAAAGGCGTGCTGATGAGGTTGATGCTGTTTTAGCCTCTATGGATAATGAAGCCATTTATGGAAAAGCGCTTTATACCTACAGTTTTACCGATGCGGTCAAGAATGAACTGTTAACCCCTTATAAGATTATTGTTTTAGGTGTTGATGAAGGGGAAATCAGTAAAACCATGGAGATGCCCACCACAAGTAAAGATTATGAACTTACTTTAGATTATAAAACAAAAATTGTTGGCTGTTATCAAGCTTTAACCAAACTGGATCTGAAAAATGATCTTGGAGATGATGCGGCTCCTATGCGTCGTGCCTTGGCTTTTTGTAAAGATATCAAGACCTCTAAACAGATCCGTGATACCTTTCAAGGAAAAGGGGTTAAGCGGATTTTCAACAGACTTTATAAAAATTATCCTGATACGCCTCCTCTGATCTGTGAAGTTGATCATATTGATGGGAAGGATGGCGCCAAAGAACGGTCAAGAAAACTGGATTGGTTGGAAGAAAATGTGGGGGAAAATCACTGCCGTGTACTTACCAATGTAAGATGTTTGTCTGAGGGAGTGGATGTGCCTACCTTGGATGCGGTGATGTTTTTACACCCGCGTAAAAGCCAAGTCGATGTGATACAGGCGGTAGGACGTGTGATGCGTCGTGCTCCAGGCAAAAAAAGAGGTTATATCATTTTACCCGTTGGGGTCCCTGCTGGGATTGACCCCGAAAAAGCTTTAAAGAACAATCCAAAATACAGTGTTGTTTGGCAAGTTCTCGATGCCCTGCTT
>NZ_JBHIOQ010000086.1:0-2126 GCF_042195565.1 Bartonella sp. AP88XZML | reverse complement strand
GAGATCTTCAGAGGCTGTTCCTTCTTCATTGTTGCCAAAAAGAGCAACATAGATGGTTGGGTCTTTGCCTTTACGGTAAACAATCGCATCCTTAACACGACTATCGCTTGAGAGAGCGATAAGTTTGTAATAGGGCTCTGTCCCGCTCCCATTGCCACCACGGGCATGAAGCTGTATGCGTTCACGATACCTCTCATCACTCTCACCCTCTAAGCGGGCAATACCATGCCAGTTTCCCAAAGCATCAAGGGATTCACCGGTGGCAAAATCAAGAATATTATTGCGTGCCGCCTCATTGATACGCTGTCTTAAAAGCAGTTCTCGATAGCTAAAAGCCTCAATAACTTTTACAGCTGGATCACTTTCAAGAATGGTATATTCAGGCAAAAGCTTTTTTAAATGAGCAAGAGCCGCAGCGCGGATTTCCTCAAAAGAAAGTTCTGTAATAATTTCCGGTTTTGCAAGCACTCCATTCATTTTATCAATAATCCTTCCATGGTAATGGGCTTGCCGGATGGCAAATAAATTCCTTCAAAGGATAAAGAAACTTGTCCAGCCTCACTCCATTTAAAATCAATTTTTTTCAATTTAAAACGCGGTTCCCACTTGTCTAAAGCCTCAGCAACAGCAGCATAAAGAGCAACAGCAAAAGCATTATTCACTGGAGCATCAATGAGTTCTGCAACACGTGAACCATAATCACGACGCATTACACGCGAACCAATCCGCGTTGACAAAATATCAAGGATTGATTGGCGTAAATGATCAATGCCGGTTAATGGCTTTCCTGTTGTACGGTCCATTCCACTGTTCAATTGGGACCTCCTGTCATGGAACCACCAGGGAAAACACCCCCATGAACATGGGTTGCTCCTACATTGGTGCTGTTATGTTTTAGTCCACTTGAATGAATGGAAACATTATTCCCAGAATGAAGAGAGATACTATCATTCGAATTCAGAGAAACGCCACCACCTGCCTTCAAAGAGATGTTGCCTTTTGCGTTTAAATTTATATCGCTTTTTGAAACAATCTTTATGCCTTCCGGTGCGGTAAGCTCTAGATTCCCACCATCACCTTTTAGTGACACACCTTCAGCAATCGTGAGGATAAATTTTCCACCTGATTTGATATGAATTCCATAAGTATTTTGTTCATCATCATATTCAAGGCTGGTTCCATCGGGGTATATCGTTCGGTGAATGCTGCCTTTATCGGCTGCTTGATTAGCATCGGTGTGAAGTGAACCAATAATCATCCCTTGTGATAAATCCCCTGATGATGAAACAACAATCACTTGCTCTCCAACATCGCGTCCTTCATAAGAACGTGTTTTACCGGCGCGGGCTTGGGTATCTGGAATCCAGTCACTGACAAGATTGCCACTTTTTATCCGATAGCGTGCGTTTTTATGGTCGACATGGCTAATCTTCCCCACCACAACCATATTTGCTACACGTCTCTTTAGATCTGTGATCTCTTTATCGCGCCGCTCTAACATGTCCACCTTCAATTTTATGGTATTTGTCTTCGTTTCCCACACCTGTTTCTGGTTCAAAGCTTAAGAAAGGTTCAACGATTCTTGCTGTTACACTGCCTTCTTCTTCATCCATGTTGGGGATATTGGTCACATAAATGGCTTCAAAGGTTAAAATTGCACCATGGAGCGCTAGGGCGCCATTATCGCCAAAGGCAAAAGCAATATTTTGCAGGCGGCATGTCTCAACGGTGTTGTTAAGATTGGGATTGGCATAGAAAATCTCTTCAACTTCCCATGCTAATTGGTCAACAAAGCGTGCACCATCTTCACATGTTGCATAGCATTCAACATCTACTGTTAAAACACGCCGTCTTACTCCATAATCATAGCCATCTTCAATTGTTTCACTTTGTGTTGAGATATTAATAGCTGGCATTGCTTCAATAAATAAATTGAAGTCACGCATATTGAAAACATTGTCACCAGCTGCCGTCTTTGCTGCCTTAATCAACGCAACAAAGCTTTCCCTTATCGTTTCGCGTGGATGTTTCATTGTTTTATCTCTCGCAAGATAAGCTTATACATACCGGATTCAGAGGCTTGGACATCTGTAACAGTGAAGTGCTCTTGAGAAGAGGGGGCTTTG
>NZ_JBHIOQ010000085.1:0-1280 GCF_042195565.1 Bartonella sp. AP88XZML | reverse complement strand
GAAAAAGATGATGATGGCAATCTACTTGATATTGCTCAAAGATCTCGTTCTGATGTTTCTGTGCTAAACCTCAACAACAGCTCTATCGTTTTTGAGAAGCCAACAGACGATCACTACCAAACATTGCATATAGGTTCTGGTAAACCAGACACGCAAGAAGTCTACAATGCAACGGATGATGCGAAGATTTACTTCAACGCTGAATGGAGTGATGGTGCTGCAATAGAGGACCAAAAAACCGATAGACTTTTGATCCATGGAGATATCTCTGGAACCACATCAGTTTATGTTACGGGGCGCTTAGAAGAGAACAATATCGAAGCAAATACCTCTGCTGCTGCCAATATCCGTGGTCTTTCACTCATTCAAGTTTCTGGAAAAGCAGAAGAAAACTCTTTCAAACTGGTAAATGGCTATACCACAAGAGATGGCTTACCGGATATGTATACACTACGTGCCTATGGACCAGAGTCAAGCCATGGACAAGCCGATGTTGCACAAAACCTCTTTGATGAAAAGAATGAAAATTTCTGGGATTTCCGTTTACAACCCGAGCTGCTTAGCTCCAATTCTGGTTCAAATCCTGATCCTGAAACAAATATCCCTACCGTTGCCCTTGTACCACAAACAGCAAGCTATTTGGTCATGCCAAATGCTCTCTTCTACAGTGGATTAACCGATATGGCTAAACAAAACGCGCTTTTAGCCAATATCAGAACATCCGTCTTAGGAAAAGAAGAGGAGAAACAAACTGGTTTCTTCCTTTACACCTATGGAAGCACAGGAACTTTATCTTCTGAGCGTGGTCCTCTCAAATATGGTTATGGTGCTGATATCCGCTATGCTGCTCTCCAAGCCGGAGTCACATTGGCAGCAATTGAAGGGCAAAATACCACAACACATTTCGGTCTTGTAGGCACCTATGGGCAGCTGTCTTTCACTCCAAAGGACATGAAAGATGCAGGAAAGAACACGCTGGATAAATGGGCCATTACAGCCTATGGCAGTATACAGCATAACAGTGGTTTCTACATCGATGCACTCTTGTCCTATGGTATCCTAAAAGGGCATATCGCCAATGCCATCAGAGGCAATACCGCGAAGTTGAACGATGCCAAAATGTTTAGTATCTCCACCACTGTTGGCAAAGAGTTTGTAACCGGAATGGAAGGCTTAACCTTTGAGCCACAAGCACAAGTTGCCTATCAACATTTGATGTTTAATACCATTGAAGATGCTGATAATTTTACCGTTGATATGAAAAATCCTTCTCAATGGTT
>NZ_JBHIOQ010000084.1:0-42175 GCF_042195565.1 Bartonella sp. AP88XZML | reverse complement strand
AGCGTTAGCAGACTTCAAAGAAACATTAGAAACATTGTGCGAAGCGTGCTTTATAGAGAAATGTTAAAAATCCTATTCCCTTAACTTTATTAAGGTATCCCTCACTTAAAAAAACATATGTAAAATCAATAAATTATTGTTGATATAAAATGCAATGGTGGGCGTGACAGGGATTGAACCTGTGACCCCTACGATGTCAACGTAGTGCTCTCCCGCTGAGCTACACGCCCATTCATTGATGTTGCATACACCATATAGAATGCCAAACGTCAATGCCTAATTTTATTTTCTCTTTCAACAGATGCAAATAACTTTAAAAAATACTTTTTAAGCAGCGATAAGGATCTTTTCAACTTCATTGACGAGTTCACGTAAGTGAAATGGCTTAGAGAGAACCTTTGCATCAGGAGGGGCATCACTATTTGAATTGAGTGCTACCGCTGCAAAACCCGTAATGAACATTACTCGTAAATCGGGGTCAATCTCAGTCGCACGTCGTGCAAGTTCGATTCCGTCCATCTCTGGCATCACAATATCAGTCAGGAGAAGGGAAAATGGCTCTTCTTGTAAACGTTCATATGCGCTAATACCATTATCGAAATCGGCGACTTCGTAGCCTGCACGTTCTAGGGCTTTTACGAGAAAGCGACGCATATCGTTATCATCTTCTGCGAGCAGGATTCGTTTCATGATTATATTCCAATGGCTCCATTTGTCAGAGTTTTGCCGCATCAATTATACAATATAGAGTATTTATAAAAAAGATGGTAAAATGCTCATAATTGAAATGAATGGCAAAATGGTTAATTCTTACATTCTGATTCAAAATACAGCATATTCGTTGTGAGTTGGTTAAATTCGAAATATATGTGATTTTGAAAAAAGAAGGGGTTCTCTAAAACTACTAAGATGATTCATTACTATCTTTTCTTTTAAAGTTACTGATTATTATCAGAATTCCATTAAAAAACTTATGAAAACCGTTATTGTAGGGTTTTCATATATCGAGAAATTAGAAGAATATTATGTTAATTTATTGTTTTTAAAAAGTTCTCCTAAGAAATAGAAATTTTATAGTTATTTGTTTTTATAGAGATTTGTAATAAATATTATAAATGCGCTTTATTTCAATTTTTTTCTTAAATAGATGAAAACTATTGTTTTCCTAGATATAATATTAAATTATCACTTAATAAAAGATCAAAAATAGTATTTTGATGCTTTATTTGTAAATATGTATCATGTTATATTAAGATATATTTATTATTTTTATTTATATAAATAGTTTTTTTATTAAGTTATTTTTTATGATGTAAAATAATATTATTTAATGTAATGATATACTTTGTATATTAGTTTTTTATTAGAATGCGTGGTGAATATTTAGGTCATGGCTTGCCTGTAAAGGCTAGAAAACGAATCATATGAGTGGTTGGAAAGAAAAATCTATTATATTTATAAAGTGTTTGTAGATCCAATGCTCGTAGAAATTTTCTTTTTTGATGGGGTGGAGCGGAAATTAAGGTTTAGTGTTATTTTACAGATACATTATCGGGAATAAAGGCATCAAATGCAGCCCAAAATTGTTTTTTATAATCTTCGTTAACCATAATTGTATCCAGTTCAGCGCCTGTAATAGTAATACTTTCTGTTAGACGTGTGTGTTGGCATAATTGCCGCACTTCAATGTTGTTTGCAATATTGTTTTGATTGGCAAGAATAAAGAGTGTTGGGATTCGTAAATTTCCATGAAGTACATTTCTCTTCATAGAATCAATCGCATTAAATACTGAAGCCATCCATTGGGATGTTGGGGGCTTAATGGAAGGGAGCGGCACTTTATGTATGTGTCCCAATTGTATATTTTTTTGTTTTGTCTTGTTTAATTTTTTCCCATCGTTCACTGATATAAAGCCAAGACCTATATCAGAAAGAAATTGTGTTAATTTATGTTGAAAACTATTCGTTTTATTGCCGAATGGAGCAAAAAGAGGAGAAACACAGAGCAATCTATTAAACTGATGATTAATGAGATCTAATCCGCTAAGTGCTATCAATCCACCTATGCCATAGGTGAGCATAGAGTAAGGCGGCGGACAATTAGGATAAACAATATTTTTAAGAAATTTATATAAGTCATTAATATCATTATTTATATCAAAACAATGATATCGTCTTTGTTTTCTTATCTTGAAGGATATTTTTTTTTGATCAAAGCAGTCAAATATTGCTGTATGAAAACCGCGTTTAGAAATTTCATTTATTAATAAAAAATATTTTTCTAAAGTATTTGCGTAGCTTTTGAGAATAACAATTGTTCCCTTAGATTTTTTCACCTCAGGATATGTTATAGCAAAACGAATTTCGTGATCTATTGCTATTTTAAGAGTATCTTGATGGATATTAAGAGAAGTGGAACCCCAGTCTATGGGATAAAGAGGTGTTTCCAATTGAAATCCTTTTTACAGTGTATTTGCCGTTTAGTGCTTTGATATTTATGTAATGAAGAAAGAGGATTAAAAAAGGGGTATATTGCTTTTTAGATAGTTTTTATCAATTTAGGTCCCAAAGAGTTGAAATAAAGAAAAACGATTACTAGATAATATAGTGCGGTTGCCATGATGGGGCCGCAGGTTCACAAGTAAGTTTGCCATGTGGGAACTTTGTGAATTAATTATAAATTATAGTCGCTCTAGAGGAGGGCAATATTATGCGTCAAGTAGATTTTTCACCATTTTATCGTTCCACAGTAGGTTTTGATCATCTTTTTAACTGGTTTGATTCTAGAACACAACCAGACGAAGTTTCTTCTTATCCTCCTTATAATATCGAGCGTTTAACTGAAGATTCTTATAGAATTTCTATGGCTGTTGCTGGTTTTTCTCAAGATGAAATTGATATTGAAACGCATTGTAACCAGCTGATCGTTAAGGGAGACAGAAAGTCTAAAAATGATGATGAAGAGCGAGAATTCCTTTATCGAGGTATTGCTTCGCGTGCTTTTGAACGGCGTTTTCATTTGGCTGATCATGTTAAGGTTATTGGGGCAGAACTTGGAGATGGGCTTCTTCATATTCAGCTTAAAAGGGAAATGCCAGCTGAATTAAAACCCAAAAAGATAACCGTACAGATGTCACCATCCATTACAAAAAATGATAACAGCGACGTTATCGTGTAAAGAAAATTTAGAAAATATGAGATCGGATAATTATAAATTTTTCTGAAGAATAAAAAACGCGAGGCAAAAGGTCTCGCGTTTCGTATGTGTTTTCCTAAGAGCGAAGCGCATTTTAATAAAACAGCTTATCTCGAATTTATGATAAAATATCATTGCACATTATTCTACGTTGAAGAAAAAAATCATGTGTGTGCAATTGAAATGCATAATAATTCACTTTTTAAGTAAGCTTATTTTATAGCATTTTAAAAATGGTCGGAGCGGCGGGATTTGAACCCACGACCCCTTGACCCCCAGTCAAGTGCGCTACCAAGCTGCGCTACGCTCCGAGTTCGTGTAAAACGATTAAATGACTGTTTCTTTAAAGGCAAGAGAAAAAATAAACAGAATAAAATCTAAAATGCTTTTGCACTTAGAGCTTTTGAAAGTAAAAATTTTGGACATCAATATTTTGTTGTTAATTCAAGATAAATAACGAATTTGTAAAATTCTTTGTGATCATTAAATTTTTAGCTTTATAGTTAATAGATGTATGCATTTAATTACTTTTGAGATTGTGAGGAGGGGGGTAAGATTGGTGACTTTAGGGGTATGAATTGGAGCAAATGAGTGCGGAAGGTATATTGTTTTCTTACCTAATCGTTACTTTTCTAAAAAGATAAGGATTTTCAAAAGAAGAGGAGTGAATGTATGGTTTTGAAAAGTTTCGTTTTTTTAGAGTTTTATAGATGAGGTATTTTGCATTTTATGTGGATAAAAAATTGTAAGTTCTGGATTGTATAATTACAAATCTCATTTTACGGGTATGTATTTTTATCCAAATAAACAAGGTCAGAATGCTTTAATTTATGTTTCGTTTTTTTTCTAAAAGATCAGATAAAATATTATAGAGGAAAAACTTTCAAAGTGTCTATTGAACTAAGAAAAGAGTAAACTATGAGCCGTTTTTCGGTAATAAATTTGACGCAAGCAGCAGTGGATCGTGTTAAAGCGATTATGGATGCAAAAGATGCACAGGGTATTCTTGTTGGTATCAAAAAAGGTGGTTGTGCAGGGATGGAGTATACAATTACTCTTGTCAAAGAAAAGGGGATAGCTGCGGATGTTGTTGAAGTGAATGGTGCCCGTGTTTTTGTAGCACATGATGCGGTATTATTTTTATTAGGAACGCAGATGGATTATGAAGTGACAACGTTGCGGTCTGGTTTTGTCTTTAAAAATCCTAATCAAGTTTCAGCATGCGGGTGTGGCGAATCGGTGGAACTTCGTCCTGCTACGCAGGATCAATATAAAACAAATTGAGCTGAGCTAAATTATAATTTAGTAATTTTAGAGGGGCTTGTTCTTTTAGGTAGAAGAAATCTACTATTTTTTATCGTTCATTTTTAGCTTGCTTCCAAAGTGCTTCCATTTCATTCAAGGATGCGTCAGTGAGTGTTTTAGATTGAGTGGATAGCTTTTCTTCAATATAGGCGAAACGATTTCGAAATTTTATATTCGTTTTTTTTAATGCTTTTTGTGAATCAATCGCTAAGTGGCGCGCGAGATTAAGAAGTATAAAGTAGAGATCTCCAAACTCTGCTTCTATTTCTGAGTTTTGTTTACTTTTGATGGCTTCTTTGAGCTCTTCCAGTTCTTCTTCTATTTTTTCAAAAACTTTATCACTTTTTTGCCAATCAAAACCTACTTTAGCTGCTGCTTCTTGTAAAGCAAGTGCCTCTTGGTTTGCTGGCTGGATTTGTTTTACTGTTGCGAGTATGCTTGTGGAGGAATTGTTGTTTTTTTCTTCGCACATTCTTTTTTGTTCAACCTGTTCTCTTTTTTTTATATATTCCCACTCCTCTTTTATAAATCCTCGTTTTTTTTGCTCGGCATTTCCAAAAACATGAGGATGGCGTCGAATCATTTTTTCCGTGATTGCATAAACAACATCTTCAAAAGTAAAGCTGCCTTCTTCTTGTGCTATGGTAGCATGATAGACAACTTGTAAAAGAAGATCCCCAAGTTCTTCACAGAGATCCTTTCGATTTTTTCGTTCAATGGCATCGATGACTTCGTAAACTTCTTCGAGCATATAGGGTATGAGGGATTCAAAAGTTTGTTTTTTATGCCAGATACAACCATTATCAGAGTTTCGTAATGCAGTGATAATTGTAGTGAGATCTCTGATATCTTTTGAGGCTAACATTTTGCACTTCCTTTGTAAGCAATAGAGCTTATGTTAGATGTCCCAACGTCTATGTAACCACATCCATTGTCCAGGATATTCACGGACCCAAGATTCAACAATATCATTTAATTTTTGCGTAGAAGCAGCTATATCGATATCATTTTTTTCATCACGTGGAAGTTCTACATGTTCATATAACTCTAAACGATGACGTCCACTAGGCAAACGAATACAACGTGCTGGATAAATATCACAGTCATATTGTCGAGCAAGTTTTATAATTAAGGGGTTTGTTTTAAGAGGTCTGTTAAAAAATGTTCCCATGATACCGCGGCGAAATTTTTGATCAACGAGCATACCAACATTTTCACCTTCTTCTAATTTGGCTGCTAATGCCCATGCTGCACCGGCCTTGGAGGGAACAAGATGTCCCATAGAAGTTTGTCGTGCTTTAAGGATTCGTTTGGCAACATAGGGATTATTGGGTGGTCTAAATAATACCGTAACATTAAGATCAAAACTTTGTGCACAAATAGGCAGAAGTTCAAAATTGCCAGTATGTGCGGTGAAAAAAATATGTGGTTTTTTTTCATTTTTTAATCGCTCAAATATTTCAATGCCTTTAACCTCAATGAAACCTGGCTCGTCTGCATGAGGATCAAAATCAAAAATTTTATCAAGAAAAATATATTCAGCTAGGAAACGTCCTATATTTTCCCACATTTCTATTGCAATCGCACGGAGTTCTTGCTCTGTTTTTTCTGGATATGCACTCCTAAGGTTTGCAAGTGTGATTTGATGACGATGTACAAGGGGACCAATTTTTTTTGCTAACCAAGCAAAAAAAGAAATTCCCATTTTGGCTGGAAAACATTTTAGAATAAATAAAGAACCAAAGAGTAGATATGCCCATAACAA
Organism: Bartonella sp. AP88XZML; assembly: GCF_042195565.1. NCBI lineage: Bacteria > Pseudomonadati > Pseudomonadota > Alphaproteobacteria > Hyphomicrobiales > Bartonellaceae > Bartonella > Bartonella sp. AP88XZML. The sequence continues at coordinate 35,909 of NZ_JBHIOQ010000084.1, read as the reverse complement.
GTAGGATATTTTTTTAGCTATAATTTTAATACGATATATGAGATTTTTAAGAGAAAGCTTCATCATGATTTAATCGATTTTAAGGATAATTTTACCAAAAACATCACGACTCTCCATTCGTTTTAAAGCTGTATCAATTTCATCCAGCCCAACAATTGTATCAATGACAGGGTGTACGGCTTTTTGTGCCATTTTTTGCATGGCATTTTTCATATTTTCCATACGGCAGCCAAATGAACCGAATATCTTGAGCTGTTGCTGGAATAATTGCATGAGATTTATTGGTGCTGAAACACCAGAGGTAGAACCGCAAGTCACTAAGCGTGCTCCTTTTTTCATACATAACAGAGAACCGTTCCATGTATCGACACCAACATGCTCAAAAACAACATCAACACCTTTTTTTTGGGTTAATTTACGCACTACACCTTCAAAACGATCTTTACGATAATTAATCACATGATCTGCCCCAAGAGAGTGCGCTTTTGCAATTTTTTCATCTGAACCTACAGTTGTGATAACTGTACAGCCCATGTGTTTTGCAAGTTGAATGGCTGCAGAACCAATACCTGAGCCACCAGCCTGTACCAGGATTGTTTCTCCTGCTTGTAGTTTTGCGTTATCGAAAAGCATATGTTCTACGGTACCAAAAGTAATTGGAGCAACTGCTGCTTGCAATTCATCACATTGGGGAGGTGATGGAACTAATAAACGTGCTGGCAAATTGACAAGCTCACACGCAAATCCATCAAGGTGAAAACCATAGACTCCCTTTACATTACTGCAAAGATTATCCCGTCCTTCATGACAAGCTTGGCATACTCCGCAGGTTTGTGCACCATAAATTGAGACAATCTGTCCAAGTTGGAGATGTTCAACGCCATCTCCTATTTGTATAACCTCACCAGAGGCTTCTGCACCAATGATGAGTGGCATTTTTCTTTTCGCAAAAGCCATGCCACGCCATCCCCATACATCAATATGATTAAGAGCAACGGCTTTTATCCGCACAGTTACTTCACCTATACTAGGTGAAGATGGCGGGGAAATATTGGTGATTTCAAGCCGACGATCATCGAAGAGTTTCAGTGCACGCATTATCATCCCCCTTAAATATATTATTGGTTAGCGTTATAAAATTTTATTATTAAAGGATTATCCTTTATATGCAGTGATAACAAGACTCATATTTTGACCACCAAATCCAAATGAGTTTGACAAAACCGCATTGACACAGGACTTACGGCTATGATGAGGAACAACATCTAAAGGGATAGTAGGGTCAGGATTATCATAATTTATTGTCGGTGGAAGTATTCCCGATTGAATGGTTAAAAGCGAAAAAACCGCTTCTATTGCACCAGCAGCAGTTAATGTATGCCCAATCATTGATTTATTAGAAGAGACAGGAATATGCTCTAAAAGATCACCGAATACTGTTGATAATGCAAGATATTCCATTTTCTCATTTTCAGGTGTTGAAGTTCCGTGGGCATTAATATAGTCAATTTCATTGATGGTTATTTTTGCATCGTCTAAAGCTTTGCGAACGGATTCAATTGCTGGTGATGCATCGGGTTTTGAACGTGTACGGTGAAAGTCATCGGCGGTTTCTCCACAGCCAGCTAAAATTCCTAAAACTGTAGCATTACGGTTTAATGCGCTTTGAAGAGATTCAAGAACAAGAGCGCCTGAGCCTTCTGCCATAACAAAACCATCTCGATCACGGCTAAAGGGTTTTGCTGCTTTTTCTGGAGGCTCATTCTGAGTTGAAAGAGCAGATAGTAGCGAAAAACGAATAAGAGATTCTGCTGAAACTGATCCATCTGTCGCAATTATGAGAGCTCTATTTGTCTCTCTCCGTCTAATAGACTCAACACCTAATTGAATTGCTGTTGCACCAGATGCACAGGCAGTGGAAAGTGTAACAGGAAGTCCTTTTGTGCCAAATGTTTTTTGAAGTTTTTCTGCAATTGCACCAAATTGTGTGGATTCAAAAAGCGTCTCATGGAGTTTATCCTTACAGACTTTAAGAAGATGTGCATAAGAAGGCTCATTATTGAATTCTTCCTCTTGATCAAGACTAAAACGTGCTTTCCATTCAAGTTCAACAGGAGGAGCAGCTAGAAAGAGTGGTCCATTAAAATTTTTTTTATCAATAGTAGCTTGTTCTAAAGCTTCTTCAGCAGAAAGATGTGCAAGCTTCTCAGAGAGAGCTGAAGCACCAAGTGTACTTTCTTTAAGAAAATCAATTGTTCCAGCAATATATGTATTTAATCCCTCAACGGGAAAACGTGTTATTTTGTGGATACCACTTACACCGCTAGTTAATTTTTGCCAATTTTCATGTTTCCCTTGTCCCAGTGATGTGACAATGCCTGCACCAGTTATTGCTACAAGTGGACGCCCAAAATGATCATGATATTTCACTATAGAAATTCCCCTTCAAACAGCAGTAAGACGCACAATACCTTCAGCTCTTTTTATACCAATCGTTGTAACAAATATTTCACGTACTTCTTTAGAAAAAGGTTTTTCATGAGGACTTAACACTGGAAAACCGCGTTTTTTTTCAATTGAAAGTGCTGCAAGAGCTAGAGCTAGAGGAAATTGTGCTTCCCGCATATAACCAAATAATGTTGTAATGCCACGGTAAAATAGATCAGCATTATCAAGAGCATTTTGTTCTGCTTTTGTTGCTTCGTGAGCTCCTGAGGCTGCTGAAATGGCTAAGGCAGATTTAGCGCCCGCAGTTTTTAACATTGTTGCAATTGAATCTCTAAGTGGAATTTTGGTTCTATCTGTTTGGTCTGTAATAATTTGGCTAATTTCAGCATAAGCACGTGCGTTGCGTTTTTTGGCATGTTCTCCACTTTCAATAACTAGGAAGATCCCACCAGAACCTGCTATGACACCGCCGCCTGGATAGATTCCACGATCCCACACTGGGCTCCATCCATTATGGGTTAAAAGACCACCAAGCTCATGCGCCAACAACATATCATAACTTTGTGCATTATAGGAACTTCCTACAAGAGCATGGGTACTTTGACCTGATTTAATACGAGCTACAGCAATTTGAAGTGCAGAAAGACCACTGCCTTCTTCTCCCATAAATGTACGAGATGATCCAGTGACTTTATGAACAATTGAAATGTTTCCTGCCAAAAGGTTTGAAAGTTGTGCCAAAAATAATGTTGGACGAAGTTCAGTTGAAAGAGCAACATTTAACATAGAAGCATGATCGGCAACTGCGCGCGCTTTAGAAAGAATCTGTGTATCAACAGTAATATCACGTTCTCCCCCACTTGCCGCTACGATCATATCCATTGTTGAAGTGAGTTGTTCATTATTTTTTATGCCGGCATCATCAAGAGCAAGACCAGCCGCATAGGTACCAAGACGCTGCCATGTTCCCATTTGCCGTTGATCACTTTTTTTAGGAATTTGTAAACTCCAATCAATTTCGGGCAATTTATGAACCGTGTAAGGTGAAAAAGTTGTATAATCTAGGTTTGGTGTACGGATTGGATCATTTAAGAGATTCCAATGTTGATCAGTTCCTGCCCCCAGAGAGCTTATGAGACCTATACCAGTAATGAATACAGATTGATCAAGCATGGCGAAAAAACTACTCCGCCTGTTTTAAGGCAACGAGATCATCAATTTTTGCACAAAGGTTTTTAAGAACAAAGTATTCTTCTGTTGCAACGGTACCTTCGTTGACTTCTTGTGTCCATTGTTCTAGAGGGACTTTTATTCCGAAAGCTTTATCAATAGCGAAAACAATATCAAGAAAATCAAGACTGTCGATTCCTAAATCGTCAATTGTATGACTCTCAGGTGTAATTGTATTGCGATCAATTTCACTGATTTCTGCAATGATATCAGCAACTTTATCAAACGTGGAAGGCAATGTACGGATTCCTTATTATAGAGTTAGTAAATTCAAAATACATTTAATATTGTTCTTCTAGCCTTTTTTCTCTTTAAAAAAAAGACTTAATCCAGAATATAGCTGTCTTTATCTATAGAGAAAAGAGGTTTACAGTACATGAAATACTATATCTCAATATTTAAAAAACTTTGAAATTTTATTGCGCATTTATTTTACAAGACTATTTTTTCTATTGGCAGCAAGGACAGCAAGGGCTGTTATATTAACAACTCCCCGGGAAGTTACTGAAGGCGTTAAGATATGGGCGGGACGTGCTGCCCCGATTAGAATAGGACCAACATGGAGTGCATTTGTGAGGCTTTTAACAGTGTTGAGCGTGATATTGGCTGAATCAAGTGTTGGAAAGACAAGCAAATTAGCTTCACTTTTAAGACGAGAATTAGGAAAAACACGATCACGAAAAACTTTGGAAAGGGCAGCATCAGCATGCATTTCACCATCTGCTTCTAAATCAGGGTGTAATTTGGCAAGAATTTCTGTTGCACGTCGCATTTTACGCGCACTTTCTGTGTTTTTAGAACCAAAGTTTGAGTGTGATAATAAGGCTGCTTTTGGTGTTATTCCAAATGCTTCAACTTCTTGAGCTGCCAACACAGTCATTTCAGCGATTTCTTCTGCAGAAGGATTTTCATTGACGTAAGTATCTGTGAGGAAAAGAGTACGTTGTTGAGAGATAAGCAAACTCATAGCAGAAAAACGGTGAACATGAGGATCAAGACCGATAATTTGTTCAATCAATTCAAGTTGACGTTCAAAGCGTCCTTCTAAGCCGCAAATCATTGCATCTGCTTCTTCACGCATAACGGCAAGGGCAGCAATAGCCGTTGTTGATGTTCTCACTACTGTTTTTGCCATTTCAGGCGTAACACCACGCCTCCCTGTATAATGAAAAAATAAATTAACATAATCACGAAAACGTGGATCATCTTCAGGGTTTGTTAATTCAAAATCTATACCAGGACGAATTCTTAAACCAAAGCGTTTTAATCTTGCTTCTACGACATGTGGACGGCCGATAAGGAGGGGCGTTGCTGTTTGTTCTTCAATGACAACTTGTGCTGCACGAAGGACGCGTTCATCTTCACCATTGGCATAGATGACGCGTTTACGTTTTGCTGTTTTTGCTGCAGCAAAAACAGGTTTCATTGTTAAACCAGAAAGAAAGACAAATCGATTGAGGATATCATAGTAGGCCTCCATATCTTCAATGGGACGAATGGCGACACCAGTTGTCATTGCTGCTTTAGCAACAGCGGGAGCAATACGCAGTATTAAACGCGGATCAAAAGGAGAGGGGATCAGATAGTCTGGTCCAAAATTGGGTGGTTCTTTCGAGTATGCACGTGCTACAACATCTGAAGTTTCTTCACGTGCAAGGGCAGCAATCGCATGAACAGCGGCCATTTTCATTTCTTCATTAATTGCACTAGCACCTACGTCTAATGCACCACGGAAGATATAGGGAAAACAAAGGACATTATTAACTTGATTGGGATAATCAGAGCGTCCTGTGCAGATCATTGCATCTGGTCGTATAGAGCGTGCTTCTTCAGGCATAATTTCTGGTACTGGATTAGCCAGTGCTAAAATGAGTGGATTTTGAGCCATTCTTTTAAGATATTCAGGCTTTAAAACACCACCCGCAGATAGGCCTAGAAAAATATCCGCATCATCAATAATATCAGATAAAGTTCGTGCGTCCGTTTTTTGTGCGTAATTGATTTTCCAACGATCCATAAGGGTCTTGCGACCTTCATAAACAACTCCCTCTAAGTCACTAAGCCAAATATTTTCAACTTTTGCCCCAAGACGAACCAAAAGATTAAGGCAAGCGAGGGCAGCAGCACCTGCACCTGAGGTAACTATTTTTGCATTTTCAATTTTTTTTCCTGAAAGATTTAAGGCATTTAATACAGCCGCAGAAACGATAATGGCAGTTCCATGTTGGTCATCATGAAAAACTGGAATTTTCATTTTAGCACGAAGTTTTTCTTCGATGTCAAAACATTCAGGAGCCTTAATGTCTTCAAGATTAATACCACCAAATGTAGGTTCTAAGGTCGATATTGTTTGTACCATTTGTTCTATATCGGATGCATCAATTTCAATATCAAAAACATCAATATTCGCAAATTTTTTAAATAAAACGGCCTTGCCTTCCATAACTGGCTTGGAAGCGAGTGGACCAATGTTCCCTAAACCAAGAACAGCAGTTCCATTGGATATAACAGCGACTAAATTAGCACGGGAGGTATATTGAGCAGCAAGATTGGGATCTTCATGAATCGCAAGACATGGTGCTGCAACGCCTGGAGAATAAGCAAGAGCTAAATCACGTTGATTATCAAGAGGTTTTGTTGCTTGTATTTCCAATTTTCCAGGTTTTGGGTGTTGGTGATAAAAAAGTGCGGCACTGTCAAGTTCAGCTTTTGGTGAACTGAAATCACTATTTTGTTCTCTAGACATTTTTATGATATCCAAGTTAGCGTATGTGTATATGAGATGTTCCATCTACGATAAGGTTTTGTCCACTAATAAATCCTCATTTCTCTGAATATCAAAATGTATGAGTATGAGAAAACTCTTCTGGATCGTAAAACCAGTTTGATAATTCTTTTTGTTTGTGTGCATGAATAATTTCATTGATAGCAGCACGATTAGTTTTTTCTTTCCTTAATAAAACCCGTAAAAATTGATTAGTCTACAAACGAATAAAATATTACTAATAATTACATTACCAAGCCATTATTTTTTTTGCAATGCTTACAACTTAAGGAAAGAAAAGAAGAGTGCTTTCTATTAACTTCATCTTCTTTATTTAAATTTCTATAGGGAGGTAGAAGAAATTTTAAATAACAATTTGCAATTTATAAATTATTTTTGCAGCTATTTAAAAGGAAATTGGAACTTTAAAAATGGGAGTTGTTTTATTTATTATTCAATTGAACTCTTAATAATGCGAACTTTATAATTTATAATGAATCATCTCGTATGTTGAATGAGAAATTTGAATACAATAAGATTCTTTTAGCTCAAATTCACCTAATATAATAAAAAATATTTACTTAGATAATTCAACGAGAGTAATATGTGGATAAAAAACATTAAAAAAAATAAATAGAAGTGTTTCTATGAGCTATTTTAATACAAAAGCATGAATTTTTTTCACAATTAATAAAAATAATTATTACCGATTTTGTACCTTTATGAAACTATGAAAAATAAAGGAGTTAAGAAAAAGATAAGGAAATAGAAGACATGCTTTATCATTCTTAGAATGATACGTTGTTTGATAAGCCATTACGCTTCTTTAGGGTTATTGCTTAGGATGTCAAAGAAAACCGCATGCCAATTATCCCAACCTTTGAAGTACAAAGCTACAGTTGAAAAAAAAGCATTCTATGATGAGCCATTAAAACAACTGGAGAGAGAAAGTGGAAAAATATCTTTTTCCACTTTCTTATTTGTTATTGGATTCGACCACTTGCATGAGCAAGCATAGTATAAACTTTTCCGGTATCTGATATCAAGTACTTGCGAACTGAGTTGGAAGAGCCAGAACTGCGCGATATATCACGTAAGAGCTTTTCGAAATCCGTAACATATTGATTCACTGAACGTTTAAACCCAAAATCGCTCATATATTTTTTCTTAATCATTTCAAATATTTTTTGTCCATTTAAGGTATAAAGGCGTTCTGTTACGATGTTTTTTTGTCCACGTTGATAATGATCCCATAGCTCAACAATGGCATTGTGATTAATAGCTTGCACTATACCAGAAGCTAATGAATTAAGAGAGCAGTTTGCAGGAGATGGTTTTGTTTGCACTGATGTTAAAACATCATCACTAGGGGGAGCATCATAAAATGTTTCTTCACGTGAAGCTCTTTCTAAGAGATTTGATACCCATTTATTTGGTCTTTTTTTGCTTTGATCTTGTTGCAAAATAGGCTTAGGTGGCACAATCTTTTTAACAGACTCAGTGGAACTGTCACTTTTTTGATTAAACATTGATGATGTAGGAAATGCTGATATTAGCTGTTTTTGTGCGCTCTTTTGATCATTTTGTATAACACTGACTAAATCTTGTAACGCTGTAATCTGTTCATTCAAAGCTGTGCGAATTGTTTGCGTTGTTTCTTTTGTTTTTTCTGGAAGTTTTTTTACATTTTCATTGATATCATTATTAATCTTTGAAAGCTCTAAACGAACTTCATCAGCGGAGCGACGTATATCTTCTGCTGCTTCTGAAAAACGCGTTGATGCTTCACTAACAAGCTTATTAAGTGATTGTTGGAATGAATTTGTGGAGTTACGCGCATTCTTATCAGAGCGTTCAAGTGCTAAGTTGAAGATTTTTTCATAATGCCCAATCATTTGATTAATTTCATGAGACTTTGAAACAAGAGCATCGCTTAATACAGAAAGCGTATTATGTTTTTCTTCAAGTGTTGCACTAAGTGAATTTTCAGACTGTTCAAGAACATGAATAGTTTGGGAAAGTGTCTTTGCATGTTCACCAAAACTACTCGTTATATGATTAATTTGTTCAAAGGTACTCTTTGAAAGTCCTTGCAGAATTTCAACATTAGTATTGAGCGCTTGATTTGAGGCTGACAAACGCTCTGCTACTTGGTCCGTGTTGCGGAAAAAATTATTCGTACTCTCATTAAACTGCCCATCAATATTTTGAACAGCCGATAATAAAACATTACTATTTTCCTGAAAATTGTAAATTGATTGATTCAACTGTGTTAAGATGGATGAGACATTATTAACAAGCTCTTCCTTCATAATCGTTATTGTTTGAAGTGTTTCAGAGTTAGCTTTGGTTAAGCTATTCACTAAAGATTCATTATGTGCATAAATTCTTTGTTCAGCATCTTGTGTGGAAAGAGAGAGTTGTTCACCGATATGCTGTGTTAAAGAATCAATTGATTCTGTCGTATTTTGCGCTGCTTGATTTAAGTGATTTGTAAGCTCTGTTATTTTTCCAACATGTTTTGAAATTTGTGTTGTTGTTTGATTTCCAGCATCTTCCAGACGGCTCGTTACATCAGAGAGTTGATATCCTAAATTATTTTTAAGATTTTGCATAGAGTGATGAAGAACATCACAGCGTTCATTAAGAACTTGTTCTATTGCTGTTGTTGATGTGTGAATAGTTTCATTCAATAATGCTTGTGCATTATGACTGGCTGTTGCGAAAGCTTCGACAGTATGCGCTGTTTGTTCAGACAGAACGGACAGAACTTTTTCACTGGTATCATAAACAGTTTTTTTGACATTTGATACAATGCGATTGCCTGATTCTGAGAGAATATTTTCTGCTTGTGCAGTAACATTTGTAACAGATGAAAGAATTTGTTCACTCGTAGAAGAAAGAATATCAGAAGCTTTTATAATCTTATTATGCAGGTTATCTGTCACTGTATTAACAGAGTCTTCTAAGGTTACACGCATATTGTCAACACTGCTTTCCAGCGCTTGTTGAATTATCTGACTTTGCTCATTATTAATCATGAGAGACGTTTTTAATGTGTCAGAACGTTTCTCAATAACAGATGTTTGCATATCAATGGCTTCACAGATTTGGCTAAATTTTTCAGATAATGTTTCCTCTAGCGTTGTTGTCCGTTCAAAAATTTTGTGTGCACGATCTTCTAGATCTGTATCGAATGATTCCATACGTGTTTCAAGGGTTTCAAAGAAAACACCACTCGATTGAGAGAGCGTATTCTTTAAAATTTCGGCATGGCTTTCAAGGTTTTTGATATGATCTTGAACCGTTTCAGTAATGTTTTTATTATTGGCGACAATTGCACTCTCAACTAAATCTATTTGTTGTTTCAATGCAACATCGACACGTATATCACTTTTTGCAATGAGGTTATGGATTGTTTCCATGCGTTGTTCAAGTGTACGTGCTTGATCGGCAAGAACTTCATTGAGAGAAAAACTATTAATCGCTAAAGAATCGCGCAGAGCATCGGCACGGATATCAATATTTCTCGCTTGTGCTTCTAAAGCATCTTGGGTTGTATTACAACTTTGTACAATGACATCTTGTAACTTTTCAGTGCATTGAATGATGTTTGTAATATGATTTTCAGCTTGTTTATCAACGACTTGAATATTGTCAGCCAAAACTTTTTCAATATGAGAAGTATTTTGGGATAAAACATCAATTTGATTTCTTAATGTATCCGCAATTTTATTCTTCTCGTTATCGAGCATGTCTGCCATAAGAGCTCGTTGATCAGAAAGTTGTATTTTAAAATCTTGTGAACGTTCTTGTATGATATCAACAATGGCATTGTCGACATATTGAATTTCTTCTCTCAGACTTTCTTTACTTTTATCAATTGCAGAAAGAATAGCTTCACGTCCATTTGTAAATGCATGGGTAATGTCTGCTGTTTTTTCTTGGAGGTTCTCATTTATTTTCAAGACATGAGCTTCCAAGAAGTTACCAAGTTTTTCAGCATTATCCTCTAAAGCCTGACTGCGTTCTATAAAGGAATCAATGATGGAATCACTATGTTCTTTAAGAGAAAGATCAACAGTTGCTAAACGTTGTTCAAAGGCTCCAATTGCTTGCGAGGTTACGTTATCAAATTTAGAAGAGAGTTTATGTGCTTGGTCGTCGAGCTTTAAGATCTTCTCATCAAAATTCTGTAGAGATTGATTATTACGATCAATAAGAGCTTTATCCAAGGCTTTAAACTTTTCATCGACAGCGTGCAAAGTTTGATCTGTTACTGCTTGTATATGTGTTGCAATTTTAGCAACATGTACTTCCGCTTTTTCAGCTGTTTCATTAAAGGTTTTTTCTATTTGTTTTTCATTATGATCAAATCGTTTTGCAAAACCATCAAAGTTTTTTCCTAATTCATGAAAAAATTCCGTGTTTTTCTGCTGAATTTGTGTTGTTGTTTTGTTAAATTTTTCAACAAGTTGATTTGTTACGCCATCACCGGCATAGGAAAGTTTTTCAACAAGGTCTTCACCTTGTTTTTGTAAAGTTTGAGAAAGGGTTTGTGCAAGCTTTTCAACATTGGTCACAATGTTAGAGGTAACCAAACCAAATTCATCACTCAGTTGTTCTTGGGTTCCTTTAATTGTTGATTGTACGCGATCTGCGTGATTCAAAATGGCTATGCGTTCATTACTCAATTCTTTGATTAATGTGTGAATGCGTGATTCATTCTCAGCATAGGCTTGTTCTAGATTGTGAACTTCACCTTGTATGATTGCTTCAAGTTCAACAGCACGTCCGAGGGTACGTTCAATACCTTCGTTCATTGCCGCTACTTCTTCACGAATGGTTTGCCCTATAGCAATAGCTTGTTTTTCAGATAGATGTTGTGGTTCACTAAGGCGCTGTGCAGCATTGGTCATAAGAAGCGCAATATTATGCAAGTCGTTTGAACGTTTTGTTAATTGAGCAACGCCCCAAGATATAAGGATAGGAATTGCTGTTCCGGCTGCTACAGCAAGTCCTGTTGGGGATGTAACAAAAGTGCTGATATTGGATAAGGAGCTGAGTCCGGTAGGTGCGAGTTTATGCGCAATAAAAGCTCCTCCTGTTGCCCATAAAGCACTAAGCGCTGTTGTATACCAGTAGACTCGAGAGGAAGAACGTTGCTTGAATGGTCCAAAATTTACAGGGGTTGTTATATCATCATTTGCAGGAAGAAGTTTTGTAGGCAATAATGTATTATGAACAGTTCCACCTGAAATATCAGGTGAAGGTTTTGGAGCAAAAAGCTGTTCAACAACGGATTTATCAACAACAGCTTCATCATGAATATTAGAAACAAAAGTTGACGTACCGTTTTCAGCAAAAAATTCTTCTTCTGCCATTGCAATTTTTTGAATCAGATCATCGACATTAACAACATTTTCAGAATTATTGGATGATATCGTTTCAAATCCTGTGTCATCGAAATCAAAGTTCATAGCTTTTGTGAGGGCTTCTTCAACTTCAACTTCAAATGTTTGCAATTTTGTTCTGCGTGCCATACTCGCCTCGTACTCTTACAGCCGGAAAAGGGATACGTCCTCTTCCACATAATTTCTACATACTAGCTGTTAATTATTTAGAAAGGAATATGCTTAGGGAAAAATTTTAAAAACTTATCAAGATAAAGTTAACGCGGTTTCTTGTACCCTGTTTAAAAATGTTATAAAATATAGTAAAAACAATTTATTATTTAAATCTAACTAAAACAAAAATACTGTTTACAACTTGTGTTTATAGAAAGCTTTATAAGCCGGCAGTCTTTGAAATAAGGACAATTTAATAGCGGTTATATATACAGTAAGCTGCGAATGTCTCTCTTTAATATCGATAATCGTTAATAAATGTTGTTGTCCGCTTACTTTTATTGATTCTAAACGAAGCAGATTCATCATCACATATAGTCTGTAATAGCTTAGGATGTATAAAAGTATGCCTTTGAATTGTAAGCTCATAAAAAAGTAAACGTGGAAAAATTTTTAATTTAATATAGCTTTTCGTAAGTTGTACTTTATTATTGTCTTAAAGAGCTGTTTTTTCTCTAATTTCAGTTGTTTGTTGCTGAATTTTTAAGCTTCTACGTTGACAATTGGATATTTTTCAGTCGATATGCATGCACGAATATTTTATGCAATCTAGATAAAGGTGTAAGAATAATGGCAGAGCGATCACAACACCTGCAAGATGTGTTTTTAAATACGGTGCGTAAGCAAAAAATTTCCCTTACAATTTTTCTTGTCAATGGCGTTAAACTCACGGGTATTGTAACTTCATTTGATAATTTTTGTGTTCTTTTGCGCCGAGATGGACACGCGCAATTGGTTTATAAGCATGCTATTTCTACGATTATGCCTGGACAGCCTGTACAGATGTTTGAGAGTGAAAGTCCTGAGTAAACATATCATTTTAAGATAGACCTCTTATCCCATTTAAAAGTACTTAGATTGCTATGATAAATGAAAATGAGAGATTAGGAGGGGTATTTTCGCAGAATACAGAACAGGTGCGCGCACTTGTTCTGATACCGATTTTTCAAGAAAATAGAAGTGAAAGCTCTTTGAGAGAGTGTTCTATATCTTCTCGTGTTAAAGAATCATTGGGGTTAGCGCGTGCTATAAGGTTAGAAGTTGTTAATTATGAAACGATTAATATTGCAACGCCTCGCTCTGCGACTCTCTTTGGAAAAGGTAAAGTAGATGCGTTAACCTGTTATATAGATGAATATTCTATTGAGCTTGCGATTGTAGATCACTTTTTAACGCCAGTACAGCAGCGTAATTTAGAAAAATTATGGAATTGCAAAGTTATCGATAGAACGGCTTTGATTCTTGAAATTTTTGGGGATCGTGCACGAACAAAAGAAGGAGTTTTGCAAGTAGAGTTAGCGCGTTTGTCCTATCAAAAAGGGAGGCTTGTACGGAGTTGGACGCACTTGGAAAGGCAACGGGGGGGGCGTGGCTTCCTAGGTGGACCTGGTGAGACGCAAATTGAAGCAGATAGGCGTCTTTTACAAGAGAAAATTATTCGTATTCGCCGCGAATTAGAAACGGTTATTAAAACACGTGCACTTCATAGAGCAAAAAGGAAAAAAACATCTTATCCTGTTGTGGCACTGGTAGGATATACGAATACAGGAAAGTCAACTCTTTTTAACCGTTTAAGCGGTGCGGATGTTTTAGCAAAGAATATGTTATTTGCAACGCTTGATCCGACTTTGCGCAAAGTTGTTCTTCCCCATGGAAAAACTGTTCTTTTGTCTGATACTGTAGGGTTTATTTCTAACTTGCCAACGAATTTGATTGCAGCTTTTAGAGCAACCCTTGAAGAAGTGGTTGAAGCGGATCTCATTCTTCATGTAAGAGATATGTCAGATCTTGATCATCAAGCACATGCCCAAGATGTTTTAGAAGTGCTTTCAAGTCTTGATATCGATATTGATGATATGGAGCATATCATAGAAGTTTGGAATAAGATTGATATGTTAGATGAGCAAGCATTGAATGTTTTACAAACAAGTGCAAAGACGCGATTAAATCCTGCTCTCATGGTATCAGCACTTAAGGGGGATGGACTCGATCAATTATTAAGAGCCATTGAAAAGCGAATTTTTGGAGAGGTGCAAAGCATTGAATATCTTTTACAACCTCATGAAATGTCGCTTATTGATTGGTTTTATGAAAACTCTGCGGAAATAGTGCAAGAAGGGCATGATGATGGGTCTATTACCATTAGAGCGGTTGTTACTTCTGAAGCAAAAAAACAACTAGAGAGCCTCAAAAAAATATGAATTAAGTTCTTTAAAAATATTTTTGAACATTTGTGCTTAAATTTTATATTTTTATTATCTCAAAATAATATGACAGCAAGTTAAGAGGATAGTTACTACTTTCTCTTAATAAAACAATATGAAGAAGTATTTTGCTGGTTAAAATAAAGATGAGTCTTACATGTAATAAAAGACTATTCGTACGTACCGTATGGCGAAGCATTTTGATTGTTTTGCTATTACAAATTCTATGTGTATCTTTGATTTGGTTGTATTATTTTGTCCAGCCCCGTGGTTACCAAGCAACTTTAACATTTTCATTATCTGATTCTGTAGGAAAGCCATTACCAATTAAAAAGCAAGACAATGTTATCGCTTTTTTGTTTTCACAGCCTATGTTCTTCAATGATTCGAATTTTTCTTTAAGTGCTTCTTATAAGAAAAAAAATCATGAAAATATCCGTTTATCGCGTCATGGTGATTTTATCGATCTTATTTTTGAAGCCGAGACACTTGAAGCAGCTCAACGTGGGTTGGAAACTTGGTTTTCCGCATTTTCACAAGCAATCATAAAACAGAAACAATTCTTGTTAAATGATAAATTAGAAGACAAACAATATGATAATATTGCAATCCTTAATATCGTGCAGGAATTTCGTAAATCTATTGATTCTTTTATTCAGCGTGGTGTAAAACAAACAGAACTTCATAATCTTTCGATGCAATTAACGCAAGCAACTTTAAAGCGTATTCATTTAACAAGTTTGAATTCAACGATTAACATGATGCGTGAAAATGGGCAGTCTTTACTGTCTTTATCGTTTATTGCAGGCAATTCAGCAATTGTTTCTCTGGAATCTAAACGTGATCTCTTGGAAACGCAAAGAGCACATATGGCTGCACAATTAGGGTGGACACATCCTCAAATTAAAGCGATGACTGCAGAATTAGAGACAGTTTCTCATCAATTAAAAAATAAAATTTTACAGATTGTTTATCAAGTTCATTCAGATGAGTTTATTGCAACGGAATTGGAAAAACAGCTTCAAAAAAGGGTGAGTTTTTTTATAAGAGATCAATCCCAATCTTTGAATGAAATATTTAATGAATTTGAAAATAAAATAAAAGCAGCGATCGATGTCCAAAATAAAGCGATGAGCAAGTCTGTTCAACGAAGAGAAAAAGTCATTGGTTCATATTGGGGATTGAGTGATAATCCTCTTCTCTTACAAAATACAAATATCCACGTGGTTATGCCAATAACGTTAGCACCAATTTCTTTTATGGCTCTTTATGGAAAAAATATTCTTGTGAGTGCATTGGCCAGCTTCCTTACTCTTTTGCTAGGAATCTTGTTATTCTATCCGTGCTTTAAAAGGAAAAAAGACCAAATCTCAGAAGAGGATTTGAGATCAAAAGAAAATTCTCTTAAGAAGAATGAGAATATTTTAGTCTCTCAAGAAATGAAAAATTTTGAAGCTTTTATTACGATAGAGGGATTATCTGATGTTTTGAAATGGCGTGCTTCAACCATTATTTCAATCATTGGACCAGAGGCTGCACGGACAGCGGCAAAGCTTTCACTTCATCTCACAAAAGAGAACAAAACAATTTTGTTGGTCGATATTTCTGGTCAACAAATAGAGAAAGTCATTGGTCCACATCGCGGACTGAGTGATATTTTAACGGGCAATGCCAAGTTGCATGATGTTATTTACCGTGATTATGATACGGGGGTTGATATTCTTCCTCAGGGGGTAACAAGTGCCATTTCAGCACAAGATTTTTCAAATGATATTTTTCATATATTACAAGAATTTAAAAAAGAATATGATTTTATCATCCTAGAGATGGCAAGCGAACCAAAATATGGGTTTGAGCAATTTGCAGAGCTAACAGACTATTATATTTGTAATACTGTTCTTAATGAACAAGAATGGATGATGCGGATGGTAGACAGCTTTCCAAAGACTGTTTATCGCGTTGTAGCATCATAAGCTTCGTAAAGTAAAAAAGAAATATGTATCGCATGTTATAGTGGTACGCTTGTTTTTTGCTAAAGTTGTAGTACATACTAAAATAGACAAAGAGTTAATGTTTAAATTTTAAAATGCATTTTAGTTGGAGAGAAGCGTGGGGCAATCAGAGATGGTAGTAAAGAGATTAAACAATAGCATTTTAACGCCTGTGCAAAAGGAAAATAGAAAACATATACAGGTGTGGCTTTACTCTATTTTATTGCTGTGTTTGGCAATTGTCTTAGTGGGTGGCGCTACTCGTTTGACGGGATCAGGATTATCTATAACGGAATGGAAGCCAATACACGGCGTTATTCCACCGATTGGTGTGGATCAATGGCAAGAGGAATTTTTAAAATATCAACAGATAGCACAATATAAGCTGCTTAATCCTGATATGACCTTAAGTGCTTTTAAGGTCATTTTTTGGTGGGAATGGGCGCATCGTGTTCTTGGGCGTCTTGTTGGTCTTGTCGCTTTATTGGGGCTCATTTGGTTTTGGGCGACTAAGCGTGTTGAAAAAAATATCTTACTCCCGCTTATTGTTGTACCTATTCTTATCGCCTTTCAAGGCTTTATTGGTTGGTGGATGGTTGCTTCAGGGATTGGGCAAAGTAGTTTAACAAGTGTGAGCCAATATCGTTTGGCATTTCATCTTATAACGGCATGTTTTGTTATTGTTTTTGTTACTTATTTATCTCGAGGGCTTGCAGAATATTCAGAAAAGCCAGCAAATCAAAAGGTGCAATATTTTGCGGCTTGGCTTGTTATTCTCGTCTTGATAGAGATTTATTGGGGTGCTTTGGTTGCAGGGCTTCATGCAGGAAAAGTCTATAATACATGGCCCCTTATGGATGGTCAGATTATTCCTGATGGATTGTTACAGCATCGTCCTGTTTGGCTCAATTTATTCGAAAATCCCTTAACGGTTCAGTTTATTCATAGATTTTTTGCTTATTTTTTATTGATTGCCTCGGCTATTCATGCTTTCTATGTACAAAAAAATGTTCCCCGTTCAACCCACTCTCGTCGTGCATTTCTTATCTGTGGTATGATTATTATCCAAGCACTTTTAGGTATTTTGACACTGTTACATGAGGTTCCGATAAGTTTGGGGCTCATTCATCAAAGTATGGCATTAGTCGTGTTGTGTTTTGTTGTTGCGCATTGGCGAGCAACAAAAGGGGCTTATCCCGTTGTTGAATAAAAGTTTGTGAGTAGGGAGGTTTAGTTGCCTGAAAGCATTAAATCGAGGTTTTGGATAGCTGCAGCTGATGCGCCTTTTCCTAAATTATCGAATAGGGCGCTGAGATTGAAAATACCTTCACGATCATTTCCAAATACGAACAGTTTCATACCATCTTTATTGGCTAAATACTCTGGATTAAGTCTTTCAAGTGAAACAGTTTCTTCTTGTGATGCGACTAAAATGGTATTTTGTCCTTCGTAATGGTTTGCGAGAATTTCGCGCAAATCAGAACAGTTTGCTGATTTTGTGAATAAATGGCGATGCAGAGGAAGATTCACAATCATTCCTTGGGGAAAACGACTCACACTTGGTATAAAAACTGGGGTTTGATTGATTTGTCCATAGATTTTAATTTCTGGCACATGTTTGTGTTCAAGATTAAGACCATAGATAAAATAATTGTCCTGAATATTTTGTTGAGATTGATTTTCCATTTGTAAAATCAACTGTTTTCCACCACCGGTATAGCCGGAGATTGCATTAATCGAGATGGGATAATCGGCGTCTAGCAGTCCTGCTTCACGGAGTGGGCGAATCAAACTAATGGCACCGGTAGGATAGCATCCGGGATTGGTTATATAATGTGCTGCTTGGATGCGCTTTCTTTGTCCTGCTGTCATTTCAGGAAAACCGTAAACCCAGTCTGGTGCAACACGGTGGGCTGTCGAGCTATCAATAATCCTAATGTTTTTATTTTTTTTAAGCCAATGAACTGTTTCGCGTGCAGTATCATCTGGAAGACACAAAATAGCAATATCGGCTTGATTAAGATAGTCTTGTCGCAGATGAACATTATGGCGATCTTTATGAGCAAGAGAGAGTAATTTTAAATCTGTACGCCTTTCTAAGCGTTTTTGTATTTGTAGTCCGGTTGTGCCATGTTCACCATCAATAAAAACTTTGGTTAGCATTCTTATTTGCCTTCGTATTAACTTTGCCTATTATATTCAGCTTTTCACATTATAAATTATTTTTAATCATTAAATTATTGAATTTCTTTAGATTATAGATACCTTTTGTAAAAGGTGTAAACAAATAAGAGTGTAAAAAAAAGAAATGTAATCTCATTTTTTACCATTCTCGAGAGGGAAGTTTTTCGCTGTTTTTATAACAAAGAATAAGATAAATATTTGCCTCATTATTTTTGAGTGTAAGTAGTTTAAAATGTTTGGTTTGCATGGTTTGCTGTGTTATCGTTCCTTGACTTTATTTTTTTATGTTAGGAATGTGTTTTATGACTCAGCAAGAAAATGACGCACAAAAGCGCTTTTTTAATGATAATTTACAAACTGTTGATGGTGCAATTTTTGACGCAATTAGAGGGGAGTTTGAGCGTCAACAACATGAAATTGAGCTGATTGCTTCAGAGAATATTGTTTCAAGAGCGGTCCTTGAAGCGCAGGGGTCTGTTTTAACCAATAAGTATGCAGAAGGTTATCCAAGAAAGCGCTACTATGGTGGGTGTCAATTTGTTGATGTCGTTGAAGATTTAGCTATTGAAAGGGCAAAACAGCTTTTCGGTGCTGCGTTTGCGAATGTACAGCCTAATTCTGGTAGCCAAATGAATCAAGCTGTCTTTTTAGCTTTACTTCAGCCTGGTGATACATTTATGGGGTTGGATTTAAATGCTGGTGGTCACCTTACGCATGGTTCACCTGTTAATATGTCAGGAAAATGGTTTGATGTTGTTTCCTATGGTGTGCGTCAAGAAGATCAGATTATTGATATGGATGAGGTTGAGCAGCTTGCAAAAGAACGTAAGCCAAAACTTATTATAGCAGGGGGCTCATCTTATCCACGGCTATGGGATTGGGAAAGATTCCGTGAAATTGCAGATGAAATCGGTGCTCATTTACTCGTTGATATGTCTCATATTGCTGGTCTTGTTGCTGGTGGCGTGCATCCTTCACCTGTTCCACATGCGCATATTGTAACAACAACAACACATAAATCGCTTCGAGGTCCACGTGGTGGTTTAATATTGACAAATGATGAGGCTTTATCCAGAAAAATTAATTCTGCAATTTTTCCTGGTCTTCAAGGTGGTCCTTTAATGCATGTGATTGCCGCAAAGGCTGTTGCGTTTGAGGAGGCTTTGCGTCCCTCTTTCAAGAGTTATAGTGCTAATGTTGTCGCTAATGCGAAAACTTTAGCAAAAACATTACAGGGTAATGGTTTTAATATTGTTTCTGGTGGTACAGATAATCACTTGTTGTTAGTTGATTTACGTTCCAAAAATCTAACAGGTAAACGTGCTGAATTGGCTTTGGGACGCGCTCATATTACCTGCAATAAAAATGGCATTCCTTTTGATTCTGAAACGCCATCTATAACATCGGGAATTCGTTTGGGATCACCTGCTGCCACGACGCGTGGTTTTTTAGAAAAAGAGTTTATTCAAGTTGCTCATCTGATTTCAGAAGTTCTTGATGGTCTTCGGAGTGCAAAAAGTGATGAAGATAATCATGCCGTTGAAATGGCTGTTGAGAAAAAGGTAAAAGATATAACGAATCAATTTCCTCTTTACTCTTATCTTACCACTCGTTAAGGATACAAAGGATGCGCTGTCCTTACTGCCAATATGAGGATACACAGGTCAAAGACTCACGTCCAGCAGAAGAGGGGGCAGTGATTCGCCGCCGCCGTGTGTGTTCCGTTTGTGGTGGTCGTTTTACAACTTTTGAACGTGTTCAGTTGCGTGAGCTCTTGGTTGCTAAAAAAAGTGGACGATGTGAACTCTTCGATCGTGATAAGTTAATGCGATCAGTTGATGTGGCTGTACGTAAGCGCAATATTGATCCTGATCATATTGAACGAGCAATTTCTGGCATTGTACGCCAGCTTGAAAGTTTGGGAGAACCAGAGATTGCTTCAGAAAAAATTGGGCATCTTGTGATGGAAGCATTGAAAAGAATTGATGATATTGCTTATATTCGTTTTGCTTCTGTGTATCGAGATTTTCGTAATGCAAGCGATTTTCACGATGTTATAGATGAATTGTCAAAGGGTATCGCGGATACAGAATCTCGTTTTGATGAATAAAAAAGTGCAAGATGAACGGTTTATGGCTGCAGCTATTCGTTTAGCAGAACGTCATGTCGGTCTTACAGGTGAGAATCCTTCCGTTGGTACGTTAATTGTGCGAAACGATAATGGTGCTGTGGGGGCTTTTATTGTTGGCTATGGCGTAACAGCTATTCATGGGAGTCCTCATGCGGAAGTGCAAGCTTTACACATGGCAGGTTCTTTGGCTCAAGGAGCGACTGCTTATGTTACTTTAGAACCTTGTGCGCATTATGGAAAAACTTCGCCGTGTGTGAATGCGCTTATTGATTCAGGTGTTTCTCGAGTTGTTGTTGCGCTGACTGATTGTGACAAGCGTGTTGATGGTCATGGTATTGCTCTTTTGCGAGCAGCGGGTATTGAAGTGGTTGAGGGCATTTTAGCTGAAGAGGCTTTTGAATCCTTATGGACGCATTGGTGCATAAGGAAGATACAACGCTGTGCGGTCACTTTTAAAATGGCAATTTCTGCCGATAATGGTGTTGGAAAAAGAGAGAAGGGCAGCGTAAAAATTAGTGGAACACTTTCTCATGCTCATACGCATATTCTACGTGCTCAAAATAATGCTATCCTCGTTGGTATTGGTACTATATTAGCAGATGATCCACAACTCAATTGCCGCTTGCCAGGGATGGAAATGCGCTCACCAATTCGTATTATTTTGGATGCAGATTTATCTATCCCCCTTGATGCAAAAGTTGTCCAAACAGCCATAAAAATTCCTACATGGGTTATTTGTGATGTGGATCTTTCAAAGAAAAGCAAAAAAAATGCATTGGAGCAATATGGTGTGTCTGTTTATTCGGTCGAGATGAACAATGGTTGTGTAGAACCCTTTGCTCTTTTACAGATGCTTTATAAACATGGGATTAATAGTGTTTTATTGGAAGGGGGCGTCAAGACAGGGGAAAAATTTTTGAATGCTGGTTGTGTTGATCATTTGATATGTTTTCATACCCCTATTGTTTTAGGCAAAAATCGTATTGAAGCCCCTCATTTTGGAAATTATCTCTCGCAGTTTCATGAGATTGAGACAAGAATGTTTGGAAATGACCGTTTTTATAAGTGGAGACGTAAGACATTATGTTCACAGGAATTATAACGGATATTGGTTGTGTTGAAGATGTTCAACCTTTAAAGCAGGGGATGCGTTTAAAGATTTCTACCCGCTATGCTATAGAAAGCTTAGCAATTGGCGCGTCAATTGCTTGTTCAGGAATTTGTCTGACAATTGTAGAGCGAGGATTAAAGCAAGAAGATACCAATTGGTTTGTTGTTGAGGCGTGGGAAGAAACATTACGTTTAACGAATCTTGCACAATGGATAAAAGGAACTTTTGTTAATTTGGAACGTTCGCTTCGATTGGGTGATGAAATGGGAGGACATTTAGTTTCTGGTCATATTGATGGTTTGGCTGAAATCATTGATCAAAAAAATGAAGGGGATGCAATTCGTTTTTATTTAAAAGTTTCAAGACAATTTATGCCTTTCATTGTTAATAAGGGATCTATTGCACTTAATGGGACATCTTTGACTGTTAATGGTGTTGAGGATTGTGTTTTTGATGTTCTTATTATTCGCCATACACTTGAAATGACAACGTGGGGACAAGCTAAAATTGGAGATCGGGTCAATTTGGAAATTGATCAACTTGCTCGTTATGCTGCAAAACTTTTTGCTTTAAAAAGAGAAGATGAATAAGCCAACACTCTATTGATCGTTTTCAGAATTTTATGCTTTATAACTTTGATTTTTTTGATTCGTTTTTTGTGGAATTCCATTATGATGAAAGAGATAGGTAAAAAGCCTCACGTATTGATTGTTGAGGCACGTTTTTATGAGGGGATTTCTGATGCACTTTTGAGAGGTGCAGTGAATACTTTGCAAAAAGCTGAAGCAAGTTATGATGTTGTAACGGTTCCTGGAGCATTAGAAATACCAAGTGCAATAGCTTTTGCTGAACAAAACAAGATATCGTATGATGGTTATGTTGCTCTTGGTTGTGTTATTCGAGGTGAAACATATCACTTTGAAATTGTTGCTAATGATTCTTGTCGTGCATTGATGGATTTAACTGTTCATCAGCACTTGGCTATTGGAAATGGTATTTTGACTGTTGAAAACGAAGAACAAGCATGGGTGCGTGCAAAATTAGATGACAAAAATAAAGGTGGTTTTGCGGCTGAAGCTGCTTTATGTATGATCGCTCTAAAAAAGAGATTTGGAGATAATCGTTAAATATGGCTGATATAAAAAGCAGACATTTTCCGCGTTCAGCCAATAAACGTGGAGCAGCAAGACTCGCTGCAGTTCAAGCACTCTATCAAATGGATATCGTGGGTTCGGGGGTGATGGAAACGGCAGCTGAGTATGAGGCTTATCGTTTGGGAAAAGATATTGATGGAGACCAATATCTTGAAGCTGATTTTCAATGGTTTTTGGCTATTATAACGGGTGTTGTAAAAGATCAAAAGCAGCTTGATCCTCTGCTTCATCAACAGCTTTCTGCAGAGTGGTCTCTTTCACGTCTTGATTCTATATTGCGAGCAATTTTACGAGCAGGTTTATGGGAGTTGATCAACCGTAAAGATGTTCCCGTTGCGGTTGTCATGAATGAGTATGTTGACATAGCAAAGGCGTTTTTTGAAGGTGATGAGCCAAAACTTGTTAATGCAGTTCTTGACAGTATGGCAAAAAAAGTTCGCCTCTAAGAGTTACAAATCCCCCTATTATAGATCTGATATTATCAGACCTATAATATTGAAACGGTATGCAGACTATATAATTCAGTTATGGGGTGGCAAATTCGCAGGGCCTTTTATAATTTGAATTAAGAAAGGATGTTCTTTTGTTACAGTTGGCGTTGTTTGTGTAATAAAATCAAACACTTGACCGTCTTGTAATCCGTAATTTGCAACTTTTGCAACCTGATTATTTTTATTGAAGTAAATGGCTAAAACTTTGCGATCAATAATCTTTGTTTTCATAAACTGCATCCCACGATAACGTGTCTGTGAGATGTAATAAAAAACTTCATTATCATATTTTGTTTTTAATGAGGGGGTCCCTAAAGTTAAAAGAACTTGCTCTTGACTTGAGCCAATAGAGATAGAACTTAGAGCATTTTTATCAAGAACATAGCCTTCTCTATAAATTTGGCTCGAACCTGAAGAATCAAGAAGGCTACACCCAGAAAGCATTCCTATGCTTGCTATTGATAGACCAATCAATAATTTACGTTTGATTAAGGCTATTATGTGAGGCATTTGAAACAATAGTATCTCCTTTTTATACTGAGATGTAGGACAAGAAGGCAACCTCAAGTTTTTTCTAATTTTAACTTAATCTACCGTAGCTTACACTGAGTTTCCCTGTTATAAAGCAAATTATGCCATATAGAATTTCTTTAGAAAAGAAAAAAATGCATAAATACTTGAGATAAATAAAAACATAGTGCTTTACGCGTTTTTATGTTTGGGAGTTGTCAATGAATGTTCAAAATGTTCCTCAAATGACATTTGCTTTGGCTTATCCAATATCTGTACGTTCTCTACCTGCTAAAGGTATAAGGGTTCATTTTTGTGCAAACAAAAAAGAATGTACACATTTAGCCCAGAACCATGATTTAATTGAAGTAAAATCTTGTGAGGGAAAATTCCATATTTTCCCGTGGAAAAAACGCGGAGTGCGTATAAAAGGTCTGTTGCAAGCGCGTATACTACAGTTATGTGTTGTTACATTAGAACCATTAGAAAATATCCTTTGTGAAAATATTGAGGTTGTTTTTGTTCCTGAAGATTCAAATTTGATGAAGCCCAAAATATCAGAGGATACAGGGGAATTGTTTTTAGATGTGGAGGGGCTTGATACTCCTGAAGTATTTTATGATGATAAAATTGATATTGGCGCAATCATGGAAGAGTTTTTTGAGTTGTCTATTAATCATTATCCACGTAAAGAAGGGATAAAGATGAATATGGGTGAAAATTTAGAAGAAGCAGAGCGAAAATTCTCTCCATTTTCTGTTTTGAAAAATTGGAAGTGATTGTAAAAACATACAAAAAATATCTATTGTATGCTAAACGGTATTTTCTGCGAAGCGATTTTCGCAAGATGTGCTGTGTGAGTATTCAGGAGCCAAAAATCATAATATGTATTTAAAGATGTAAATGAAAAGATGTGGGATATGCAAGCGTGATTAGAATTTCTGTGGATGTCATGGGCGGTGATTACGGTCCAGAAGCAGCTATTGCAGGAGCAGCAATTGTACAAAAATATTTATCAAATATTTATTTTCTATTTTATGGAGTAGAGGAGGCTGTTCGTCCGGTTTTAAAAAAATATCCCTGTTTGGATTCTGTATCGCGCTTTTGCCCTACAGAAAGTTATACACGCATGGATGAAAAGCCAAGCCAAGCACTTCGTAATGGACGTGGTAAATCATCAATGTGGTACGCCATTGAAGCGGTAAAAAATGGTGAAGCTGATGCTTGCATTTCTGCTGGTAATACGGGTGCACTCATGGCCATGTCTTATTTTTGTTTGAAAATGCTTGCAGAGGCTGAACGTCCTGGTATTGCGGGTATCTGGCCAACACTGCGCAGTGAGAGTATTGTTTTAGATATTGGAGCAACAATTGGTGCCTCTGCTAGTCAGTTGGTTGATTTGGCGGTTATGGGAGCAGGTATGTTTCGCGCTTTATATCACACTGAAAGACCAAGTGTTGGGCTTTTAAATGTGGGGGTAGAAGAGGTTAAAGGACTTTATGAAATAAAAAAAGCAGGAATGATATTGCGTGAAGTGCAATTAGAAGGATTGGAATATAAAGGATTTGTTGAGGGCAATGACATTGGAAAAGGAACAGTCGATGTTGTTGTGACAGAGGGGTTTTCTGGTAATATTGCTTTAAAAACCGCAGAAGGAACCGCGCGACAGATAGGAGAGATTTTAAACTCTGCAATGCGCAGTTCTTTTTTAACATCTCTTGGTTATTTTTTATCACGGGGTGCTTTTCGTATACTGAAACATAAAATGGATCCTGATAGGGTGAATGGAGGAGTGCTTTTAGGTTTGAATGGTGTTGTTATAAAAAGTCATGGCAGTGCTAATGCTAATGGCTTTGCTTCTGCTATCCGCGTTGGTTATAAAATGGTTAATAATGGACTTTTACAAAAAATAACGGCTGATTTACGGCGATTTCATGAAAATAAAGAAACACTTTTTGACCAAGAAGATGAAGCGGTGATGAATGGAGAGTCCTTATGATAAGCTCTTATAATAGAAATGAAAAATTTGAAGAAAAGGTAAGAGCTGAATGATTCGGTCAATTATACGTGGTGTAGGAAGTGCTTTGCCGAAAAGAAGTTTATCAAATGATGAGATTGCAAAGTTTGTTGAAACGTCAGATTCATGGATTGTTCAGCGTACAGGAATACGCCAACGTTATATTGCCAGTGAAAATGAAACAACTGTTTCTTTAGGAGTTGAGGCTGCGCAAGCAGCACTTACAAATGCTGGTTTAACAATAAAAGACATCGATTGTATTATTTTAGCAACGTCTACCCCGAATCGTACTTTTCCTGCTTCTGCTGTTGAAATTCAGCATGCTTTGGGAATGAGCCATGGATTTGCTTTTGATATTCAAGCTGTTTGCTCTGGTTTTATTTTTGCTTTAACAACAGGAGATTCTTATTTACGGTGTGGGGGAGCTAAAAGAATTTTAGTTATTGGATCCGATACATTTTCTCGAATTTTAGATTGGGAAGATCGTACGACATGTGTTTTGTTTGGTGATGGTGCGGGTGCTGTTATTTTGGAAGCACAAGAAACTGAGGGGGATATTGCTTTTGAGCGTGGTATATTGTCTGCGAAATTGCGCTCTAATGGTGCTTATATAGATAAGCTATATGTTGATGGTGGACCTTCAACAACACAAACGACAGGCTATTTGCGTATGGAAGGACGAGAAGTTTTTAAATATGCTGTTGGTATGATAACGGATGTGGTTGATGATTGTTTTGCAGCTGCAGGTATGGATTCTTCACAACTAGATTGGTTTGTACCTCATCAGGCTAATAAGCGCATTATTGAAGCATCTGCTAAAAAGCTAGGAATTTCACTAGATAAAGTTGTGATTACCGTTGATCAACATGGTAATACGTCTGCTGCATCAGTTCCGTTGGCTTTAACAACAGCTGTTTGCGATGGAAAAATAAAAGAAGGAGATCTTATCATGTTAGAAGCCATGGGAGGTGGATTTACATGGGGAGCAATTCTTATTCGTTGGTAAATTATGGCTACTTGACCATATTTCAAGAAAACGTATAAGTCATTTTGTAATTTTTAATATTTTAATAGGTGGTTATAATGACAAGTAAGACAGTAACGCGTGCAGATTTAGCGAGCGTAGTTTGTAAAAGAGTGGGCTTGTCACATACTGAATCAGCAGCTTTAGTCGAATTGGTTTTGGATGAGATTTGCAACTCACTTGTAAGAGGTGAAGCGGTTAAATTATCTTCTTTTGCAACTTTTCAGGTTCGCAGTAAAAATGAACGTGTTGGACGCAATCCAAAAACAGGTGTTGAAGCACCTATTCCGCCGCGACGTGTTGTGACGTTTAAGGCTGCCAATGTTCTTAAACAGAGAATTTTAGATTCGTATCGTGCAAAACAGAAAAAATGATATCTCATAAATAAATGCCATGGTATGTTTGGTATTTGTTAAAGAAATGTATAAAATAAGGGTCTTTGTTTTTTAGAAAAAGACTGGTGAGTAAGGTGTCAATGATGGTCTTATTTTTGACTAATCTTGTTGAGAAATTGAGACAGAATGAGTCATTGTAAAGTAATTTATTTTGTTTTAAATAAGGTGTTACAAAATGGATAAAAGCTCTGATGCTTTTCGCACAATTAGCGAAGTAGCGGAGTTATTGGAGCTTCCGCAGCATGTCTTAAGATTTTGGGAAACACGTTTTAGGCAGATTAAACCAATGAAACGTGGGGGAGGAAGGCGCTATTATCGTCCGGTCGATGTTGATTTGCTCAATGGTATTAAGCAGTTACTATATGATCAAGGTTATACGATAAAAGGTGTGCAACGCCTTTTGAAAGAAAATGGTGTTGCTTTTGTAACTGCATTGGGTAATGGTGATCTTGATGCTATGAATGTGGTCATAGAGAAGAAACATGCAGGACAAACTTCTGAAAATGCTAGCAATAAGCCTAAGAAATCTTCTTTTGGGCTTTTGAGTTTCATGAGGAGTGAAGGAGAAACATCTGTCGGTTCTGTGAATCTTTACAAAGATAAAACTGATAAAGCATTGTTACAAGAAATTCTGTTTGAACTCATTGAATGTAAGCGTGTTCTTGATAGAGCACGATAATAATATTTTTTTGTTTTATATGTGTTTCGTAGATATTTAGATGTTTTATGGATGTGCCCAGAATTTTATACGTTCAACGAGTAGTCATATATCGTATGTGTATATTTAACGAGTTTTTTATAAGAGTTTTTCATTTGGTAAAACATGAAGAAGAGAAAGAATAAACGCTGAGTTTTGCCATTTTTTTGATTTGGCTTTATAAAAATTAAGGCAATATCTCATCAGTGTAGATTGCGGGATGTAGAATGCCATTAGCTTACCAATTCATGTGCTTGTTTTAAAGAGATGTTTCTTAAGGCTTCTTAATCTTATTTTACCATAATGCCTCGTGAATGATTAATGGTAAACTCGTTGAGTACCGCTATTTTTATACTTATGAAGGTTCAAGTCGGCATCATCATTATAGTTATAGCCTGTTCTCAATGACTGCAACAATCCTTAGCACTTTAGGCGGCTCATTGTAGGCATTTTAAAAGTCCTTTCTCAATAATTTTTATCCATACACTCATTCCGCTTGTTTCGTGCAAGCAAATGATTTTGATAGATTCAACATAAACATATTAAAAATAAGAGAAGCCTATGATATTCGAAACCTTATTTAATATGAATAACGATATATTATCATTATAAATCAATATCTTGTCCTTTTTTATAAGGGCTTATCTTACGAATAAGAAATATCATTGTTCAGCTAATTTTACATATTTTTTATTAATAAATATAATCTTGTTTTCAGTTTTCTTGCTTGATGTTGCTATAATTATTGTAATGATCTATCCATGATAGTAGCAGAATCTTTTCATTATAAAGGTAAAAGATTAATGTTATTATTAATATTCAATTGTCTATGATTTTTGCATTTAAACAGCTCATAGCTTACATTCAACTTTTTCACCAATCCACCTTGTAGAGAGAGAGCACGTTACTCTTTCTGATGATAGGTCATTGTGCATGAAACAAAAACACACTACAATATCAAATTATTTCATTTTGTACAAAAACTGAAGATTTATAGTAAAAAATTAACGTATTACCATCTTCTGTGATATTATGCATTTATGACACGTTGCAAATCTGGAGGTGTTGCTTCATTTGAGAGTTGTTTAATCACATCTTCTACAGATAAAAGGGTTTGATTTGTACTTCCTAAGCGGCGTATATTTACGCTGTTTGTTTCAGCTTCACGTTTGCCACATACCAAAATTACGGGGACTTTTTGTAAAGAATGTTCTCGTATTTTATAGTTAATTTTTTCATTGCGGAGATCTATTGTTGCGGAAAGCCCAACAGCTTTAAGTTTTGCTGTTATTTTTTGGGCATATTCATTTGCTTCGGATGTAATTGTTACAACAACAATTTGTTCAGGAGCAAGCCAAAGTGGCATATGTCCAGCAAAATTTTCGATTAATATACCAAAAAAACGCTCCATTGATCCCAAAATAGCACGGTGGATCATAACAGGTTGACGTTTTTCTGAATCTTTATCAATATAGAATGCACCAAAACGTTCAGGGAGATTAAAGTCTATTTGTGTTGTTCCACATTGCCATTCACGACCGATAGCATCCTTTAATGTATATTCAAATTTTGGACCATAAAATGCTCCTTCACCTGGAAGGATGCTTGTTTTGATTTGTCCTGCAAATTTTGTTTCAATCGTTTTAAGGACAGATTCCATGATACTTTCTGCATGATCCCATAATGCATCAGATCCAACTCGTTTTTCTGGACGTGTTGAAAGCTTAAGACTAATTTCTTTAAAACCAAAATCAGCATAAGTTGATAAAATAAGATCATTAATACTGAGACATTCATCGGCTAATTGTTCATCAGTACAAAAAATATGCGCATCATCTTGTGTAAAACCACGCACACGCATAAGACCATGTAAAGAGCCTGAAGGCTCATAACGATGAACAAGTCCAAATTCAGCAAGTCTAATAGGCAAATCACGATAAGATTTTAAACCATGTTTAAAAATTTGCACATGACCAGGGCAATTCATTGGTTTAAGGGCATAAACATTCCCATGATCTGAATCTTCTGCTGCTGAAATTACTTTGAACATATTCTCCTTATACCAACCCCAATGGCCAGATATTTCCCAGAGTGACCTATCGAGAACTTGTGGTGCATTAACTTCAGCATATTGATGATCATCAAGGCGTCTACGCATATAGCTGATCAAATTTTGGAACATTTTCCAACCTTTTTTGTGCCAAAAAATCATTCCTGGCCCTTCTTCTTGAAAGTGAAATAAGTCCATTTCACGTCCCAAGCGGCGATGATCACGTTTTTCAGCTTCTTCTAGCATATGGAGGTAGGCTTTTAAGTCATTTTCATTTGCAAATGCTGTTCCATAAATTCTCGTGAGCATTGGATTATTGGCATCGCCACGCCAATAAGCTCCTGCAACTTTCATTAATTTGAAAGCATTCCCAATTTGCCCTGTAGATTGCATGTGCGGTCCGCGACAAAGATCAAACCACTCCCCTTGATAATAAACTTTTAAATCTTGATTTTCAGGAATGCTATCAATAAGTTCAACTTTATAAAATTCTTTTTTCTCAGAAAAAACTTTTCTTGCTTTTTCACGAGACCAAATTTCTTTTCTAAAAGGTTTATTGCGTTGGATAATTTCACGCATTTTCTGTTCAATGACGGTGAGATCATCTAATGTAAAAGGTTGTTGGCGTGCAAAATCATAATAGAATCCATTCTCAATGACAGGACCTATTGTTACTTGCGTTTCAGGAAAGAGCTCTTGCACTGCTTCAGCAAGGACATGGGCGCAATCATGCCTTATGAGCTCAAGAGCGCGTGAATCTTCTCGGGTAATAATCTCTACTTGACCAGATTGTCCCAATGGATCCGATAAGTCTCGCGTGATACCATCAAGACTATAGGCGACTGCTTTTTTTGCAAGTGATTTAGAAATAGATTCTGCTAATTCCAAGCCTGTCATTTCGGCGGGGTAATTACGTTTTGAACCATCGGGAAAAAAAAGAGAAATAGAGCAAGACATAAAAACACCCTTTTAATCCAATTCCGCTAACGATTGCGGATGGTTTCGTGAAAATTGAGTAAAAAGCTTATAGACTAATTTTTTTATCAATACATGTGAAAAAAGAAAAGGATTATTTGTTGTGTTTGTCAGAAATTTTCCAGTAACACCAAGGTTTATAAAAACAGCAAGAATTTCCAAGCGATGGAGGGACTGGATCAAAGCCATCTGTTCCAAAGGGTCCACAACGCATGATACGAAAGAGTCCCATCCATGCACCAGCCCAAAGCCCATGGCGTGCAATCGCTTCATATGTATATTCTGAACAAGTCGGGGCATGGCGGCACTGATTACCTATAAGGCTCGAAAGTGTTATTTGATAGAAACGTATTAAGAAAACACCCAATAATCGTCCGGGCGTTTTTTGCCAAGTGCCTGTGTAATTCCGAGTCAACTTTTTTTGTCTAGATTGTGATTTGAACATTTATTTTTCTTCAATTTTTTGAATGCAGTCTATCGTTGCATCAAAGGGTAGTAGTGTTGCTGCATGGCGCACTTTATAGTCTTTAATGGGCTGTAAGCAAGAAAAATCCTCAAATGGAGCTTGAGGAGAAGGACCATTTTGCGTTAGCATTTGGTAGATAACTTCACGCAATATTTTAAGATCTTGAGTTGTTTGTCCGATGATATGAGATGCTAAAAGTGAAGCTGAAGCTTGCCCTAGCACACATACATGTATTTCGTGAGCAAAATCGGTAATAATACCATTTTCCACTTTTAAATCTACAGTGATTGTCGAACCACAAAGGTGTGCATGTTTTCTTGATGTTGCATCAGGATTATTAAGACGCCCAATTTTGCCTATATGTGCAGCATATTTAAGTATTTTATCATTATAGATATTATCAATCATGCGCTATTGCCTGAAATTTTGAGAGTCGTGATTGTTTAAACTTTTAATTCGCTTATATAGAGATTATACAAAATGAGATAGGTATGGAGCAAATGCTTTGTATAGAGTAAGCTTGGAGTTTTTGAATGCGTAATGTTGTTAAAGAAGACACAAATTTATCTGAAGAAAAGCGTCCGAGTATTGAAGAGGTGGAAGAGGCGATTCGTACATTACTCTTATGGATAGGGGAAAATCCAAATAGAGAAGGGCTTTTAGATACTCCAAAACGTATAGCCAAGGCATATCGCGAGCTTTTTAATGGTTATAGTCAATCGGTTAAAGAAACCTTAGGTACAGTTTTTGAAGAGGTTTCAGGATACAATGAAGCCGTAATCGTAAAGAATATACCTTTTTATTCACACTGTGAGCATCACATGATCCCAATTATTGGGAAAGCACATATAGCATATCTTCCTAATGCAAAAATTGTTGGTCTTTCAAAAATTGTACGTGTTGTAGATATTTTTTCTCGTCGTTTACAAACTCAAGAAGCTATGACAGCGCAAGTGGCTCACGCGTTAAAAACGTATCTGAAGCCTCATGGTGTAGCAGTATTGATTGAGGCTGAGCACATGTGTATGGCTATGAGAGGAATCCAAAAACAGGGCTCTACAACAATTACAAAAAACTTTCATGGTTATTATGAAAAAGATCAAGCGGCACAAGCACATTTTATGATGATGGTTCAAAGGTCATAGTAAAGCCCATATTTCTCGTAATCTTTATTAAGTTATAAAGCATCCGGATAAAATAAATTATGAGAAAAAGAAAATTGGCTTGTACCTTTCTTTATGATTTGTTAAAGGCTAAAAACCGAGATTTTTTCTTTCCACGTGCGGTCGTGGCGGAATTGGTAGACGCGCAGCGTTGAGGTCGCTGTGGGGCAACCCGTGGAAGTTCGAGTCTTCTCGACCGCACCAGTTAGCAGTGAGTCTCTCCATAATGAGATGAAGTTATGTTAGAGAGAGGGGATTTATAGGCATTATAGAAAAATCTTTTTTGTATGTTATTTGTTGGTGTGTTGCCAATAATGTTTCGTTTTTATTACTTTATCTATGCATTTGAAATGTTATATTTTTATAAGGTGGGGTGAAGTTGCAGTGAGAAGTATAATGATTCTGAGATATTTAACACTTCTTATTTGTATTTCTTTATTATCAGCGTGTAGTGATTCACGTGCTGTACTTTGGCATGGGGTGCATGCAACACCTTCTATGACTGCCGTAGAAAGGGAAGTTGAAGGGAAACCAGTTTCTCCAAAAGCCATCGTTCCAGTGTATGTTGCAACGAGTCGTATGATGCAAAATAATTACGCTCAACCTTATGGTGCAGAGCGATCAAATAAAGTTCATTATAATCGTGTTGACGTAGGAATTCCTCAGCAACATGTAAAGGGAGTTGTTGAAATAAATGCCTATAAACCTACGCATGATAAGTATTTTGCAGCAGTAGCATTGCAAAAATACGATAATAAAGAACAGTTTAAACAGCGATTAAATGCTGCTTTAGCAAAAAAGCCAAAAGGAAAAAGAGAAATTTTTCTTTTTATCCATGGGTATAATAATAATTTTGCAGATGGTACATTTCGTACAGCACAGTTTACACACGATTATTCTTTAAATGTTGTCGCTGTGCATTATTCTTGGCCTTCGGCCGGATCAGTTCCTCTTTATATTTATGATCGTGACAGTGCTAATTTTGCCCGTGACGGATTGATAGAGCTTTTAACACTTATTAGTGAAACCAATGCTGATCAAATTTCGGTTATTGCACATTCTATGGGCAATTTTGTTATAATGGAAGCATTTAGAACGTTAGCGTTACAGGGAAAATATAGGCCTATTCGTCGTATTACAAGTTTATTAATGGCTGCACCAGATATTGATGTTGATGTATTTGAGCGCCAACTTAATGATATAAAAAAACTCCCGCAGCCAACCGCTATTTTAGTATCCAGAGCGGATAAAGCTCTTGCGGTTTCAGGACGTCTTACGGGTGGACATCATCGTGTGGGCGATGGCTCAGATATTGAAATGTTGCGTAAAAATGGAATAGCTGTTCTTGATTTCTCTCATGTGGATGGGGGGGCACACAATGTCTTTGCATCTTCGCCAACATTGATGGCTCTTTCTCGAGAAGGTTCTTTGGCTTCCACAATTATGCAAGGTACAGAATTGTCACCTAGTCAAGCCCTTCTTGCTGATGGTAGTAGTGTGTTGGAAAAAACAACACATCTTATCCTTTATACACCTGTACGTTTTCTCTCTCCACGGATTCCACGTTGATCGTGAAAAGAGAGAAGAGGCTCCATCGAATAATGTATTGGAGGTAATATTTTTTAGCACTTTCTTTAGAATGGTCTTGTAAAATGAAAAATAAATGGCGGGATGAATGTAAAAAACAGTCATTAGGTGAGTTTGTGATGATTGCACGGAAACGCTATGTTAATACGCCTACAGTTGTTGATTATTTATCTCATTCCGCAATTAAGTTATTAGACATTCATGCTATGCTTGTGAAGGTGAGAAAAGGTGATATGGGGGAAAAACCAAATTTATTGCGTCAAATTGATTCTACAAAAAAACAGTTAGATGAGATAAGCCATGCTCTTATTTTAGAATATCGTAAACGCCAAGAAAATGAGCGTTTTTTAAAACAAATTCTGCTATCCATTTCCGATCAACTTTTTGCACTTAATAATGGTTTTAAGGAAACAGGACGTCTTTTTTTCCAAGAAGTTAGAATACTTCAGTCTCAGATGCAATGTTTGTATGAGGGAAAGGAGAGGCTGCATTTGTTGAATAGCCAAGAATCTTTTTGTTCTCCATCAAAGATTGATGAAGTCATTAAACAGTTACAAAAAGCACGAGAAAAGCTTATTCTTGAAAGCCCACATCTCTTTGAAAAAAGCACAAAAGCTAAACAATGAAAGTTCTTTAGTTGAGCAGATCGATAATTTGAATTTTACAGCAAAAACGCTGTTAGATAGAAGGCTATAACCTTTTTAAAGAAAAGAATTTGCTTTAATAAATGAAACGCATGTATTTTATAATCTCACTCTTTATTGCATTAAAGCTTTAGAAGACTTTGGTTATATCTTTGCTAAAGTTAAGGCTGATGAATTAGGTGGCTTTATTGAAAATAAATGTTTGTGGAAAGAATTTTTCAAAAAACTTTCTGATTCTTTTAATAATAGCCCGCCGGATAATTTTACCAATGTTATGAAGTTGTTAGTGTATTCATTAGGCAAATAAAAAGCAAGTAAAATAAAATATTTATGTCTAATATAAGGGAATAGGTGAATCTTGATTCTATTGAGTTTTTTTGCCTCTATCCCTCATCTTTTTGAAGCTTTTTTATGGTTGCAAGAGCGAGTTTTTTACGGTCTGTGCTCTTTGTGTAAAGAGATGCCATAGCATCATTTGTCCAGCCAAAAATTGCTTTGAGTTGTGATACTGTTGCACCAGAATTAGCGGCCACGTTTTGCTGCTAATTTTCTCAATTCATGCGCCGATTTTTTGATACCTGCTTTGGTACACACATTATAAAATGTAATTCCGAAGCTTTTTTTGGGTATTTTTTTCCCGCGTTTACCACAAATGAATGTTTCTTCTCCAATAGGACCAACTTCAAGCGTTTTGGCTAATTCCGGTAAAATAGGTAGAAAGATATCTGTTTTAAATTGGCTCTTTTCTGTTTTGATGTGAATGATATTATCTTTGACGTCTTTCCAGCCAATGCGGACCGCATCACCACGACGCAGACCCGTGTAAAGAAGAACATCAATCCAAACACGTTCATGGGTACCATGTGACCAGCGTTGGTAATATTTTTCAACATCTTCTTCTGTCCAAACGGGAAAGCCCTCTTTATTTTTAAGAGGAGGTCTTGTGATACCTAAAGTAGGGTTGCTTTCCAAAAGACCTTGATCAATTGCCCAATTAAAAAGTCCATTAAGGGCTTTCAGAAAGTTTCTAGCCATTGCTGGTGTTT
>NZ_JBHIOQ010000083.1:0-2890 GCF_042195565.1 Bartonella sp. AP88XZML | reverse complement strand
TTTTTTTGTACCCCAAGAAGCAACTGTACCGGCAAGAGAACCAACAGGACCAGCTACTGTTCCAATACCACCACCAAACCCTGCCGATATAAGACGACCAGAAAGCCCCTCTCCCGCCCCTGAACCATGTAAAGCTCCTGAACCTGCTCCTAAAAGCGCCGCATTACCAAGATTTCTAAGTGTTGACATATGCTTTGCAAGAGCCAAAGCCCTTAATGGAGGCACAAAAAGTGAGAGTCCTGTCGGTACAAGTGAACCAACAGCATAAGCTATAGAGGACCAAATAGGATATTTCTCTTGCAAGGCTTTTTGGTAAGCACGTTCCTTGGCTACCCGTCTATTATATATCTCCTCTGCTTTCTTATCACCACGCCAATAATCTATAAAACCCGCTTCATTCGCTGCTTTCATCTCGTCAAAATAATCTGCCATCGCACCAGACGCGCTATTTCTCATAACAGCATTCCGCCACGTAAGATCTTTATCATCAAATGAAAAATCATCTGTTGTAGTTGATTGATCTTTTGTGTTTTGTTGACTTTCAGAAAAAGAATTAGATAGCTTCGCAATCTCAGCAGGATCTTCAACTACGCGGAAACGTTTCCCATTCTTAGCATATACATATTGAGATGAAGATGAACTGTTAGCATGTAAATTTATAATTTTTTCAATCTCAGCAGGATCTTCAACTACGCGAAAACGCTTCCCATTCTTGGCATATACATATTGAGAACGCATCTTCTCAGAAATGTTATAAGGGTCCATTACTATTTAATCCTCAACCAA
This sequence comes from Bartonella sp. AP88XZML, assembly GCF_042195565.1. Classification (NCBI taxonomy): domain Bacteria; kingdom Pseudomonadati; phylum Pseudomonadota; class Alphaproteobacteria; order Hyphomicrobiales; family Bartonellaceae; genus Bartonella; species Bartonella sp. AP88XZML. The sequence goes on along the minus strand of NZ_JBHIOQ010000083.1, from coordinate 2,104 downwards.
AAATTTACCACTAGAACTGTCCCTAAAATAAGGTACGTTATCCTTAATAGATGCCTCTTCTAAACTCATCTTTGGTATATTTATCAAATTCCCTTGTGATAGTTGCGAACCACTTCCAAATGCTTCATCTACATCCGCAGCTGTTATGTTATCATTCATCAAAATAGCTAATTGCGCATCTGTTGCTTTGTTATAAATCTCCTGTAAACGTTGCAAATTCCTTATAAGCTCTTGAGGAGATAAACTCTGTTGCAAAGCAACATAAACATTTTCTAATCTTACACCTTCCTTATCAGTCAAATTACCCAATCCTGAAGCACCATTAGGTGATAGCGCTTTAATCCTCTCTAGCCTGTGAAGCATTGCTCCTCCCCTGATTGTTTCAAGATGATCCCTTAAACGTGCTGCCGGTGTGTTCCACAAATTCTGTAAAAATTGACCAATTGGACCAGTAGATGACTTAGGATTTTCCTTAAGTATCTCAAGAGCCGAATTTATTGCATGTGATGTACTTTCTCTCATAATTTTGGCATCTACTATTTGTAATTTTTTCAACTGTTCACGCTTTTGCATATCTTCATGTGCTTTTCCACCTTCAACCGTAACATATCTATATCCACCTGGTGCATTCGGATCTTCCACAAGCATCCTACCGTCATTGGTAAATTGTGGATTCCTGTTTCCACCGTTGATCGTTTGTGCAAAAAACGCATTCAACGCATCTTTATTCCCAGCCATGAACCGCGCCTCTTCTTCACTGTAGCCTTTGGACTTTAGATACTCGACAGTCTGGTTAACCTGTCCTCTTTTTTCTCTTTCCATATCACCACGACGAAGATTCATAGCTGCATTCGCTAAACTTTGTGCTATCGTCCCATCTGATAATGCATAACCAATCCCATAATCTGATAATCTTTGTAAAAACTCAGGACTACGCAAGTAATCCCAAAAACTCTGTTGAGAACCAGTATCTTGGTGAGGAACAGTACTCTGTTGTGGCTGTACAGACTTCTGTGGTTCTACAGATGAAATAGGCTCTGGTAATTGAGACTGCTTTGGTTTCAATGATGCCAAATCTGAAGTTTCAATTGCATTAGGCAAAGGTTCAATACCTAAAGGATTTGGTTGTGAACCAAAGATCGCTACTGGTAAAGAAGGGACTGAAGACGGTACATACGGTTTTCTGCCTGCCGATCTTAAAGACGAACTTACATCTGGTAAAGGTGAAGTATTTTTAGCTAAACCTAAAGGATTTGATTGTGAACCAAAAGTTGCTATAGGGGAAGAAGGGGTTAAATAAGGTAAATTATTTTCCTGTTGTTTGGCGTCTTCTAGATCGTTGAAACGTATACGTGGTACATATTGGCTCATTACATGCATAGACTTAAGAAGTCTTGATAAAATGTTATCGTTACTATTTTGCATAACTACCTCACTTTTTTCCTGCAAAATTAGCAATACTAGCTAAAATCCCTATAGCGTTCTTCCAAGGGTCGTTACCATGCATCTTAGATTCTGACACATTATTCGTTGTCGTGCCGTAATTTCTTGCAAAGCCATGACCGGCGTTCATAAGCATATTCAACCTATTCCAGCCGCTATTGTCTTGTTCCAGCCAACGTTCTCTATTGGCATCAACAAGGCGTTGATTGTAGTCATTAAGAACAGATGACCCCTGCAACATATTCGAATAGGCATTATTATAAGAGGGGAATAAGTTGCCTATCATGCCTAAGCGGTTTTCATTTAGTTGATCAATCATCGAATTGGCTTGCATCATATGCTGTAAATCTCTATCACGCTGGCGATACTTGATACGAGCTAATTCATCATTAAGCCCCCTCTGTAACTCATTGTTATGCGCACTAGAGCCATAAAGACCACTCCCTAAAAACTGTCGATTAATGCTATTTCTTATTTCACTTAAGCCCTCTTTAAGTTCCTCATCAAATTGAGAATTCGGTCCCATCAAACCACCAGATGCAATCCAGTTAAGGTTTCTCGCAGACGATGTTGGAGTATTCATCAAATGATTCATATAATTCTGATACTGATGAGGAATAGCTCCAAGACCTCCAATTGCTTGATAAGTTGGAGCACTTAA
>NZ_JBHIOQ010000082.1:0-17862 GCF_042195565.1 Bartonella sp. AP88XZML | reverse complement strand
CCTTAAAAACTCTTTGAAAAAAAATAAATTGGTACAAAACCTAGTGGCAAATTATACAAAACCCGCTGGCAAGCTACATCAGTAAAAACAATAGGTTACATATAACAAAGAAGAGTATGGTGCCCAGACGCGGATTCGAACCACGGACACGCGGATTTTCAGTCCGCTGCTCTACCAACTGAGCTATCTGGGCATGCTTCATAAAAAATATAAAGCGTTTGCGGTTATAACATTAAAATTTTCTCTGTCCAGTCATCAAAAGAAAAATAATTGATTTTTTAATAAGTTTATCTCCCTATTCTAGAGCGTTATCAATGAATCTTTATCATAAAATAAATTTGATAGGTATATTGGATAGTTTAGTGTATTGTTATTAGAATGCTGTCTTATTGTGGTGATGATACGAAAAAAAATTAAAAGAATCAATCGAGAGGCATGATTAAGAAAGATTTTTTATAAAGTTTCCGTGAATTTTAAGCATACGCAATAATAGACAATATTTTTGACTTTTTTCTAAAAAGATTATTGATTAGTCTTTATAATAATTTGTTTTTCTTTATAAAGAAAGAAAAACATCTAAAAGGGGAGAAATAATGATAATGTTACAAAAACCAAGTAATCGTCCCAATAATACTAATTTTTCTTCAGGTCCTTGTAGCAAACGGCCTGGTTGGACTCTTGATGTTCTTAAAAATGCATTAGTTGGGCGTTCACATAGATCTAGAGAAGCAGAATTAAAACTTGCTGAAGTTGTTAATTTAACCCGTGAGATTCTTGAGGTTCCTTCTGATCATCGTATAGGAATTATGCCAGGATCAGATACCGGTGCTGTTGAGGCTGCTCTATGGTCTCTATTAGGTGAGCGTGGCATTGATATGGCAGCGTGGGAAAGTTTTGGGTTTGGGTGGAATAAAGATGTTGTCGAGCAATTAAAGCTTTCTGATGTGCGTCGTTTTGAAGCTCCTTATGGTGAAATACCAGATTTAACACAACTTGACTTTGATCGGGATGTTGTTTTTACATGGAATGGGACAACTTCTGGTGTGCGTATTCCTAATGCAGATTTCATTCCGCATAAGCGGGCTGGATTGACCATTTGTGATGCAACATCGGCAGCTTTTGCGCAATATCTTGATTTTTCAAAATTAGATGTTGTTACTTTTTCATGGCAGAAAGTTTTGGGAGGCGAGGCTGCACATGGTATGGTGATTTTAAGTCCTCGTGCTGTTGAGAGGCTTGAGAATCATGTTCCAGCTTGGCCTATGCCCCAACTTTTCTATATGACAAAAAATGGAAAATTGAACGAAGATATTTTTAAAGGAAAGATCATCAATACACCTTCTATGCTTTGTGTTGAGGATTTCCTTGATGGGTTGAAGTGGGCAAAATCTCTAGGAGGTGCAGCGGCATTAAGAGCACGGGTTGAGAAAAATTTTTCTGTACTTGATGCTTTTGTTCGCAAAACGCCATGGTTAGAATATTTGGCAAAAGATCCTGAAGTGCGTTCTAACACCGCTATTTGTTTAGATATTGTGGATCCAGTGATTACTGCTTTGGATACGGAAAAGCGAGTATCTTTTATAAAAGCGGTTGTGAAGCGTCTTGATGAGGAAGGGGTTGCTTATGATATCGGTTCGTATCGCGATGCTCCTCCTGGTCTTCGAATTTGGGCGGGTATAACAATTGAGGCTTCCGATCTTGAAATTTTAACACAATGGCTTGAGTGGGCGTTCCAAGTTGAAAAAGCACAGCTTTAAATAATTACTGGTGATTTTCACAGGGTGTTTTTAAACAGAAAAAGGATACGAGAGATTATGATGATCTTTCGTATTCTTGTATCAGACAAACAGCCTCTAAATATTACATGAATTGTAAAAGATTAACATGAATTGTAAAAGATTAAGAGGAGGAATAAATGCTCTGTCAGGTGTTGGATACGCACAAATTAAAATCTCTATTTTTTTACTTTTTGTAGCAAAAATGACAGATTTAAAATATTTTGGTATTTGCTTATCTTTATTATCATAAATTTGAAAATTTAATCACTTGAAGATTGAGAAAAATCTGAAATGAAGAGTCGCACTTGCTCTAAGGTTTCGTTATAAAGAAGTGTTTGTTTTTGAATGCTGGTTTTTTTGACCAAACACGACGGAGAAAGTTATGGCCAATGTAGTTGTTGTCGGTACACAATGGGGTGATGAAGGCAAAGGTAAAATTGTAGATTGGTTGTCTGAGCGAGCAGATATCGTGGTGAGATATCAGGGGGGGCATAATGCTGGCCACACATTGGTTGTTGATGGAGTCAGTTATAAATTATCACTTTTACCGTCTGGTTTAGTGCGTGGCAAGTTATCAATTATTGGTAATGGTGTTGTTGTTGACCCTCATCATTTTGTTGCAGAAGTAAAAAAACTATGTAATCAGGGTGTAAAAATCACACCAGAAATTTTGCGTATTGCTGAAAATGCTCCTTTGATTCTTTCGTTGCATCGTGATCTTGATGCAATTCGAGAAAGCGGTTTATCTGGTTTAAAGATTGGTACAACAAAGCGCGGTATTGGACCGGCTTATGAAGATAAGGTGGGACGTCGTGCTATCCGAGTGATGGATTTAGCAGAAAAAGATACACTTATGGCTAAGATTGAGCGGCTTTTGAGGCATCATAATGCTTTGCGTCGTGGGATGGGTGTTGCAGAGATTGATTCTCAAGCGCTTTATGATGAATTGATGCAAGTTGCGGATAAAATTTTGCCCTTTATGGATTGTACGTGGCGTCTTTTAGATGAAGGTTATCGAGGAGGTAAACACATTCTTTTTGAAGGTGCGCAAGGTGCTTTATTAGATAATGATTTTGGAACTTATCCTTATGTAACGTCATCTAATACAGTTGCTGGGCAAGCATGTACAGGTTCGGGGATGGGACCTGATGCAATCCATTATGTTTTGGGTATTGCAAAAGCTTATACTACACGCGTTGGAGAAGGGCCGTTCCCGACAGAGCAGATAAATGATATTGGTGAATCTCTGGGAGTGCGTGGACATGAATTTGGTGTTGTAACGGGTCGAAAGCGTCGATGTGGTTGGTTTGATGCTGTCTTAGTACGTCAGATGGTAACAATTTGCGGTGTTCAAGGTATAGCATTGACAAAACTTGATGTTTTAGATGGTTTGGATGAAATAAAAATTTGTATTGGTTATGAGCTTGATGGTAAAAGGATTGATTATTTACCTTCTTCCATGGGAGCTCAGGATCGGGTGAAGCCTATTTATGCAACATTAGAAGGTTGGAAGAAAGAAACAGCACATGCATTGAGGTGGGAAGATTTACCAGTGCAGGCTATTAAATATATACGCTATATTGAAGAACTGATTAATACAAAAGTGGCTTTATTATCCACAAGTCCAGAGCGTGAAGATACTATTCTTATTACGGATCCCTTTGTTAATTGATTATTGTTTTTAGATTTCTATATATGTTCTCTGTTCATTTTTGTATCTTTTTACAAAAAAAGTCTTTAAGAGCACGTAAGAGAAAGGTGCAAAATAGCATTGTTTATTTTTCATATTCATTTTACATTATGTTGTACCAATATTAAATGGCAACCAATTTAGAAGGCTAAAATAAAGTTTTTTGGCTTTACTATTGATTTTTTCTCAGTTTAAGAGAGATTATAGAGGAAATGGTAGATTTCGTTGGAATCTTAAAAAAGACAATTAATGCACAAAATAATATTACACCACAAGTGCGTAAGCGGATTTATAAGCGGGCTACCGAAACACTAGAACATCAATTTGTAACAGCAAAAATACCACAAGCAATAGCGGATAAACAAAGAAAGATTCTTCAAAGTTCTATTGCAACTGTTGAAGGAGAATATTTAGCAGTTGAAAAGAAACGGCTTTCTTCAGTTATTGGGTGGAATCCCACAAATATAAATGAAGATAAGAAAGTTACAAAAAAAACTATATTACCAAAGAATAATGAATTGTCAGAGGTAAACATAAAAAGAAAGCAGGATTTTGTTACACGTTCAAAGGATAACAAGGTATTTGTTGAGCTTTGTGTATCAGATATACCAGATGCAGAGCCTGTTAATATGGAGGCTGATGTGCCTTCTCAGCATGTTAATAGCAGTGTGTTAAAGATTTCTCCTTCGCAGGAAGATAATCCGCATATTGTTTCGCACATTTTTTCTCAGGCTTTACGTCGTGCTAATAAATCGTTAGTGCAAAGGCGTATTGTGATAAGTGCTGTTTTTGTTGTTAGTTTTGTTGTTTTAATTGTTGGTATTTTTTTTGTTGGTGAGCGTGTATTTGTATCAAATGATTATCAGTTTTTAGAAGAAAATCTTCAAGCTTCTCACAGAGTACCAAAGGCATTTCCAATTAAGAGAAAGTTAACACAACGCTTATTAGAGGATGGAAGTGAAATTGATGTTGGTTTAAAACAAGCGATAGATTCTTCGGATGAAGAAGTACTCTCAACAGTTGTTGATAGCAATTTGCAATCGCTTGAAAAATCAGGTGAAGCTGTTTTCTATCAAGCACGTACAAATTATGATGCAGAAAAGATAGCAACGGGAAGTGCTCGCTGGACGCTTATAAAAGAGTCTCAAGTGAAGGGGTCTCCAGAAGAAACAACTATACAAGGTGATATAACAATTCCTGATGAAGGGATATCATTGCGGTTAATTTTACGTCGTAATACCGATCAGTCATTTCCTGCTTCATATATTATGGACCTTATTTTTATTCTTTCGGATAAATTTTCAGGTAAAGCTATAAGCAATGTTCAAGCATTAACCTTTAAAGCAAGTGAACAATCCATTGGACAGGCTTTAACAAGAACCATTGCTGCAAAGATTAACGATGACTTTTTTCTTGTCGCATTGAGTGGTAATCATCCATTTCTTGATCGAAATTTACAATTGATGCGAGAATTAGATTGGATGCGTTTGGTGTTAACGGATAAAAATGGGCGTATAAGTGAATTAACCTTTGCAAAAGGACCAACAGGTAAGTCTATTTTTAATGAAGTTATTGGACAATGGCTTGCACAACAAGATAAGTTAACAGTTCTTGGTCAAAAAAATAAAACATAGATGCAAAAAAATAAACGGCTGTGAAGAATTTTCCACGACCGTCTTTATCAATTATATACCAAATACACTCACTAAATCTTTACATATCAATAACGTAAAGAATTCGATAGACTAATTTACAAGTATAAAGCCAAGGCATGCTTTTTTTCATTTTCACATTTAAAGAATGTGCAAACCATTGGCTTTATACTTAACTCTAGGTTTTACACTTGACTTTGAGATAAAGTAGAATCTTTGATAGAGTTTTGTACTTTTTCAAATGCACGCATTTCAATTTGTCTTACTCGTTCTCGACTAATATTAAATTCACCAGAGAGTTCTTCTAGGGTTAGTGGTACATCATTTAAACGACGCGCTTTGAATATACGTTTTTCGCGTTCATTGAGATTGTCCATGGCATTTATGAGCATGGAACGGCGATTTTCTAATTCACTTTTTTCAATTAAAATTTGTTCTTGATCGTTAGATTCATCCACCAACCAATCTTGTAACTCGCTGTTTTCTCCTTCTTTTGTCCGAATTGGTGCGTTGAGTGAAGTGTCACCACCAAGCCTACGATTCATTGATACAACTTCATCTTCTGTGACATTCAACTGGGTTGCAATTTCTTTCACTTGTTCTGCATTGAGATCGCCACTATCAAGTGCTTGAAGTTTACTTTTTAACTTACGAAGGTTGAAAAACAAGCGCTTTTGATTAGCTGTTGTCCCCATTTTCACCAAACTCCAAGAGCGCAATACATATTCTTGGATTGACGCTTTAATCCACCATATTGCATAGGTTGCAAGACGAAAACCCCGCTCTGGTTCGAAACGTTTAACAGCTTGCATGAGTCCAACATTGCCTTCTGAAATGACTTCCCCAATGGGAAGTCCGTAGCCCCGATATCCCATCGCGATTTTAGCTACGAGACGCAAATGGCTGGTTACTAGCCTATGCGCAGCTTTTAGATCATTATGCTCACGGTAACGCTGAGCTAACATATATTCTTCTTTTGGCTCAAGCATTGGAAAACGACGCACTTCTTCCAAGTAACGGTTTAAACCACCATCACCTGTCATTACTGATAATAAATTCATATGGGCCATATAGCACCCTCCTTTCATCTGAATTCCCTGATAAGGCAAATTCTATGTTTTAGATAGCTAACTATCCTCATAACCTCACTCTAGCATATTTTTCAATTTTGTTCAAAAAAAGATATTTTATTGTGAAATCTTGAGAAGGGGAAAAGTTTCAATTCATTTTTTTAAAAAGCTTAATAAGTTTAGCCATATCTTGAGGCAGTGGTGCGGAAAACGACATAACTTTACCGGTAGAAGGATGTTCAAAAGTAAGACTTGCAGCATGGAGTGCATGTCGGTTGAATTGATCGATTGCATTTCTAATAGTGGGGTTGAATGTGTTTGATTTTGTTTTAAAAGCGTTTCCATAAACTGTATCGCCTATGAGTGGATGCCCCATATGAGTCATATGAACACGGATTTGATGGGTGCGTCCAGTTTCTAAGCGACATTCCAGAAGGCTAGCAAAAGATGTTGAGTCTGCATGAGAGCCATATTTTTCAAGCAGAGAAACATGTGTAACAGCATGACGAGCATAAGGGTTTTGGTTATGGATGACAGCTTGCTTTGTCCGGTTATGGGGCGAACGGCCAAGTGATGCATCAATTGTCCAGACATTGCGCTGAGGTGTTCCCCAAATCAAGGCATGGTAGCGTCGATCTAATGCGCAGGTACGTCCATGATCAGAAAATTGAGCACTGAGACTTTTATGAGCTAGATCATTTTTTGCAACAACCATAACACCGCTTGTATTTTTATCAAGACGATGGACAATGCCAGGGCGTTTAACACCACCTATACCAGATAAACTATTCCCACAGTGGTAAATAAGGGCATTAACCAATGTACCGGTCCAATTTCCATTCCCAGGATGAACAACAAGACCAGCTGGTTTGTTAATAACAATGATATGATCATCTTCAAAAAGAATGTCCAATGCAATGGCTTCAGCGCTAGGTTCTGCATCACGAAGGTCCGGCATTTCCAATTCAATTATTTGGTTAGGTTTTAATTTTGTTTTTGGTTCCTTTATGAATTGACCATCAATTTTAAGACAGCCTTCACGGATGAGGGTTTGCAAACGCGAACGTGAGAGCACGTCATGATATTGTTTTGCGAGCCACTGATCAAGACGTTGCCCAAGAGCACCTTCATCCGTTATTTTCTGTATTACCATACGATTCCTATTAAGTTTTTAATAAGATTTTACCAGTACGAAATTGCTTTACTATCGAGAAATTCTTTAATTCCCCAATGTCCTCCTTCACGAGCGCGCCCAGAAAATTTTACACCTCCAAAGTAGCTTCCACTGGGTAATCCATGTCCATTAACTTCTACCATACCAGAGCGTACTTGTGCCGCAATACGACGACATTTGTTGCGATCTTGCGATTGAATATAGTTTGTAAGACCATACTCAGTCTCATTCGCTAAAGCGACGGCTTCTTCTTCTGTACTAAAAGAAAGAATCGAGAGAACTGGACCAAAGATTTCTTCTTTAAAAATACGCATATGAGGTTTTACATCAGCAAAGACTGTTGGACGGACATAATAACCGCGTTCCATTCCGTTTGGTAAACCAGTCCCGCCTGCAACAAGAGTTGCACCTTCATCAATTCCCGATTGGATAAGATCTTGAATTTTATCATATTGTTTTTTTGAAACAATGGGCCCAATATGATTTCCTTCTTGGCAGTTTGGTCCTACTTTTGTTGTTTCTGCAATATCTTTGGCTATTTTCACGGCTTTGTCATAGATGCTCTGTTCCACAAGCATACGAGTTGGTGCATTACAACTTTGTCCACTATTATAAAAGCAATGTCGTGCACCACGTTGAACAGCATCTGAGTCGGCATCAGCAAAGATAATATTCGCTCCTTTTCCCCCAAGTTCCAGACAGACTCTTTTTAAAGTAGCGCTGGCATTTTTAGAAATATCTTTTCCTGCTCTAGTTGAACCAGTAAAGCTGATCATTTCTAAATCTGGATGTGCAGAGAGGTAAGAGCCGACAGTTGCACCACCACCATTGATTAAATTAAAAACACCGGCTGGAAGTGCGGCTTCATCTAAAAATTCAGCAAAAAGCATAGCAGAAAGAGGCGCAATTTCAGAGGGCTTTAACACCATGGTACAGCCAGCCAAGAGAGCAGGAATAACTTTAAGAGTTACTTGATTCATGGGCCAATTCCATGGCGTAATTAATCCTACGACGCCGATAGGATCGTAGTGAAGGATTGCTTGCTCATTTCCCTTTATTAAAGTTTTTTGGAACGAAAACTCTTTATAAGCTTCGATAAAATTGCGAATATGGGAACTGCCAGTTGCAGTTTGCGCATTAAGCGCCATATCAATTGGTGCCCCCATTTCCATTGAAATGGTTTTTGCCATGTCTTTGGAACGTTTTTCGTAGATCTCTAGAATTTTCTCAACAAATCCAAGACGCTCATTTGGTGATGTTGTTTTCCATTTTTGAAAGGCTTCTTTAGCCGCATTAATTGCTTTATCGGCATCTTTTGTACTTCCAAGGCTAATGACAGCACAAGTCTCCTCTGTTGATGGATTAATGACGTCAAAATCGTGAGGAGTGCTTGGCTCATCCCATAGACCATTGATATAAAATTTCCGTTTATTAAACATAATTCACTCCCTTTTTTCTATTTGTATTTATGTAATTATGATTGTCTTAGTCTAAGCCTTTTTAAACGAGGATAACAAGGGTAATCTTATAAAAACGCGAGAAATTAGATTATATTGTGATAATTGATCATGGAGAATTCAATAGAGCAATGCTTATTGTATTATTGAAACTAGTTTCTTTTATGAAAAGGGAGAGAAAGAGAGGCATAGACAATTTTCTTGAAGCTTTTTTATCATGAAGTTTTCTTCAAAACAAATGAAATACGAGCTCTATGACACCATAAACTAGGCAATTTATATCGTAAATATGCAAAAGGCAGATTATGAATATGCATTATGGCACTATTTTTTTCATTTAAAAGTAACCATCAGCAAAAGGTTATTAACCTTCGTATGATAGTTTCTACGAATTCTTTTTGAAAAGGTTATTTTTCTCATTGCTATAAATTTGTTGGGTGCCATGCATAATTCGAAAACAAAATCTATTTCTACGTCTTCTTTTTCTGATGATGGTACAAAAGGTGCATCAAGAGAAGATTTATCTGTTAAGATTACTGAGATATTTCCTTATCCGGAAGTGTGGAAAAAGGCATTTGCCCTCGGAAAAAACGTCCGTTTCACGAGAACCCCAGAAGTTGAGATTTTGCGTCGTCGTATAGAAACAGATCCAGTTTTTGCAAAACAGTTTAAAATTTTTACGAAGCAAGATCAAAAAAAAATTACAGATACAGGTATTGTACGTTGTAACAAGAAAACAACAAATATTCTTTCGACAAAAAAAGTCATTAATCCTCAATCAATAGAGAATAAAACATCAGTTTGTCATTCAACGGTTTTGAAGCAGTTATCACGACAAGCTATTCATATGCCGTCAGCAAATATTCCACTTGAGGAGGATAAACAAGAACATAAATTACAAGTGGAAAATGTGCTACAAAAAATAAAACCTGCGTTGCATCTTTCCGATGATGCTTTTTTTGAGTGTGAATCTTTGATATTTGAACATGTGGAGACTCAAACTTCAAAAGAGGATGGAACATCAATTGATACGACAAATGAACTCACACCTGATATCCCCACAGCCTTTGATGAGTCAATAACTGCTCTTTACCGTGTTCTTGAATACCGCTTTCCACAACTCTATGATTCAATTACATCAGAATCTCCAGCGGAAAGAATGCGAGGTGTTGAGAAAATTTCTGATTTAATGCATACAAATAAAGAGTGTCATTCTAAGCTTTCTGTTGAAGATTCTGCTCATACGTTAAGTAATACAGGGGCGTTAAGTGATGCAGGGGTTAGTATAGAGACTGAAAATACCAATAATATTGTCGCCAATAATACTGTTGATTGTATAAACAAAGCCGTCACAAAGAATTCAAAAGATTTTTCTGTGATGCAAGCAAACAGTAAAACTAAAACATTGCAATCTACTCGTATGCCATTAGGTAATTATGATTCTGCTTTTATGCAAAATATTCAATCTATTGACTGTGATGTTTATGAATTTCCTCCGATCAACTTATTACAGGAACCTGTTTTTCACGAAGGTACGATGATTCCTCAAGAAACATTGGAACGTGGTGCTGGACTTTTGGAAAGTGTTTTGGAAGATTTTGGCATTAAGGGTGAAGTTATCCATGTTCATCCAGGGCCAGTGGTAACAATGTATGAATTTGAACCCGCTGCGGGTGTAAAGTCATCGCGCGTTATTAATCTTTCTGATGATATTGCGCGTTCTATGTCTGCTATTTCTACACGCGTTGCTGTAATTCCTGGACGTAATGTTATCGGGATTGAGTTACCCAATGCGGTTCGTGAAACTGTTTATTTACGGGAATTAATCCAAACACGTTCTTTTCGTGAAAGTGAATTTAAACTTGCTCTTGCTTTGGGGAAAGGGATTAATGGTGAACCTGTCATTGCAGAATTAGCAAAAATGCCTCATTTATTGGTTGCAGGAACAACAGGATCAGGCAAGTCTGTTGCAATTAATACAATGATTTTGTCGATTCTTTATCGTATGACACCAAAGCAGTGTCGTTTGATCATGGTTGATCCTAAAATGTTAGAGCTCTCTGTTTATGATGGCATTCCACATCTTTTAACACCCGTTGTCACAGATCCCAAAAAAGCAGTAACAGCTTTAAAATGGGCGGTTCGTGAAATGGAAGAGCGTTATCGCAAAATGGCTAAGTTGGGTGTGCGTAATATTGATGGTTTTAATGCACGCGTTGCACTTGCAGCTCAAAAAGGCGAAACGATCATGTGTACTGTTCAGTCGGGTTTTGATAAGGAAACAGGGGAAATGCTTTATCATGAAGAAGCCATGGATCTCACGCAGCTTCCTTATATTGTTGTGATTGTTGATGAGATGGCTGATCTTATGATGGTGGCAGGGAAAGAGATAGAGAATGCCATTCAGCGCTTAGCGCAAATGGCGCGTGCGGCAGGTATTCATCTTATTATGGCAACGCAACGTCCTTCTGTTGATGTTATCACAGGTACAATTAAAGCGAACTTTCCTACCCGCATTTCTTTTCAAGTAACATCAAAAATTGATAGTCGTACGATCTTGGGTGAACAAGGTGCTGAAACACTTTTAGGTCAGGGGGATATGCTTCATATGGCAGGTGGTGGACGCATTGTGCGCGTTCATGGACCTTTTGTTTCTGATGAAGAAGTTGAATCCATCGTTGCACATCTAAAAATGCAAGGTAAACCTGATTATTTAGCAACGGTAACAGATAATGAAGACGATAACAAAGAGGATAATTCTGCTGATTCAGCTGCTGGAATTTCTGAGGAAGAAAATTTTGATGAAGAGGGTGAGGAACTTTATAACCAAGCTGTAAAAATTGTTATGCGTGATAAAAAATGTTCAACATCTTATATTCAGCGCCGACTTTCAATCGGCTATAATAAAGCAGCTTCTCTCGTCGAGCGGATGGAAGAAAAAGGCATTGTTGGAGCCGCTAATCATGTTGGAAAACGTGAAATTTTACTCAATGAAGTAAAATAAACAAACACATTTAAAAATATGCAATTTTTTAAATATTTGACAGTCATTATTTAAATGTGCTTGTTTTATTTTTTTATATAATATTAAAAATTTAAATGGAGAGTAATAAAGAAAAAGCGATCTTTTGTATTAAGACTTCTGACGAGGTAAACAAGCTGATATCAAAGGAGATTATGAGATATTTTTAACATTTCTAAATGATCTGGAATATAAAGAAATTAAACAAATCTTTATATGAGGACATATGATTTGTGTTCTCTTTTCTACAGAGAATTTTTTAATAAAATAGTGCGGTGGCATATTTTTTTTCTTTTGTAGCGATTCTAATGAAAGAAAGATCTTTGGAAGATTATTGAGAGCATCATAAAAAAATGCCCAATATGCAAGTTCTGTTGCATGGGGTACTTTAAAGCGCTACGCTGAATTTATTGTCATTTGATATTATTGGCTCAAGAAAGGTGTTCTTACGAGAAGCTTTATTTGAAAAAGAGATTTTTATAATGCAGTATATTGATTGATAGTAATTTATCATTATTCACAGTGAATAAAAGTCTCAAACATTGTAAGATTTTCTCATTTCAAATCTGTTTCTGTTGAAACAATTAAAACCATTTCCTTGCGTATCATAATAATGTAGGAGTAAAAAAGTTAAAAATGCTGCTTATGAATGCCTTCAAATGCTAAGAACTATTGGTGACATTAGGGGCTGAAATTAGTATAATGATGGTGCTAACCAGCTCTTTTATAAGCATAAAAATGGTAATGCACAATGCCTTGATATCCTCTATAGGGACCTTTACATTACACCATTTACGGATGCTGTCGTAAAATAAGCTTGGGGATCTTGGGAGTTATTTTTTCAAAACAGGCGCATGAATGCGTAAAATAAGTGTATTCTTTTTGAGTACTATTTATGCGAGGGAGATGTTATCATTATTGTAACAAGATTTATTACAATAATGGGTGAATGAGCAACCAGAGCTGGAAGCTTCTTTTTATTCTTGTTTTGTTGATGAAACAGTCAAAATTTTGCTACAGACAATTGATATGAGATATCAAGTTATTATAACCAGAACAGATAATTGTAAACAAATTAGCATTATTCATTTGAGAGTAAATCCAACACTTTTTAGTTTTAGTTATGCCATTAAAAGCAGATGAGTTAAAGTTAAATACAAATGAATTAAAATGTCAGCAAGAAGCTTTTCGTTTTACACCAGAGCTTTTGCCACGGCCTTTTACGTGGGAAATCGATCACAATGGTTTGTTTTGTGAAGTCTCAAAAGAGCTAGCTGAAGTTGTTGGTCCTCTCTCTTCTTCTATTTTAGGGTGTAGTTTTCATGAGCTTGCTCATCAATTTAATGATGATCGATATCTGGTTCTCAGTCATTTTATTGAAGCGGCTATGCCTTGGAGTAAAGAGATTGTTCAATGGCCTGTTGATGGTTGCTTACAATGGCTTGATGTTGAATTGTCGGCTTTGCCAATTTTTGATGTTACAAAGCAGCTTAAGGGGTTTCGTGGCTTTGGTGTTTTAAAAATACAAAAAAAAGTCCAAGAAAAAAGAAATGAAAAGCTAGAAACAGAAATGCTATGTCTTACGGAGATAGAACGCTCAGCTTTTCGTGAAATTGCAGAGCAATTGCGTGATGAATTGAATTCATCGGTAAAAGAAGAAAATTTAGTTGAAGAAACAGCTATTCAGTTACCATATGCACAAACATTGTCGGTAAATGCTATAGAACAAGCTCTCGTAAAAGAGCCCGCTGCAGTTTTATCATTGTTGGATACAGCAACAGATGGTGTTTTATGGTTGGATGAAGAGGGCTTTATTCAATCAGCGAGTAGGGCAGCCTTAGCATTAATGGGTTATGAAATAAATGAACTACGAGGACAGCTATTCTCTTCATTATTTACTTTGCAAAGCCGACTTTTGGTTGAAAAATATTTTAAATCAATCCGTATGGAGGGAAAAAATCAGGTTTTAAATCGCAGTGAAACCGCTGATTTAATGACAAAAAATCATAAAAATATAACCGTTTTGATAACGATTGTATTTTTGGCAAAGCAAGGCAATTATGCTGTTATGTTGCGTGATAGGACACAAACAGTTCCATCAGGAGAAAAAAAAGCAGAAGAGGATAAAATCGTTGGAGTTGTTCATGAAATACGAACACCTTTGAATGCTCTTATTGGTTTTGCAGAAATTATGAGAGAAGGCCGTTTTGGTTCGATAGAAAATGAGCGCTATCATGGATATTTACGCGATATTATTTCCTCTGGAAAACATATATTATTGCTGATTAATCAATTACTAGAGTGCTCGAAGATAAATTATTCTGGTTCCGATAATCAGATTGATTCTTCCCTTACTTATGAAACATTTGATGTAATATCTTGTTTACGTGCAACGATAGCTTTTCTTGAAACTCAAGCCAATCAGAACGGCATTATCATGCGTATTGTTGCTCCACCTCACGTTCCATTTATTCCTGTATCACAACAAGTGTTTCGCCAGATTATATGGAATCTTCTTTCCAATGCTATTCGTTTTACACCTTTGGGTGGACAGATTATTGTTCACGTTTCTTATAGAAAAGAACGTGTAAAAATTTCAGTGAGTGATAATGGTATAGGGATGAACGAAGAAGAAATTATACAGGCACTGCAACCGTATGGTCAAGTAGAGCGCAAAGATGGCCGATCTGGTGATAGCGCTTTTATGGGAACAGGTTTAGGCCTTCCAATGTGTAAAGCAATGGTGGAAGAAAGAGGGGGACAATTTTTACTGTTCTCAAAACCCAATCATGGAACAACTGTGGAAATGTTTTTTCCTCGTGTTCCATGATGTAAATCTTGCATAAAATTATTTTTTCTTAGCCAAAAGATCTCTAATTTCTGTTAAAAGTTGTTCTTCTGAAGACGTTTTTTTGGGGCTTTCTTCTTCTTTTCTACGAATTTTATTCATAGCTTTAACGAATAAAAAAAGAACCCAAGAAATAATGAGAAAATTGATAAGTAAAGTAATAAAGTGTCCATAGCTAATGGTTGCTCCAGCTGCTTTGGCGGCACTCAATGTTGCTTGTTTTTCGCCAGCAAGTTGAATAAACATATTAGAAAAATCAATTCCACCCGTAATCAGCCCAATGATTGGCATAAAAATATCATTGACAATTGAGTTGACCAAGCTACCAAAAGCCCCCCCTATAATCACACCGATAGCAAGATCAATCATATTACCTTTTAGGGCAAATTCTTTGAATTCTTTAAGCATTGCGTTTTCCCCTTTATATAAGCGATATACGGTAATTTACTTACCGCTTTTGATGAAAAAGGAAAGGGCAGATTTTATTTTTAGGATTATATTACGATATTAATATTATTTTCAAAGAACTTTATAAGGTTTAATAAAGAGCTTTAGGGCTCTATTTGAATGTACATAGAATATTTCCTAGAAAAAAGCTTTTTTGATAAAAACTATATCTGCTTTTTCAACAGAAAGTAGAAAACTGTAGCTTAATTTATATAATTGCCTCAAGATCTTTATGATAACATTAAAAAGAGAGATTTTTACACAATACCACAAAATGGGCAGTGTTGAAAGCTGAGCTATCAGAAAGCTTCTCAAATGAAGTGCATATATTGGCATAACATTTTATTATAAAAAGAAAATTTAGGAATAAAAAATATATTTCAGCGCTGATAGAAGAAATAGATAAATGAGACAGAAGTAAAACTTATAATTTAATTCCTCTTAATTCAGTAAGCGATAATAGCAATTAGGAGGGCATTATGGCTTATCTAAAAGCTATTTGTATTGGGTTGCATGAGCTAAAATGGCGATAATTCCGATGGAAGAAACACATTTCATCTGCTGGAAGATTGTATCAGTTTATAAATAGCAGAGCTATAGGGTTTGCAAGATCATTTTGGTTTGAAGTCGTTGGTATGATGTGTGAGTTCAATGATCAACTGTCATTACTTGAAACATATGTTAGACAGAGCACTTAATAGATGCAGAATTGTATTTAACGCATCAGAAATGGCAAAGGAAACAACGCAGATTCCTCAAAATTTTATCAATAGAGTACAAATTGATTGAACATTCTGTTACTAATAAATGGTGCAACAATAGTATGAATTTAGATGACTTTATGAACCATGTATTCTATAAATGCTAGGAAAAAATAGCTTTATAAAGCAAACTCTGCTTCTGATATGTAAAATATAATATCAAAAAATACAATAAAGTCAATAGGTTGTTTGCAATTATTTTACATGAATCCACTTAAGAATCCACACTTTTATGCATGATTCATTTGACCATTTTTTATATAAGATTGCCATGTATGAATAGACCATAAAAAGCAAATCATGATGTAAATATTATAACGCATGTAAACGTTCAAATGAAATGAAAAGCAGTTATCATTCATAACAGTTCATAAATCTTATGATACGTTTTTATCACAGCAGAAATCGCATTGTTTAAAAATTTAGTCGTTTGAAAATATCGATAACATACGTTTAAAGATCACATCTTGTTTTAATGATTGGATTGTTAATCGCATGATAAAAACACAAGATTTGCAGTCCTCAAAATTGGCGAGCGCAAAATAGAGAGCTGTCATAACAGCATCATCATAACACCGAACATTTTAAAGATTGCATAAAAGGATTTAAAGACAAGATCGATTTTATAACCACGGTATTTTTTTACCGAAGGTAGGAAATAAAGGTCATGAAATTCAAAATGCTATATCTTATGAAATGAAAAGCCTTTTAATGAATAGATTGCAGGCTAGTCTTTAAGAATGGAACTATTCGCTTCCACAAAAAAATGGAAGCAAATAGTGCCATGGCAGTAGAATTACTATCTACTTTAGATTTGGTACTAAAAACGTTTTAAAAGTTATAGTTTAAAAATACGGAACCAAATGAGCTCTTTCCAAATTTGGGGGCAGCTATTAAGACAAAGATAAGCAAACAAACTTCAAAACCATTGTAACATCATAAGGTATCGGTTTTTACTTAATTTTGAGTCAAAAGCTGTAATATTTAAGAATGCTCTATTCTAAGATAACATCCCCAAAATGGACCGGCTAATTTTTAAAGAAATTAGGTTTTAATGAAAAGTACAAATACGCTTATGAGAACCTCTTTAAATGAACCTTTAAACGTTTGAAACATAAAATGAGATCTTTATAAGAAACGTTAAAACTTTTTTTTATTACAGTTGTAACTTAGTTATCATTTGCTCTTAAGAACGTTTCATTTATGAAAAACGAAGATCTAGATTTCACAGCAGAGCAAAATTTTGAAAACCTTACATTTTATAAAAGCGGTTGTTTATTGTCTTATGAGAGATTGTTTTAAAAACCAATGTTCATAAATGTAAAAGAACGTTTTTAAAAAGACATTTGTTTAATAAGCATTTGCTTTTGATTTGTTTGATTTTAGACAAAGCGTTCTTTTAATTCACTCAGTTCGATTTTGAGCTTAATATTTTGAAACGTTTTTAAAAGAAGCGTCATGATCATGTGCTTTGTTTTAAATGAATCTCTTTAAAGATAAAGACGTTATGTTTGATACGTTTGATAGCAACGAAAAGCGTTTATAGGCTCTCTTATTCAAATAAGTGATTAAAGATCATACGCATCGTTTACGTTTCTTTTGATAAGTTTTCATATCTCTCATAGAGCACTTGCAATATGATACGTTTTGTATATATGCGTTTCATTATTGCATTTGGAATGATTCATAAAGGTAAACATTTGAAAGCCGCGTCATATCATTTGGCACGGCTTTCTTTTTTAAACTCTCTCTTTTATGATATGTTTATAGCAATGCGTTTTATATGCGTTTATAACCATAAAGAAAGCACGCCCCCCACGCCGTTCTTTATTCTGTTTTATCAGTTATATTGACAACATTATCCCTTTCATAAACCTCACATTTTTTTGGAACCAACCTTACTTTGCTTTTTTTATTGATTTTTGCATTGCCATAAACACGCCCCCAGATCGTTGCACAATAT
>NZ_JBHIOQ010000081.1:0-3266 GCF_042195565.1 Bartonella sp. AP88XZML | reverse complement strand
GTTGCCGTGTTTTTGAGCACCCGGCATTCTTCATTGAGTGTCAATCAAAAACATTAGTCAACAAGGAGTTCATCATGAACACTCTTATAGAAATTACAGAACAAGTCATTGATGGCGATGCGATTCAGACAGTAAATGCACGTGATCTACATGCGTTTTTAGGAGTAGGTAAAAAGTTTGCAGACTGGATTACTGAACGCATCAACAAATATGATTTTGTCGAAAACAGAGATTATATAGTTTTTCCCAATTTTGGGAAAAACCTCCAAGGTGGTCGTCCCTCTAAAGATTATGCTCTCACTTTAAGTGTAGCCAAAGAACTTTCTATGGTGGAGAACAATAAGAAAGGTAGAGAAGCTCGTTTATATTTTATAGAATGTGAAAAACGTGCAAAACAAGTAGCAACACCACGAATAGATCTTGCCAATGCATTGGAAAATCCTCTTACGATTAAACAGCTCCTTTTAGAGAGTATCAATCAATTAGAAGACTTAAGAAATGAGGTGAGTACACTCAAGCCTAAAGCAGAAGCTTTAGAAGGCTTAAAACGCTCTGATGGGCTGTTCGGTCTTATTGAAGCAGCGAAAATGCTTGAAGTACGACCAAAAGATTTAACAGATTACTTGCGGAAAAATGATTGGGTCTATCGACGGGCTCCAGGGGCGCCTCTATTACCTTATCAGGATAAGATAAAGAAAGGATTCATGGATTGTCCTGCTATTACCATTCAAAGATCGGATGGTACAGAAAAGGTGCTGCCTTCAACAAAAATCACACCAAAAGGATTGGCATGTTTAAGAGAACAAATCTTTGGGGGTGTGCAATGAATACCAGTATCGACTTTTTATGTGATTTATGGATGGCATTGTTTCAGTTTTCTGATCGTGATGATGTCGAAGATAAAGCTTTTAATGCTCTCATTGAGACCATGGATGCAATAGAAAAAGCTTTGATTTTAAAACTTCAAGATGAATCACCAAACGCACTCAGAGTTCTGGTAATGATTACAAATTTTGGATCTTTAAAACCTCCTTCTATTATGGAGCCTTTGTTGAAAGCTTACGATCCGAGTTTGAAAAATTCTGTTAAGAAAGCTGCTTAACTTTAAAAACATGATTTTATCTCCTCGTCTTTTAGGCGGGGAGGTGGTTAACAGTATAAAATATCTTCACATAATACACATTATACGTATAATACGTATTATACATTAAAGATAGGATGTGCATATGAAAAAATATAGTTTTACAGATGTAAACCGCGGGGCAGGCGATATTTTAGACGAGGCTATGTCTACACCTGTAGCTTTGACAAAGCGAGGGCGTGAAAAAATCATTATGCTTCCTGTTGATTTATATCATGAATTAATAAAAGCGCGTTCTGGTGCACAATCTTTTGTTTATGCAGATGCACCGCAAAATATATTAGACGATTTAGATCGTGGTTTAGATGATATTTTAAATGGCAACGAACATGTTTAAAGCGGGGGATGTTGTTCAATATTATTATTTATCCAGTATTCCATAAAACATTATCCCTTGAGAGTGAGGAAGAGATCAAACAGCGTGAAGTGTTGGAACTTTGCTAACATTTGTTTCACGTTCAGCATGCCAAGCGTCATAATTAGCTTGCATACGTAACCATATAGCAGCTCCATCACCAAACATTTTGCCAAGACAAGCGGAAATAGCAGGAGAAACAGGCTTTTTTGCGTTCAGAATATCGTAGAGATGTTGGCGTGATATACCAAGCATCTGCGCAATTTCTGATTTTGTTTTGCCTGTCTCAGGAATAATTTCTGCTAAAACTTCTCCTGGATGAGTAGGACAACGGTTTTTATCTCTTTGTGCAGGAATGTCATTCATAACTGTATCCTTAGTGATATTGTTCAAGATCAACACGGTAAGCATTACATGAGTCAAATTCAAAGGTAATACACCATGGTCCGTTAACGTGGACAGTGTAACGAGTGGGTGAATATCCAATCAAAGAATGAAAGTTGAATCCTGGAAGATTCATATCTTCTGGTCTTTCAGAAATATCTAAACGATCAAGACGAACCATGATACGTTTTACAAGTTTCTTATCAATCTTGGATGAATTTCCCGTTTTGAATAATTCTGCCAATGTTTTGCTTTTAAACGTTTTAATCATTCTTTTATATAGCGTAAAATACTGTTAATGTCAACAAATAGCTTACATTATAAGTGCTAAAATGGAAAAAACAGTAACATCCCATTAGAAACCCTTATCGTCTAGACTTGTTTTTCTTTTCTCCACCTCATGCGTAAAGAGAAGAATAGGTGCATGGAGGGGATAAATTTGCACGTTAACATCAAGGATTTTACAAACATACCAACGGCTGTCTGATCAAATATTGCTAAAAACTTAGATCCCTTGCCATTCTTAATAAAGTGAATACGAAGTTTAAATTCTATTGTCATTTTGCTCTCCAAATTAATGAAGAGACCATAACAATCATCTCACTCTCTCATAAGACTGACACTGTCAGTCAAAAAGCTCTTTAAAGGGCTTTAAAAGGGCTTAAAATCATACAAGCCAGCTTATACAACAGCTATCAATTTGACTTGCGCTATTTTTGGTTTTGTATTTAATCTTTCCATAACCTTATAAGAACAGCGCCATCAGCTCCAGCGCCGCTTGGAGAGGAATCTCCATGAGAGCCAGCACCACCACCACCAAAACCACGCCCTGCTTTTCCCGAACTATAGGAACCTTTGCCGACTCCTCCAGAGCCACCACGTGATGTATCACCTCCAGCATCGCCTCCATTACCGCTTGTTTTACTCGTAATTCCATTCGTTCCAGCATAACCATTTCCGCCTTTGGCAATTCCTGGATGTTCATCCGTTGCTAAACCAAAGTTTCCACCTGTTCCTCCAGCACCGCCACCGCCTGAATAGTAGGTAGTCGTACCACCACCAAATCCCGTGTGAGATTGATAGGCAGAAGCACCCCCACCACCATGTCCTCCTGTCGCCGTAATAAAATTCTTTCCAACAGCTGTTGTTCCTCCAGAATTTCCTGTCGCACTGCGTGATGCAACAGAAGCGCCTCCTTTACCAATTGTGATATTCTCATGACCCTTTAAACTGGCTTTATAGCCATACCAGACTGAACAACCACCACCTCCACCACCTCCTCCTAATCCTGACAAATAGGCTCCGCCACCACTACCCCCACCACCCCATGCTTGGATCTCAACTTTGGTTTTATCGGTGACCCAGACGGGCCATTCAATTTTCCCA
>NZ_JBHIOQ010000080.1:0-7167 GCF_042195565.1 Bartonella sp. AP88XZML | reverse complement strand
GTGGCAGAGAGATTAGAGCGGATTTTTCCATTTTCAGATGTATAACCAGCTCCAAGAGCAAATGCCGATTGTCCACGCCATAAACCGCTACCCAAACAGACACTCAAAGATCCTGGTTCGTCGAAGTAACGTAGATTGGACACTGCTAGACCAACAGCAGCTGCTTGTCTTGCTTCTTTGCGTACACTCTTAATGTCATAACTTAAAATATTAAACTTCATATCTGTATATTGGTGAGCCCGATCAACGGCATCATCAATAGCATCGATAACGATATTATTCACCCGTTGATCTGTGTAATGCTTTGATTGATCAAGAACGACCTTCATCTGCTGCTCAGTGTAATCATGTAGTTGACCACCATTAACAGCTTCTTTCGAACCTTGTTCAATACGACCATCCGCAACATTATTAATCATAACAGGTTCACTTTCATTCCCACCTTTTAGAGTGATCTTATTGGTCTTTTTACCATCAACATCTTTATCATAGTTAACTGCACCATCAGAAAGATTATTAACCGTATTCTCAATATTATCAACTCTGTCTTCAATGTTGAAAACTGTTTCACTAATATTCGTAACCGTAGTGGAAATATTGTCGACTCTGTTTTCAATATGTTTAATATCTTTTTCAACGCCAGTGATACGTTCGTTGGTCTCCCAAAGCTGTCCACCATTGACTGCATCTTTTGAACCTTCTGCAATTTTACCATCTGCTACATTGATAATCTTACTTGGTTGACCATCATGGCTAGCGTCATAAGCTTTTTTCTGCTCATTCCAATTTAAACCATTGGACGAGACATTGTTTTCAACATTTTGAATGCGGTCGTTTATCTTAGACATACTCTCACTTACGCCGTCAAAAGCACTGGCAACGTCATGATAATCCTTCTTTTCAGCAGAACTCCCGTTAGCCTTGAAATGTGTTATCTTGAAAGTAGGAGCGGTCCATTTTCCATTATTATAACCAGCGCCACCACCAAAATACGCAGCCAATTGGTTGCTCATCAAATAAAGCTGCGAACCATTTATAGCATCTGTTGAGTTAGCAGAAATATCTCCATTGGCAAGAAACTTAATTTTGCCATTGGTTCTTCCCTCTCCATACTGTGCTACAAATGCCTGCTCATCACCGCTCCACAACAAAGCGTCCCCTTTGACTTCTTGTGTAATATTCGTGATTTTTTCATTGACATCTTTTACCACATTCGTCAGATGCGTATTCACACTCTTCACATTCGCATCAAGACCACTCAAAGCTGAGCCAACGTCATGATAATTGGCTTTTGCCACCTGACCATCTTCAACAATAACAGATAAACTATAGTTTGGTCCTTTAAAGGCACCATTTTCGAACGAGGCACCACCACCAAAATAATTTGCTATATCTCCAGATATTTTATTAATTTGGTTCCCATTGATTGCATCATGCGATCCTTGCGCAATTATGCCATCTTTAACATTATGGAGAGCAACAGGGACTTGGTTATCCATCCCACCTAAAGTTACGCTACCATAATTAACGGTACCGTTTTCTTTATCATAAAGAACTGCAGCAGCACTTGTAAGATTAATATCATTAGAAATCTTCTCTATACTTTTATCAAGCTGGGCTTTGTTAACAGCTTCATTACCATTCACAGCTGCCTTCACACCAGAAATTGTCCTATCGTTGCCTGCATTATTTGCAATATTAATTATAGAACCTCCTGTTGCCTTACCTATGGTGATAGTACCTTCATTTTCCTCCTGCTTAACAAGGCTATTTTTTGCTGCATTAGTGATTTGATTTTGGATATTCGTGATAGAAGTATCAACAGCATTAAAAGTAGATTCAAAATCATTATGTAGCTTACCCTGAATAGTGTAAGTGGGAGCCTTACCGTTAGATATATCTGCACCACCACCAAAATATTGTGATGTATTTTGAGAAATTTTTTCTAGATCATTCGTAACAGTGTTAACATTCTGATTAGTAGCAAAGAGCTGCGAACCATTCACTGCATCGGTTGAATCTTCAGAAATGTCTCCATTGGCAAGAAACTTAATTTTGCTATTGTTTTTTTCCTCTCCATGCTGTGCCACAAATGCTTGCTCATCATTACTCCACAATAGAGAATCTTTAGAAACACCCTCAATTTTCTGAGTAAATTCATTGGCTACATGTGTTAAGCGGCTATTCACATTGTTGATATTGTCATCAAGCCCTGTCAAAGCGTCACCAACATTATTATGGTCTTTAGATACTGCTACGCCATCTTCAGAAATGCGCGATAAATGATAGAGCGGACCGAACAAAATACCGTCGCTAAATTCCGCATTCCCACCCAAAATGTTTGCTACATCTCCAGATATTTTTTCAATCTGCCTACCATTGATAGCATCATGCGAATCTTCAGCAATTTTCCCATCTTTAACATTATGGAGGGAAACTGGTGCTGTAGTCTTATCACCACCCAAAGTTATGCTATTATAATTAACGGTATCGTTTTCTTTATCATAGAGAACTGCAGCAGCACTTGTAAGATTAATATCATTAGAAATCTTCTCTATACTTTTATCAAGCTGGGCTTTGTTAACAGCTTCATCATTTCGCTCTGCAGCTTTTACACCAGAAATTGTACGAGCATCACCAGATTTGTTTGCAACATTAATTTCTGTCCCCCCCGTTATCACACCAATGGTAATAGTACCTGCATCTCCTTCCTGCTTAACAAGGCTATTCTTTGCTGCATTAGTGATTTGATTTTGGATATTCGTGATAGAAGTATCAACAGCATTAAAAGTAGATTCAAAATCATTATGTGGCTTACCCTGAATAGTGTAAGTGGGAGCCTTACCGTTAGATATATCTGCACCACCACCAAAATATTTAGATGTATTTTGAGAAATTTTTGCTAGATCATTCGTAACAGTGGTAACATTCTGATTAGTAGCAAAGAGCTGCGAACCATTTACTGCATCGGTTGAATCTTCAGCAATATCTCCATTGGCAAGAAATTTAATTTTGTTGTTTTCTTTGTTTTCTCCATACTGTGCCAAAAATGCCTGCTCATCATTACTCCACAATAGAGAATCTTTAGAAACACCCTCAATCTTCTGAGTGAACTCATTAGCTACATGTGTTAAGCGACCATTCACATTGTTTATATTCTCATCAAGCCCTGTCAAAGCTGTACCAACATTATTATGGTCCTTAGTTACTGCTGCACCATCTTCAGAAATGTGCGATAAATGATAGTGCGAACCAAACAAGATACCGTCGTGAAAGTCCGCATCACCACCAAAAATACCTGCTATATCTCCAGATATTTTTTCAATCTGGCTACCATTAATTGCATCATTCGACCCTTTTGCAATTGTACCAGCTTGTACATTATGGAGAGAAACTGGTGCCGTAGTCTTATCACCACCCAAAGTCACGCTATTATAATTAATGGTGCCATCTGCATTTTTATCATAAAGAACCGCAAAGTTATTTGCTTCTTTAATGACCTTAATACTGTCCGTGATATCTGCAATTTCACCATCAAGTTGTTTTTTATTAACGGCTTCATCATCCTTAACTGCTTCTTTCACACCGGAAATTGCACGAGCATCACCTGATTTGTTTGCAATATTAATCTCTGTGCCTTCTATTTCCTTACCTATGATGATACGATTTGTCTCTTCTTCTCGCTTAACAAGGCTATTGCTTTTTATAGTGTCAACAACATCTGCAATCTGACCATCGAGCTGTTGTTTATTAACAGCGTCGTTATTGTTTACAGCAGCCTTCACACCGGAAATTATCCTATCTTCACCAGATTTGTTTGCAACATTGATTTCAGAACCACCTGTTTCTATACCAATGGTGATACGACCTTCTTCTCCACCATCTTGCTTAACAAGACTATTTGCTGCTATTTGATTTTTTATCTCTTGTAGCTGCGCAAAATTCACTGCATCATAAGGTTCTTCCCCAGCTGCCACTCCTGTAATCTGCTTATTGCCAGCATCAATACCATCCACAGTTATTCTAGCCCCATCAGCAAATATAATGCCATCATCACTTATAGAGCTTCTCCCAGCGGTAACTCGTTCCACTGTAATATTGTTAGCTAGATCAAATTTTACATTATTGTCTTCCGCACCTTTTGTAATCTTAAGGTTATCACTTGCAGCCGGCAAATCTACCGTGCTCGTTATACCAATCGTTGTGGCATTTTTACCCCCAATAGATAGCTGCCAACCTTGGTCTACGTAAGTTTTTAACGCTTTTAGCTGTGCAACATTAACGGCATCGATAGAATAACTACCAGCAGCCACTCCTTCAAGCTGGCGTGTTACCTTATTTTTATAATCACCAATAGTTGCTGCATGCGCAGTACTTTTCCATATCTCACTGTTTTTATTTTTTTCGCTTAGCTCGATAGGACTGTAACCGCTAGCGCCAGCAAGCGATGTAGTCGAAGAACCGTCCCCAAGAACAACATTGCCATACGCCCGCGTTTCAGCCGCACGCGTTTCAGCATTCTTATCTATAACAATAGCTCCATTACCATCAACCCTCACCTTTGAGGAGTAATCATTCGCGAATGTATATTCCCCAATGCTATCTTGATTATCATATACGGAACCTATCGCAATACCGTCTAGCCCTGAAGCGCGAGCCATAGAGTTTATAGTAAAACTTTTCTCTTTTGCCGTATATTTCTCTGGATCTAAAACAACAGCTTTTTTAGCCCTCTTATCCCTTTTTGAATCAGAAACGAGCGTGCCATTCGCTGTGAAGATGTTTTGCGCATCTTCCCATGCAAATTTTCCGTCAGCTGTTAAAACATTTATTACAGAATTATAACCATCCATACCACTGTTATAATCATCATACGCAGAGATGATGCTTTGCGGATAAACTACGGCAGCATTCTTCACATTTTCGAGAGATGCTTTTGTTAAATCGAGATTTGCTGAAAAAACAGGAGCATCATTCGATAAAAATAAGGCAACCGCAGTTCCTAACGACGCTACTTTAAACAATGATGATCGACGATGTGAGCGAAAAAACTCAAATCACGCAGATTTTGTGTAGTGTATAATTTTTTCATAATACCCCTTCATAATAATAGATTAAAAACACAAAAAAGGTATGATATAGAGCCCTAAAGCTTTCTTATTTCCCTTGCATGTCCGCGCTCTTACAACGTGTGTTTTTAGGACATAAATAAAATTAAGACGTAAGCTGTCGTTTCTGCAACGCCTTTAGAGGTGTAATTAGAGGCAGGTTTGTGAAAGTCAATTTGAGGAAGGTAAAAAAATACTTAATATTAGAATAGATTTCGTTTTTCTATCAAAGGTTGCATGTCGTTTTTAGCTTTGATCTCTTTGAAAGAAATATAATTTTTGTACCTATTGATTATCCGCTTAGGCATCAGTTTATTTTTCGTGAATAAGATTTTTTTATTTCATTAGAGGATTTATGAAAGCTTTTTACTAAAATGCCCCATCTATATCCTTACTAATGGTAATGTGTCTCGTTGCTGTATCCTATTTTACAAAAATACTCACTGCTACTTGTTCTTTTATTCCCTTCAGTTGTGAAAAATTCACTGCATCAGTATTGCTAGTTCCTTCTGCAACATTTGTTACTTTTTTACTTGCCGCATTAATACTACCGGTGGTTATTTGCGGGACATCAGTAATTACTAAGCCTGTTGCATCTACTTTTGTTTTTTCTCCTAATGTTATGCTTTTCAATGCTATATCATTAGCCAAACTCAATATGAGCTTATTTTCATCGTTCTTATCTCTTTTAACCCTGAAGTTACTTACTCCAGATGAAAAATTTATTGTACTATCTAGCACCCATATCTTTAACTTCCTCACCAGCAATAAACAGTTTCCACCCTTTTTTCTTACAACTTCTTCTAAATCCTGCAACTGTCTAAGGTTCACTGCATCGGTAGGTTTGCTACCAGCTGCTACGCCTATAATTTGTTGCATTATATTCTTACTAGGAACACCAATACTTACTGCAACTTTCATACTTTTCCATTGAGATTCAGGGTTTTTAGCCGGTCCTTGCAGAAGAGACGTATACCCAAAAACGCCATCAGCCCTACCGGACACAGAGTTGTTCCCAATAGCCCCCCATCAACCGTCACTTTAGAATAAGAACCTAAAGCGATACTTCCAACCCCATTTGCTTTTGAATAGAAGCCCATAGAAATAGCTTCTTGAGCAAATGTATATGCACGGAGTAACCAAGTGAAATCGAACCATATTCTAAAACTTTAGAAACAGCTCCCACTACTGTTGAATAATCACTCTTCGAAAGAGTATAATCATTTTCCCCGTATTCGCTCTTCTTATTATATTCACTACCTATTGCGATACTGCTTTTCTCTAAAGCGTAAGCCATATTACCTACAGAAACGCTCCATTCTTTTTCCGTTTGCGCTCCACTACCCTAAAGCAATACTTGTGTTTGGAGTACGTTGCATATCTGTAGATCGTTGCATTATAAAGCATACGTTTAAAACTATACGAAAATAAAAGCTAAAACTGTCTCCTTTTAATAAAGGGTATATTCGTATTGACATTGCGTGAAGCATTTTAACAAATCAAAATAATAGCAATCAATTTTTTGAATCTTTACCACTAAGGTCTTTTATTCTCAACAAAGTTGTCAGAGGCTTTTTATATTCGGATTTTATATAATTACGGGAGTTTTATACATTTAGAATAGCTTTAGAGAGCTCTGGAAAAAGATAAAAAATTTGCCTTTTTCTTATTTAAGAAAAGGGCAAATCAATTTTATGGATTTAGTCGTTTATTAGTTGAGTATCACATTAACCCCTGCACTTATACCCCAGTGACCTCCAGAAGTGGTAATTGACAAGTTGGAACCAATATCACCGCTCTCTGAAGTATAACCTGCACCAACAGCAAAAGCAGATTGACTACGCCATAAACCACTACCAAATGCGATTGTTAATTTTCCAGGAATATCACTATAGCGTAAACCAGCTACCGCTAAACCAACAGCTGCTGCTTGTCTTGCTTCCTTGCGAACATCCTCAACAGCATAATTTAATGTCGAAAACTTCATATCCGTATACGAATTAGCCTCATTAACTCCATCTTTTACAATATGAGAAACTTTCTCATCCGTATACTTATT
>NZ_JBHIOQ010000079.1:0-1414 GCF_042195565.1 Bartonella sp. AP88XZML | reverse complement strand
GTCAAATATTGATTTTTATTCTTTGAAAAATTAATTAGCCAGAATTAGCAAGAAAACAGGGCTTTCTAGCCACGTTTCAAGTTCACATTTTGCTGAATTTTTGGGGATATTTTTGAATTTTAGACACAATACGACCAGTGCCGTGTCGTCATTAAATACGATTTTTTACACTATGTCAACAAAAAAAATCATGATCTTGTGTTTTTTTATTTTTTTTTACCTAAATATGGTGTTTTTATAAACAAAAAGGTATGTATTGACACAGCCAAAAAAGCAGAAAATCTAAATATTAAGCTCGTGACGCGCTGCTGTTGCCAAAAAAGCAGATCTCGTTAAGCCTCTTTCTTGTGCACAATCATCAATTGCACGTAAGAGCCCTCTTTCAATAGATATGTTCGTACGTACTACTTCTGCATCATTTTCAATAAAGGGGACTTGTATTAAAAAAGCTCCTTCTGACAAAGCTGTTTTGACAGATTCCCGTTGTATGACTTCCTCAAATTTTGAAGGAATAGGCACTATATCTATATCTTCACAATAAAGTTGAAGTGCTTCTGTTGCATTTGCGATTAAATTTTCTTCCTCATCAGCAGCAGAAAAAAGCCCCTCAAAATCAGGAAACTGAACACCAAAAGCAGAATCTTCATCTTTATGAACAAGAGCAAAAAATCTTTTCATTTTTCTTCTCCTTTTTCTAACCAACCTGCTTGTTGTGCGATAGAACGTACTGTACCAATCGGAAGATTTTTTTTAGGATGTGGAACAATAACAACCTTACCATCTTTTTTTAATTTATGATGAGAACCTTTTACTTTGACAAGTTCAAAGCCATCACGCTTTAATTTTGCAATGATTTTTCGGCTATCTTGTTCCATTCCCTAAACTCATAATGTGTAAATATATACACATTTTAATGATTTTTCATCTGATGTCAATTCTTTTTTAACGGCTAAAGTGCTTATGAAGCGCATTAAGAACAATACGCAAAGAACTAACAAGATGTGTTAGCGATTGATCTTCTATAACAAGATATTGTAATGCAGCATAAAGATTATACTGTCTATAGAGGTGTTGTGCTTCTTTGATAGCCTCTTTCGTCACTTCATAACAATGAGTTGCTCTTTCAATCCACCGTTTTTGTGCCTCCTCATTTGATGAAGGAGTAAAGTTGTCATAAACAGCATTAGGCAATCCTTTTGCACATAGGTAATTGTTTTTCACTTCAAGATATTTTTGCGCAGCATCATATTGGTCTTGATTGATTTCGCCTTGCAAATAAAGCCGCCCAATATAGGTGCCGGAAAGCGGATTTTTAGCCTCTTCTATGGTCAAGCAGAAGCGTTTGGCACGCATTTCAATTGCCAATTTATCCATGGGTTCATGCGGTGTTTTTGCTCGTGAGATGCGTCCATTT
>NZ_JBHIOQ010000078.1:0-1177 GCF_042195565.1 Bartonella sp. AP88XZML | reverse complement strand
TTTTAAAATTTCTCGTCAACACAATCCCCATTTTGAAGCGGCAAGCAAAAGCCGCCGTATGGGTGGTTTTGACCCCGCAAAGAAACATATCAATAAAGCGATTGAAGAATGCGGTGATACCATTGTTGCTCGTTCAAGATGGCTCTATGATAATGAATCTCTTTATGGGTCTGCAACAGAAGAATGGGTCTCTGCGGCTGTTAGTGATGGGATTAAACCCTATCCTCGTATTGAAGGTTTTCAAGAAGAAAAGAAAAAGCTTTTAGACTTATGGTGGCAATGGGTTGATGAAGCAGACTATGATGAAGATGCCAATTTTTATGGACTTCAAGCAACCATTGCACGAGAGGTCTTTCTAACCGGAGAATGCTTTGTAAGATTACATTATGTTGATCTCTACGGACGCTCTGGTGTACCGCTTCAATTACAAGTTTATCCCACCGAAATGTTGGACCTTTCCTACAATGGACCGGCTGAGATTGAAGGCAATTACATTCGTATGGGGATTGAATTTAATGCCAGTGGTAAGCGCGTTGCTTATCATTTCTGGGAACATCACCCCTATGATGATGTCCCTGCAAATATGGCTTTTGAGAGCCAAGAGCGCGTGCGCGTCCCTGCTGAAATGGTCCTTCACATCAAAGAGCGCCGTATCGCAGGACAATTGCGCGGTTCTCCCAAAATAACGCGCGCTATGACAAAGATCTTTCAACTCGAATCCTATGATGATGCAGAGCTTGAACGAAAAAAAACAGCGGCTCTTTTTGCAGTGTTTATTACAGGGAAGGAATCTCATGATGCGGCATTAGAGGACAATCGTGAAAAAACGAAAATTGAACAGAAGGTAGAAAAGAAGATTGAAGAGGTACCCGAAGAGCATCCAATTTACCCTGGCTCAGTTAACGTGGTCGATGGCGAAAAACAAATTACATTTTCAACCCCTGTTGAGGTTGGTGGTTCTTACGAGGCTTTTCAATTTCGCAATATCTTGAAAATTTGTGCAGCACTTAATATGCCTTATGCCGTTGTGACTGGAGACGTTACGCGGGGGAATTTTTCTAATGTGCGTACCTCTATCATTCAGTTTAGACGGCACGTCAAACAATGGCGTGAACATATCATTGCCTTTCAGTTTAACCGCATTG
The DNA here is from genome assembly GCF_042195565.1 of Bartonella sp. AP88XZML. Taxonomy (NCBI): domain Bacteria; kingdom Pseudomonadati; phylum Pseudomonadota; class Alphaproteobacteria; order Hyphomicrobiales; family Bartonellaceae; genus Bartonella; species Bartonella sp. AP88XZML. The sequence goes on along the minus strand of NZ_JBHIOQ010000078.1, from coordinate 32 downwards.
TTTGGGAACGTTTTGTTGAAATGGCAGTACTT
>NZ_JBHIOQ010000077.1:0-4509 GCF_042195565.1 Bartonella sp. AP88XZML | reverse complement strand
ACCGACCAATGTTTTGATCATCATCATAGACAACTAATAAAATTTCATTGGAATTAATAAGAATTGGCTTATCCATAATTTCTCCTCCCTAACACCCCTTGGCGATTGTTTGTGTTAATTTATAATATATTTATATAACTATAATTATAAATTAGCAAGCAAAAAATTATAAAAAATTATATTTTTTGTAAAAATTATTATAACATATTGTAAAATAAGAAGAGAAAAGTGCTTTTTAATATAGCGATAATTAGCGATAAGATCGAATCATTTTACTGTAAGAATCCGTTGGCAAGATAGCAAAGATTTCCCCAATCCATACAATTTTAACATTTTTAATGGGGAGTGCATTCCAAGAAAGCAAATCTATCTCACCATTCATTCCTCTGCTAATCTTCTTTATATATCTTTTATTATCATGTGTGAGAATAACGGCTTCTTTGCCAAAGAAGGATTCTATCGTTTTGATTTGGCGCCGTCTTACAATAACCATATCTCCATCTTTATAAGCTGGAAGCATGGAGTCTCCTTTAACTTCAAAAGCAATCATATCATCAGGTAAAGCAAAAGGAATTTCTACTTGTTCAAGACCATCTTCTGGAATTTGTTCAAAGCTTGGATCTATCTGCGTTCCTGCTCCGATATAGCCCATAAGAGGAACAAAAGTTGTTAAGTGATTATCTCCTGTTAATTCTTTATATAATTCTAAAATAGCATCCCGATTAGAACCGCGCGGATCAGAATCTTTTAACCACTTAGACACTGAAGCTTGCGTTACATTTAGCCGCTTGGCCACATCTTCTTGCGTTAAGTTAAACTCAGTCAAAATCTTTTTTAGTGTGCTTATGATATTAGATTTATTACTCATACTTCTGCTTACCTTATTTTTTTATCGTTGATAAAGATAATTTTCATTGACTTTATATAACTATAATTATATGAATAAAATAAGACAAAGCTGTAATTGGAGCTTGTAAATGGATCAACGAGAAGATTTTAAAAATTTGACTAAGTCAATACGAGTCAAATTTAATTGGACACAATCAGAAATGGCTAAAACGCTTGGTGTAACTCAAGCCGCTGTTTGTAAGTGGGAAAAAAGAGGATCGATTTCCGTAATAAATTATCTCAAGCTACAAAAGTTGAAAGATGGTTCTAGCTCTATGCCTGCTTTTATTGCTGCTTCTACAGATAACAACAAACACCCACAGCATAATTCACAGGCTTAAAGAAGAAAGATCATGAGAAACGGAATATTGAAGAAGATCTACACCCAGTTTTGTAGATTAATAGGTTGTAATACGAAAATGAAGAATGGAAATAGATTGGTGGAAGAATGGAGAAAAGTACCATGTCGTGACTGTAGCGTAGAAGATCTTGTGAAACGACACGAAACTCACACAACAATTCTTAAAAAACGAGAAGAATGGCATAAGTCAAAATTTGATAGTTGGATGAGATGGCATGAAGCAACTCTTGCAGAGCGAGATAAGTCAATTGAACAACAGCAAGTAGTACTTGAAAACCTATCCTCTTTAATTAAGCAAAAAAATAAGACCCTGTATGAACAAAGATTAAAGTTGGCTTCACAAATGGAGCTAATTGATAAATTAAATAATAAAATCATTTGCTTAATTAACAAAAAAGAAGAACCAAAATTGAGAGATTTTATTTTCGCAGGAGAACTTTTTTAACTTGCGTCATTTGAGCCACAAATGAGGATTGTTAATTAACAATGAATCATTGCGAGGTTCCTTTTTCAAAAACATTTTTGCAAGACAAGCAATCACAACGCGCTCTGTCACAACAGCACCCTTCACACTCTTAAAGAAGAAAGATCAGAGATGATAGATGTCCCACATATCACTATAAGCAAGGTCCAGTTGATTGATCTTGTTAATAATATTGGAGAGACAACCATATATTATGGTGTCCGTTCGCCTCAAGATGCATCTTTTGAAACAAGAATAGATCCCTCATCGACAGGTTATTTTGTCTATATGCTGTATAGTATCTTTGCGCGTGATGATAGAAATTATTTTCCGTTATTGCCGTACGATGATTTTAATCAATGGTTTTCATCTGCGTTTACGCAAGTTTTTACAACTTGGTTTGATAATTATTTTTCTCAAGAGTTGTTATCTTTTTATCGCTTAAATGAGCTGATCTTGTTTATGATCTTAGTCAAAGATAAGCTTGATCTCTTAAGGCTTGATCTCTTAAGGGATGAAGTTATCAAAAAAAGAAATCAAATTAATAAATCATAGCATAAAAATGTTTGCCTAAGTGAGTTAATGCAATTTTTTAAAGTCTATGAGGTCGGTTTGTGTCGTTACAGTCATTGTTGTTTCTGGTTTCAATGGGGATGTATGAGTAATGATTAAAGTAACTTGGGCTTTTATATCTTCTTCACGCGCTGCTACAAAAATAAGGATTCCTGTGTACTTATCTTCTGAGGGAGCTATAGAAATATTAACATCGATTTCTTGTCCCGTTCGAAAATCCTTTGCTTTCTCACAGTATCCGGATGATATTGGGTGTGACGTTGGTCTGGCATCAGGATTAACATATGGTGATTGCATTTGCCACAATCTTGTTTCTGGTTTGTATCTAATGCCATATCCAAGAATAAAGCGAGGACCATCTTTTAGCTTTATATTTAAAACGTGGATGACAGTTTGTGCATTGTTTTTTATCTTTAAACAAAGAAGCGTCCACTTGCCTTTTGTTGGCAAATGGGGTCCAGTTGTATATATGGAAGGTGGCGTTCCTAAATCCTCTACTCTTTTGTTATCTAACAAAATTTTAATATGTTCTTCTGACCATTTGGCAAGATCTTTTGTCGATATCGCTTGCTCTTTAAGGGCTATCGTTTGTTCCTGGCTTTCTGCAAATTGCTTGCTTATCCATTCTTTATCTTCTTCTCGTTTTTTTGCAGCTTTTTCTAAATCATCTTTGCGGATTTTGGCTGCTTCTTTACGGTCTTTATTTCTTAAAATAACCGCTACTGAAAGAGATCCGATAAATGACAAAAAACCTGTAAGAAATATCTTTATCCATTCTTGCATCTTTCCCCTCCCCACTTTTTTAGAATCATTGGGAGGGTACTTTTTCAAAAATATTTTTTCAAGACAAGCAATCACAACGCGCTCTGTCATAGCACACATATAAATACGTAGAGCCTTAAGGGGAGATTATGATCACTAATGCACAAACCATTCTCTGTCTTGATCTAGGCACTAAGACTGGCTGGGCGCTTCGTGATGCAGATGGTTTTATCACAAGTGATACAGAATATTTTCAATCACGCCGTTTTGAAGGCGGTGGGATGCGTTACTTGCGCTTTAAGAAATGGCTTTCTGAACTAAAGAGATCTGTTGATGAAATTGATGCGGTGTATTTTGAAGAGGTACGTCGGCATGTGGGTACAGACTCTTCTCATGTTTATGGGGGCTTTCTGGCAACTCTAACAGCTTGGTGTGAACATCATCAGATACCGTATGAAGGCATTCCCGTTGGTACGATTAAGAAAGCAATGACAGGCAAAGGAAATGCCTCAAAAGCAGAATTGATTAAGGCAATGCGTGCAAAAGGTCACGCGCCTTGTGACGACAACGAAGCAGATGCTTTGGCAATTTTATATTTAATGAAAGAAGGGGATGCGCATGTCTAATGGTATGCCGTGGATAAGATTTCATTTGTATGACTGGATAAGTGGTACAGATGTGATGACGTTGGAACAACGGGGCGTTTATATAACCCTTCTCGTTTACATGTATGAAAAAAAAGAACCACTTAAAACAGATTTTCAAACGCTTGCACGCGTTTGTCATTGTTCACGAAAAAAATTCGCAACTATCGTCGAATATTTAATGAGGAATGATAAAGTTATTGAGACAGATAATGGATTGTGGAATACGCGCGTTGAAGAAGAGCTAAAAGATTTTTCTGATAAAAAAGAGCACATATCGCAAGTTCGTAGTGAGGCTGGTAAAAAAGGTGCAAAAGCAAAAAATAATATAAAACAACATATTAATAATTTTGCTGAAGCAAAAGATAAGCAAAACGTTTTTTTTGCTGAAGCAAACGACAAGCAAAATCTAGCTATAAAGAACCAGAATAAGAATAATATATATAAAAAAAAATAAAACTATCGTTTTATCAAAAAAAGAAATTGATTTTGAAGATTTAGAAATCACCGATTTGGTTCACGAGCCAATCGAGGTTGATGCTGTTGAGAGCCAATCAGAGCAAAACGCGACATCATCAGAAAACCAACCTCTCATTCACGAGCAAGAAAACGTTCCGGAAAAAGCCAAGCGGTCAAAAGCTAATCGGGGCTGTCGATTACCGGATGATTTCGAACCCGATTACGATTTTGCAATCGAAGCGGGCTTGCCTCCAGAGCGTGTGAAAGTCGAAATCGCGAAGTTTCGAGATTTTTGGAAAGCCTGTGCAGGAAAGAATGCTATCAAACGTGATTGGCAAGCAACATGGAGAAACTGGGTG
>NZ_JBHIOQ010000076.1:0-3728 GCF_042195565.1 Bartonella sp. AP88XZML | reverse complement strand
CAAAGCCCCCTCTTCTCAAGAGCACTTCACTGTTACAGATGTCCAAGCCTCTGAATCCGGTATGTATAAGCTTATCTTGCGGGAGATAAAACAATGAACGTATCTTTTCTTGTGTGTTTAAAAATCAATAAAACTGTCCCAGAACTCGAATTACTGCTGTAAACCTTGGACTTGAAAAGGCAGTGAATTGGTAATTCCGTGGTATGCCGGTACGGAGACTGATTTGGCATTCATGGTATGTTATAGCTACTGATGCAATTCGTGTCCAAGTGGTTCGTTCATTCTTTTCAGGACTTTCAAATACAATGGCTTGATCGGTTACCAAAAGACGTCCTCTAAGTGTGATCTTTTTATTAATATCAAAGAAAACGCGTTCTTGAACCCCCAACAATTTTTCATTGTGTGCTAAACGATATTCATATTCGCTTGCGTCAAGCTCTTGAAACATTTTACACGCTTCAGAAAAACTAGACACTTTAATATCCGGTAGCAACATTGCAACTTGTTCTTCAAAAAGTTTTACTTTTTTCTTTTCAGAGTAGTGAGCGATCACCAAAAGTAAAACAATAATAATGGCTACTAATAACCATGGTGAAATACTTATTACTACCACAATGCCTCCAATCAATAGAGCACAAAGGAGAAAGATCCTGATCCATTTTTCCAGTTGTTCATTTTTAAGTGCTGGAGATGTTTTATTAACGACTGAGAAATCAGAATAAGGATGTGCAAGAGGGAGCGACATTGAAGCCTGTTCTGGAACTTTCTCTTTAGAAAGTTTTTTGCGTTTATCTTGCCAATAAGCGAAAATGGAAAACGCAAAAAACGCAAAGAAAATTAACCAAAACCATCCCCAAAAACCTAACCCATCATTTTCATCTGATTTATTGTCTTCAATGGAGGTAATTTGCTTATCGGTATTCTCAGCTGGTGCCTGAGTCACGCTTTCATCTTGAGTAGCGACATCTATTGACGCAGTTGAAGAGGAGGTAACAATTTCATTATTGTGTGTAATTTGATTTGGTTTGTCTTTGTGTACAGAAGCACCTACTATCGCAGAGCCGATAAATAATAAAGCTCCAATACCAAGAGTTTTCAGTCCGTTTTTCCGCCATTTCTTTATACATACTAAAACGAGTCCGACAACCATCATTGGCAATGATAACAAGCACACGATCATTGCAATTGTATCAAGGGTATCCAGCATTACCTCCCCCTCCGCTATAAATAAAAAAGTAAAGTGGAAATTTAAAGTGAATCGACAAATAAAGTAAAGACGTACTTATATAAGTTAGAAAAATGTAATATTACTGCTTGACATTATGATAGGAGTATGAATAATCGAATCAGGTGCCTCAAAAACACCTTAAACCATAAGCGGATTGGTTACCGAAATAATCAGTCTTCTATACATTAAAGACTTTGACTCATTATATGCTACATGCGTATAATAATATTGTCGGGTGTGGTTACGCTATACAATACCCTTGCGGGGAAAGTGTAACGACGGACTTATGGCCGTGTTTTTGAGCACCCGGCACTCTTCTTAGAGTGTCAATCAAAAACATCTAACCATAAGGAATTCATTATGAATACTCTTATAGAAATTAGAGAACAGGTTATCGATCAGGAAACTGTTCAAACTGTTAACGCTCGTGATTTGCATGCGTTTTTGGAAGGAGGTAAAGATTTCTCTACTTGGATTAAATATCGCATCAACAAATATAATTTATTAGAAAATCAGGATTATTTAGTTTTCACCAATTTTGGGGAAAACCTCCAAGGTGGTCGTCCCTCTAAAGATTATCATCTAACTTTAAGTGTAGCAAAAGAGCTTTCTATGCTTGAGAATAATAAGAAAGGTAGAGAAGCTCGTTTATACTTTATCAAATGTGAACGGCTTTTGAAACAAGTAGCAACACCACAAGTTGACTACTCTAAACCCGAAGCATTGCTTGGTGTCTTGAATCACTTACAAAATCAAATAGAGCAGAAAGATCATGTTATTGCTGAATTGACTCCAAAAGCAAAAGCTTTGGAAGGTTTAAAACGCTCTGATGGTTTATTCGGTCTTATTGAAGCAGCAAAGATGTTAGAGGTAAGACCAAAGGACTTAACAGATTACTTGCGTAAACATGATTGGGTCTATCGACGGGCTCCAGGGGCACCTCTGTTACCTTATCAGGATAAAATCAAGAAAGGCTTTATGGACTGCCCTGCTATTACTATCCAAAGACCAGATGGCACAGAAAAGGTACTCCCTTCAACAAAAATTACCTCCAGAGGATTAGCATGTTTAAGAGAGCAAATTCATGGAGGTGTACAATGAATAGCAGTGTCGATTTTTTGTGCGATTTGTGGATGGCATTGTTTAAGCTTTCTAACCATCGAGGCATTGGAGATGAGGACTGCAATGCTATAGTTGAGGTTATGGAATCGGTCGTAGATGCTCTGGTTTTAAAGCTTCAAGATGACGTGCCCAATATTACAAAAATCTTGGCAATTTTGACAGATTTTGGAGCTTCAGAACTTCCACATCGTATGGATTCTTTGTTGCGAACTTATGAACCAAATTTAGACAACCCCATTAAAAAGGTTGCTTAACTTAAAAACAAAACTCCCCTCCCTATCGTTAAAGGTGGGGAGGTAGTCAAGAGACTTCTTTAGGTAAGAACTCAAAATGAACGGATTTAAAATCAGTTAAGTCATAATCTGTAAGATCGGCAGTATCAACAAAGTTTTCTGCTTCTTCATCCGTCTTGAAAACGGGTATTTGTTTTAATTTAGAGGTTTTCATAAGAATTAGTTTTCTTTTAGTACGTATAGACTTTTAAAAGATTCAAAGCTTAGAAGAAATGTATCTGTTTAAACTCACACCATTTTCAGCGGCTTGTATTGAAAGTTTTCTATGGAGTTCTGGTGGTATTCTTAATTGAAACTTGCCACTATATTTACCATGTGACAAAGGCAGAGGAACTTCTTCTCCATTATGTTGCATGTCCTCAACAACTTCTGAAACAAGGTCCATAATACCTTTTAAAGCTTTCTCTGCTTGAGCATCTAACCATGAAAGGGATGGGAATTCTGCACACAATCCGACATATTCCTCATCTTCTTGCGACCACAAAACACGATATGTATAATGATTATTGTTCATGTTTCATCCTTTCTATCGCTTGTAAGATTTGTTTGACTTGATAAGCTTTTGCTTTGTTACTAGAATCTTTTTGAATATTCACACGTGGGTCACCAAGCCACAGGGTTTTAAAAACAAAGTGGCTTTTACCATTGTTCCGCGGTTTTCCAAAAAAATGTACACACACAGCCAACAAATCTGAAAACTTGATGTTCTTTGGTGATGCTTTCATCAAGCTGATTATTTTTTCAACTTTATTGTTCATAACCAATAATAGTATCATTATTAATCCTAGTTAATCATTTTTAGAAATAGCGTCAACTAACAANTTATTAATCCTAGTTAATCATTTTTAGAAATAGCGTCAACTAACAAGAGCCTTTTGTAACTCGACACTGTTAAAAAAGCTCAATCAAGGTGAATATGAAGCTGTCCCTGCCGAGCTACAGAAATGGACCAAAGCAGGCGGAAAGCGTCTTGAAGGTCTCACACACCGGCGTGCGGCAGAAATAGGCTTATGGGCAAAAGGGGCTTATGTTTCCTCCAATTATCAAACAGTAGAAACGCAAGCACCAACAGGGCTTTTCAAAGC
>NZ_JBHIOQ010000075.1:0-1026 GCF_042195565.1 Bartonella sp. AP88XZML | reverse complement strand
CTGTAATAAATACTTTGACACCAAGACAACTTATTCCTGTTAGTGAAATGCAGCGAGACACGAAAGCTGATCAAGGTGTTGTGTTGGGTGAGTCCGCGAGTGCGCCCTCTGTGTCGTCTATTGCGATAGATTCCTCTACAAAGGCGACAGCAAAAAATGCTACCAGTTTGGGGGATGGTGCACAGGCAAAAGGTGTGAATAGTATAGCTATAGGCTATAAGGCGGAAGCTTTGGGTCAAAATAGTATCGCAATAGGTAGCCAATATGCTCCGGGTACAGGCATAACAAAAGCGGTTAAGAATTTTTCAACAGTTGTGGGAGACTTTGCGACTGCTAGGGAAGAATATGCGACTGCTTTTGGTGCGGGTGCAGATGCATCGGAAGAATTTTCTACTTCTGTGGGATATAAAGCAACAGCACAAGCGAGAGGCAGCACTGCTATAGGTCGTAGTGCAAATGTATCAGAAAATGATGGCGTTGCTCTAGGAAGCAAGTCTGTTGCTAATAGGGCTGCAGGTGTTTCAGGATATACTTCTATGCTGCAGGGGCCTGCAAAAGATGAGCTATCTTATTGGAAATCTACGTCAGGTGCTGTTAGTGTTGGTGATGCTGATGATGGCAAAACACGACAAATTACAGGTGTAGCGGCTGGTAGTGAAGATGCAGATGCAGTGAATGTTATACAATTAAAAGACTTAGAAAGGGTCGTAAGACAAAATGGTTGGAAACTGTCTGTTGACGGTAAAAATGCTAAAACAGTCATTATGGATAGTGGAGTAGATTTTTCTACTGGAAGTAAAAATCTTAACATTACAAAAGGCGATAAGGATAATAATGTAAAATTTGATTTAGCTCAAGATGTTGTATTAACGAGCTTAAAAGCAGGGACGAATACCTTAGACGCAACAGGTTTGGTCATTACTGATGGTCCAAAAATAACGACCGCGGGCATTGATGCTGGAGGTAAAGAGATAAAGAAAGTTAAGGCTGCGGCACTCACTGAGACTTCACAACAAGCAGTGAATG
>NZ_JBHIOQ010000074.1:0-4632 GCF_042195565.1 Bartonella sp. AP88XZML | reverse complement strand
TTCTGGGGGAGGTTTTGTACATGCGCCGCTTACTGGCGTTTTTGATTTACTGAAAGCAGCATTGAAAACAGAGCTTGATGGATCTGTGAAAGATTTAGAGAAGCGCTTAGAGGCGTTAAGAGAAGAGCTTGAAGATTTGAAAGAGTGTTCATTGGATGAAGCCCTCTGAATGAAGGAATAAAGCAGATGAAGATACCCGATCATGAACATGAATATTTGATACCTGTTGCAACGAAAGAGGAAATCAGAGAAGGGACTTCGCAAGATAGCGTTGTTGTTCCAAAGCTTTTAGGAACAGCCTCTTTGTATTCGTATGAAACCTTTGCGCCGTTAGAGCAGGTTGTTAATGCAAGACAAGAAGCAGAAAAAGCCATGGCGCGTGCGAATGGTGCGCAACAGGTTGCAGAAGAATCGAAGAGGGTGTCGGAACAAGCGCTTAGCGAAGTGACGAAAACAGTTCAAACAGCGACAACAGCGCTTACGACGTCTCATGAAGCGAAGGAAGAAGCTAAAGCAGCGACGACAACGGCTAGCCTTGCGAAAGAGACAGCGGATACAGCCAATGGCTTAGCCGAAGAAGCCAAGAATACTTCTGATGCAGCGAAGCGCATGGCAGAAGAGACAAAAGCAGCAGTCGATAGAGCCTCAGGGGAAATCAATAGTACGAAAGGTTCCCTTTCTACGGCATTACAACGTTTTGAAGAGGTCAAACAGAGCAGTGAGAATGCTGTTAATTTATCGACCGAAGCCAAGAGGTTAGCCGATGAATCGAAGACCATTGCAATGCGTGCAGAACAAACAGCAAGAGAAGCTTCACAAACAGCAACAGAGACGACGCAAGTAGCAGCGACGGCGGTAGCAACGTGTCATGAAGTTAAGACTGTAGCCATGCAAGCAAGTCTAAAGGCAGATGGAGCCAAACAGGCAGCCGATGATGCCAAGGATATTGCAGAACAAGCAAAAGAGTTATCAGAAGGTGCGACATCTTCTGTTACAGAACTCACAAAAACAGCCTCACAAGTACAAGCGGGAGTAGAGACAGCATTAACAGCTTCAAGAGAAGCCAAATCACAATCAGAGGCAGCTGTAAGCACGTCAGAAGAGGCGAAAGGTTTAGCGGAAAAAGCGAATACGGCATCTACAGAGGCGCAAAAGGCATCAGAACAGGCATTAAGAGAAGCGACTTCTGCGAAAACAACAGCGGGCGGGGCATCTAGTATAGCCAATGATGCGAAAGGGATTGCTGAGGCAGCTAAAACATTATCAGAAGAAGCAAAACGGTTGGCAGCAGCATCACAGGAGACAGCAGAAACAGCAAAGGCTAAAGCCGAAAGTGTAGAGGCAGTTGCGAATGAAGCAAAATCTACAGCGACTACAGCATTAACAGAAGCAAGAGAAGCTAAGAGTACGGCATCTGAGGCGAAGGGTTTGGCGGAGGAAGCGAAAAGCGCCGTTGATAAGGCGACAGCGAAAGTAGAGCAAGCTGTAAAAGAGGCTAGCGATGCGAAATCTAAAGCAGAAAATTTAGAGACTGTTGCGACTGAAGCGAAATCCACGAGTGAACAAGCAAGTCAAACCGCCTCTAGTGCAAAAAGCTTATCAGAAGAAGCAAAAGAAGAAGCAAGGAGCGCCAAAGCGACAGCCTTAGAAGCCAAAAGTGCGTTGGATAGTGCACAGACGAAAGCCGAGCAAGCGCAACAGAGTGCAACAGAAGCAACACGAATAGCCAACGAAGCGAAGGTAGCAGCAGAAGCATCGGTGCGTTCAGGAGAAACGGCAGGTGAAGCGAGTGTGGAGGCGTTGAAGGGTATAGCTACAGCAGCAAAGAGTAAAGCGGAAGCAGCAGAGAAGGTAGCAGAAGAAACGAAAGGTGCTTTGGATGGTCTAAAACAAGTAGCAGGTAGTGCGAAGTCTATAGCCGAAGAGGCAAAGAAGGTAGCTGATGGTGCACAAAAGAAGGCATCACAGGTAGAGACAGTAGCGGGTGAAGCTGAAAAGATAGCAAAAGAAGCCAAACAGACAGCAGGTTATGCTAACCATGAGGCGGCACAAGCGCGCAGTGAGGTAGAAAAGGCAAAAAGTACAGCTCATGAAGGATGGAGTAATGCCAATAAAGCGCAGGAAGTAGCAGGTGACGCTAAGACTATAGCAAGTTTAGCGCGGATGTATTCAGACGAAGCCAAGAAAAAAGCCGAAGCAGCAGACAACAAAGCTCATGAAGCGTGGAGTAATTCCCACAGCGCGAATGAAACAGCGAAGGACGCCAAGGTTATAGCAAGATTAGCGGAAACAGCAGGTGAAGAAGCCAAGAAAATAGCGGAGAAAGCCAATAACTACGCGTATGAAGCTAAGGGTGAAGTAGAGAAAGCCAAGGAAATAGCTAATAGTGCAAAATATACAGCAGAACAAGCACAGAAAGCGGCAGAAACAGCGGGTAAAAAAGCCGCGTCTTTAGAAGCAGCCGCAGAAGAAGCACAAAAAATAGCAAAAGAAGCCAAACAGACAGCAGGTTATGCTAACCATGATGCGGAGCAAGCGCGTAGTGAGGTGGAAAAAGTAAAAAGCACAGCGAATGAAGCGTGGAGTAAAGCTTACGACGCGAATGAAGCAGCCAATAACGCTAAGACTATAGCAAGATTAGCAGAAATGGCAGGTGAAGAAGCCAAGAAAATAGCAGAGAAAGCCGATGACCGAGCGTATGAAGCCAAGAATGAAGTAGAAAAAGCCAAGGAAATAGCGAGTAATGCAAAATATATAGCAGGAGAGGCGCAGAGGGCAGCCGAAACAGCGGGTAAGAAAGCCGCGTCTTTAGAAGAAGAAGCGGAAGAGGCACAAAAAATAGCCAAGGAAGCCAAGGAGTCTGCTGGTTATGCAAGACATGATGCGACGCAAGCGCGTAGTGAGGTGGAAAATGCAAAAAGCACAGCGAATGCAGCGTGGAATAAAGCCCACAAAGCGAATGAAACAGCAGATAGTGCTAAGCTTACAGCAAGTTTAGCAGAAACGGCAGGCGAAGAAGCCAAGAAAAAAGCCGAGTCGGCAGATTCACAAGCCTATCAAGCCAAGAGCGAAGCCGAAAAAGCCAAAGAAGTAGCCGATAGAGCGAAAAGGACAGCAGAAGAAGCCAAAAAAACAGCCGATACGACGAAACAAGAGCTTGGAGGTATCAAGAGTTCCCTAGCAACGGCAACAACAGCCCATACAGTAGCTTCACAGGCAAAAGCGCTAGCGGAAGAGGTAAACAATTTACTGAAACAGTCCAATTTAACGGTTCTTTCAATTTCCACACCGTTTCTTGTAGCGACAGGCAAAGCGCAATTAACCGTGAAAAAAGGAACACGCATAACTTTGGCATTAGGCAATGATACTTTGGTTGCAAGTTATACGGCAGATACAAGAATAAGCATGCCGTCTCTTTCGGCGGGTAAGGATTATTATGTTTATTTGGTTTCTGATGGAGGACAGTCTCATAAATTTGTTTTATCAGAAAACTCTACGTATCCAAGGGATTACACAGTGAGTAATTCGCGAAAGATAGGAGGGTTTCATACGCTTTGTGCGGATGTTGGTACGATTTCTGGTCACCCCTTGTCTGGTTATAGGGCAGGGGATATTTTACCCAATTCAGTTTGGTGTTTAAATCACCGCCCTTATAGTTCACCAGAGGGAATGGTCTACGACCCCTCTACAGATCTTTGGGTTGATATTTATCTTCAATCAGGGACGGGTGAAAATACGAAATCAATGTATCGTACCAATATAACAACAAACCGTAATTATACCGAACATGTAACAGATATGGCGCGTGTTAAAAAATCTTTACTGAGTGATGAAGCGTTTGCTTCTGCTATGTATGGAAGCAATGAAAAGACACATATTGTTGGCAAGAAAGAACCAACCTCTAAGGTTTCAGGTGGATATAAGGATACGGCGAATCGTCGAATGATCTCGCATATCGGTTGTGAGGATGGTTGCGGTTATGTTTGGCAATTTTTATCGGGCACGTTTCCTATACCCATAAGCCGTACGCAAAATACGTTTGAAATGAGAGCATTGTTAGGGGGTGGTAGCTGGAGTAATACAACGGATAATGGGCGTTTTACTCGAGCCGCCATGATCGTCAATGGTGGAAATGAACAAGTTGCGGCGCGTGGATGTAGCCATACGCGTCATTTTGTTTAGGAGGGAGAGATGATAGAATATCCAGAACATTTAAATAGCAAAGAAGATTATCTGAACATGCTTTCTTTTGACAAAGTTGAAACAGTAAGAAGGCTAGAGATGCTTTTGACAACGCGTTTTTATTGGTTTTTTGTCAAAGAACTCAGCGAAGGGGAAGAGGGGGTAGAAGATGATACGCATAAGGTTTGTCGAACAACAGAAATACCGTTTGATTCAAATGGTGATTTTGTCGAAAAGCGTTGTCAGTATGAATTACAGGAAAGTGAATATGCGCCGCTCTTTCAGCTTGGCTTTGGTGTTGACGAAGTCGAGCAACTGATCAAAGAGCATAGTCAATAGAGATCATAAGAAAACATTTTTATGCCGCCTCACTTTTGTGGGGCTTTTTTTATGGAGCGTCAGATGAGAAAGATATCGAAAGAAGGATTAGAGCTTATCAAACAATGGGAA
>NZ_JBHIOQ010000073.1:0-5867 GCF_042195565.1 Bartonella sp. AP88XZML | reverse complement strand
CACCCAGTTTCTCCATGTTGCTTGCCAATCACGTTTGATAGCATTCTTTCCTGCACAGGCTTTCCAAAAATCTCGAAACTTTGCAATTTCGACTTTCACGCGCTCTGGAGGCAAGCCCTCTTCGATTGCAAAATCGTAATCGGGTTCAAAATCCGTAGGCAATCGACAACCGCGATTAGCTTGCGCTCGTTTTGCTTTTTTGGGAACGTTCTCTTGCTCGTGAATGGGAGGTTGGTTTTCTACACCCGTTGTGATTTGCTCTGATGTGGTCTCAACAGCAGCAACCTCTGTTGGCTCGTCAACCAAATCGATTGTTGCTAAACTTTCAGAACCAATTTCTTTTTTTGCTAAAACGTTAGTTTTAGTTTTTTTATTATATATGTTTGTATTGTTTGTTATAGCATCACAAGCATCATGCTTAGCATCCTTAAGCATGCTGTTAGCATCATGCTTAATATCACAAGCATCTTTTGTATTTTTATCCCATCTTGCCTTCGCTGCCTTTTGCGCTCTCTCTGAAAACTTATTCAAATTCTCATTAGAGTTGTTGAGTTCCTCTTCAACCTGTAAACTCCATAAACGACCACCTTCTAAACGTATCAGTTTCTCATCACTCAATAAAAAATCTAGCGCTTTATTAAAAGCTTTTACTGAACAACCAGAAATGCGTGCTAATATAGAGGCATTCTCAAGAATTGGCTGTCTCTTCTTATACATAAGCAATATCAACATCATATAAGTCGATATTTGATGCGACGTCATTCCACTAGCATCAGATACCCAATCAGAAGGAAAACAACGAACCCAAGCTAACTTAGTTGACATATTTCCCCTCCTGTTCTTTATTATTATTTAGATCTTCATTGAAGTTATTGAGTTCCTCCTCAACTTGTGAACTCCACAAACGACCATCTTCTAAACGAATGATGTATCCCTCTTCTAGCAAAACATTCAATGCTGTCTCAAATTTCTTTACTGAATAACCAGTGTAATGAGATAAAACTTTAATATTACAAAAAAGAGGTTCACCAGTACGAAGCATGCGAAATCGCAATCTCATATAGATATTACCTTCTACAGGAGGTAAATAATCGACGACCACCGCCCATTTATCGGCAAACAGTCTCGTCCATGGTATTTTACCGGACATGTATATCCCCTTCTTTCATTAAATATAAAATTGCCAAAGCATCTGCTTCGTTGTCATCACAAGGCGCGTGACCTTTTGCACGCATTGCCTTAATCATTTCTTCTTTTGACGCATTCCCTTTGCCTGTCATTGCTTTCTTAATGGTACCAACGGGAATGCCTTCATACGGTATCTGATGATGTTCACACCACGCCGTTAATGTTGATAACAAGTCACCGTAAATATGCGCTGCATCAGTACTATTATGACGCCTCACTTCTTCAAAATACATCGCGTCAATGCTGCCTACTGTCTGTTTTATTTCTGATAGACATCTCTTAAAGCGTAAATAATGCATTCCACCGACTTCAAAATATCGGGGGTGGAAATTCATGACACCACTGATGATGTGACCATCCGCACCGCATATCGCCCAGCCTGTCTTGGTCCCTAGATCAAGGCAAAGAATTGTATGAGACATCTAAATCACCAGTACCTACTTCTCATTAATCTTGTGCTTTAAACTCTCAATCTCAGCATCTAATTCCTTAAGAATTTTCTTCTTTTTTATGACGGGTTGAGCAGAAGTATACACTATGTAAATAGGCGCAACTAAAAGTATAAAAACCATCATTGCAATAAAAAACACTGCATTTATTGATATGAATAAGTAGAGTACTAATTCACCTAGATTCATGTTCCCACCCCATTCTTGAAGATATGCATTTTCAAATCGTGTAAAATTTTATGTTTTTTCGAAATGATCTCACGGAGTTTATCGTTCTTTTTGTCTAATATTTCCGAGACAACAAAGGAGATTATAAGTAAATCAAAGATCACAAATGCAATACCCAAAGCTATCGCTGTCACACTCATCTTTTTTCCCTCACTTTCTTTTCTTCTTATGAGGCGGCGTTTTTACTGCACCTTCACGCTGCTTAAGCTCTTGTCTTAGTCTTTCAATTTCCTCGTCACGTGATTGAACATCTGCTTTTAGTGCCATCACTACTTCACTTACATCTCTGAATGCCTTTTCATGTTCTTCAGTCCTTTGTTGTAGTTCTTTTATCGCTCTATCGCGTTCTTTAATTGCAATATTCAGATCACTAGTTCTCTTTGCCACGTCCTTTGAAGATGCACTTCTTGACCACGCGTATTCTTCATCAAGAGTTTTTATGCTGCTTTTTAAAGTCAAGACCTGCTCTTTAAGAACTTTGACTTTGTTGCGATAATAAAATACAACACGCAACATCGCTCCGCATACAAGCAAAGCTCCCAAAACTACCAAGCGCCCGCTATTAAAATCTCATTCGAACTCATTCTGATCTCTATTCTTTGCTTTTAGGGCGGTCATCTCGGCCAATCCGTTTTGCCTCGCATTCCATTAAAAAAAGAATGCAACAAGCCGCATGTGCCAAGTGTGATAAATTACTCTCGCCATCCTTATTCTCTCCACCAAACCATGCTAATAAATGACGTAAAGAAGCTCCATACAAACGGCTCCAATTCATGCCATGACGCCAATTGCTTGCACCGTATTTGTTTTCTCCAAGCTCTAAAACTCTACCGATTTCAATCAGTGTCAACGGTGGAATAAGATCAACACGCGGTTTACCAATGTCATTCTTATGTGCTTTAAAAACCATGATTATCCCCCCCTTAAGGCTCTACGTATTTATATGTTTGCTATGACAGAGCATTTAGTCATAAATTAAAAAAATGAACTTACTCAATTCAAAAATACACTGCATGCCTCATCTCGTTACATTTAATGTTTGGACCGATTGTGTTTTTCAAAAATTTTTTGAGAGTTTTCTTTGAAATATTTTGTGTCGCCATGCATCTTTATGGACAATTCTGGTCCTAAAGAATTTTTGGCTATTAAATGGTTGTTTTCATCAAAAGAAAAATTCCAATCAGAATTATTAAAAACGATTGTACAGCCTTCTGGAAAACCTATTTCCTGTATTAAATCTTTCAAAATATAAAAAGTATAATATGATTTTTGCAAAACATTTACATAGCTTTGCTCTTTTTTACGATATAAATAAAAAACTTTACGATAGGCCCACAAACAAAAAACCGTAATTACATTGGTCGTAAAAAGTATAATAATTGCCGCTAAACCATAATCCATCTTTACTTTCTTTCTTCTTAAGAGTGTGAAGGCTGCTGTGGGTGTTTGTTATCAGCTGTAGTAAGTGGCACGCCCACCTCTTCAAGAGAGGGGCGTGGGTATAAATCGACATACCAGTCAACGGGACGAACAATACCATTGGTTGTCTTTTCAATCTTTAAGACAATTTCAGGCTCAGGAAACCGCAAGCCGCGTAAATACCTGTTAATCGTACTCTGTGCTACGCCAACTTGCTTCCCAAATTCGGCTTGAGATAGTTTATTTCGTGTGAGATATGATTTCAATTTTTCCATAATTCAAATAAATACCATAAAAGACTGTTTTAGTCAATAAAAAAATACCTTTATGGACTTTGTTAAATAAGCAGTCTTGGTGTAAGGTTTAGAGCATGCATATAATTAAAAAATTGAGGAAAGATTTGGGACTCACACAGGTGAAATTGGCTGAAAAAGCTGGTACCACGCAACCTCAAATAAAACGGCTTGAAAAAGGTGAGCGAAAATTAACCAAAGAGTGGGCGGAAAAGTTAGCACCACATCTTGGTGTAAAGCCGTTTAATCTTCTTTTCCCAGAAAACGAGGAAATACATCCCATATCTAATGCTATTGGAATGATACCGGTGATAGGAAAAGTTGCTGCTAGCTCGTGGATGTCGGTCGAAGATATGGATTTTGGATTTGATGACATAGAATATGTACCCAGCACCTCGAAATACCCAGCTCACTTTCAATTTGCTTTAAAAATCGAGGGCAACTGCCTTAACAAAATTGCTCGTGATGGTGATCAACTTATTTGCGTAGACATAATAAAAGCCGGCATTAATGTGGAACCTAACGATCTCGTGATAGTTGAACGCAGCCGATTCAATGGTCAAATGATTGAGCGTACAGCTAAACGTATACGTCAAACTATTAGTGGATTTGAACTATGGCCTGAAAGTACTGAACCCAATCATCAAGAACCTATCAAAATAAATGGGGCAACTGATGGAGAGGAGATTCGTGTAGTTGGGAAAGTTCTTTGGATTTTAAGAAAACCCTGAAAACAAAGGAGAAGCGGGAGTGGGGACAGTAGACGAGAGCTTAAAAATAATAGCTGATAAAGTCAAAAATCATTCAGATACTATGTTAACTGAAGAAGCGGTCAAAACAGCGGTCGTTTTACCATTTCTGCGCGCACTTGGGTATGATATTTTCGATCCACTTGAAGTCATTCCCGAGTTTACTGCTGATGCCGTTGGTAAAAAAGGTGAAAAAGTTGACTATGCTATCCGTATAGACGGTGAGATACGTATTCTTTTTGAGTGCAAACCGATATCTTGCGAATTGAGTTCAAAGCATTTAAGTCAATTATATCGATACTTTAGTGTAACGAATGCTAAATTCGCGATTTTGACAAATGGTCGATTTTTTCATTTTTACACAGATCTTGATGCTGCAAACAAGCTCGATAATAGGCCATTCCTTACTTTTGATGTAATAGAATACAATACTGTGGTACTTACAGAGCTTAAAAAGTTTGAACGCTCAGCATTTAATATTGAAAATATATTGGTGACAGCCGAGCAGCTCAAATATGTATCTGGAATAAAACAAAACATCCAAAAAGAAATAGAAAATCCGTCCGAAGGTTTTGTTCGTGTTGCTTGTGCGGATGTTTATGAAGGGCGCCTGACTGCTAATGTCTTAGAAATGCTCACAGGTGTTACTAAAAATGCGTTTCGCGAAGTAATATCTGATGCGGTAAAAAGTCGGCTTTCTAGCGCTTTACAAACAACAACTGAAACCGACAAGCAAGATAATATTGCTACATCTATTGGTAATGAACATGCCATAATAACGACCGAAGAGGAAGTTGAAGGCTTCATGATTGTCAAGGCAATTGCGCGTGAAGTTATTTCTGCCGACCGTATTGTTATCAGAGATGCAAAGTCGTACTGCGCCATTTTAATTGACAATAATAACAGAAAGCCGTTGGTTCGACTGCACTTTAACAGAAAACATAAGCAACTAGCCCTTTTCGATACTGATATTGATGAAAAAGTCGGTATTGAAACGCTAGATAATATTTATGATTTTGCAGACAGAATAAGAGAAACAGCAAAAAAATATTTATAAGATATTCTAACAACCTATGTATGCCCCGCTGAAGCGGGGTTTTTTTGTTCGTCCGCAGTTTTTATAAAAAAACTACGGCGTTATCTACCCATCGATTGGCTCTGTCTGCACACTGCCCCAATTTTTCCTGCATATAAATTTCAAATACAGCTAACTGATTTATTTTTTACGGGATACTAGGAAGTATCATGCCTCTACACTGAACGCTACAATACTCAAACCGATTCGTAATAAATATTAAAGTTCATTTATAAAAAAACCATTTTAGCATAAAATGACTTGACCATAATAATCCTTTACGGTATACTCCTCTATAACAACATATCACGAAGAAGCAAAAGCCGATCTGGTGTAGATTAAATTACATTAACACGAACAATCGCCAAGAGGCGTTAGGGAGGAAAAATTATGGATAAGCCAATTCTTATTAATTCCAATGAAATTTTATTAGTTGTCTATGATGATGATCAAAACATTGGTCGGT
>NZ_JBHIOQ010000072.1:0-1020 GCF_042195565.1 Bartonella sp. AP88XZML | reverse complement strand
ATCTTGGCTTTGATAAAATCTCTGTGTCTCTTTGAATTATTGGGATAGTACTGAACCCTGTAAATTAGCTTTTGTGTTCATGAAAAAAGCAAATGTTGTAAAGAGCTTTATTCGCTAAATTCTTACACTGGGCATACTTCTGTGCTCAAAGTTCACTATTTTTCCATACAATTTACGTTTTTGTATTTCGATAAGAAGCTCTTCATTATCGCGTAAATTTCTGACCATTTGTAATTTTGCATATTCATTTTGGAGCATGGATGACATGTTCCTGATGCGTGTTTGTAGCTCGAAAACTTCCGCTAGATTCGTTGTTCTATTTATCTCATCTAAGAAATCGATGATTTGCGTAAAGCGCTTCTCTACGTCTTTGAAAGTTTGCAAGCTTACAGCTTTTTCGACAATTCCACTATATTTAAGACGCTTATCAATTATTTGCCGCATCATCTTTGGCGGAAGGCTCCAAAAGTTTGACCTTTTCTCTTCGGCATAAATAGAAAATGAAATGTCTTTGAGATTGGGATACTCAGTCACAAATAGGTTATGGTAGTTTTGGTTTAGTTTTGCGTAGATAGGCATATCGTGTAAGAAAAAATTCCCCTCCTCTTTTATTCTTAGTTCTGTTATTCTACTTCCTGTTATAGATTGATAGACTTTTTTCGCGTTATTGATCTGCTCTTCAGTTACTTTAATTTTTTCTGTTAACAACTGAATAATTTTCAGATATTCTGTTGAGGAGGAGATTTGGATAGTTGAAGTTTGAGCGTCAGAACCCCAACTAAAGTTAGACCTTAGAGTTAAATCTATCATTGCCAAAAGACTAATCATTCCTATTGTAATAAATCGTTTTTTCACCTTAACACTCCTCTTTTTGACGATTAAAAAAGCCCAACATTTTTTATCATTATTATAATTTTAATAATAAAGTAAAGCATATAATTTACGATAATTTATCTTTTCTTAATTTCATTTTTTAATTTATGAAAATAGCTCAATTTCAGTGCGAATATTTTTTACTTT
>NZ_JBHIOQ010000071.1:0-2010 GCF_042195565.1 Bartonella sp. AP88XZML | reverse complement strand
TATGCGGACCTTTTAACAGCAGATATTCCCACAAAAGAACATGCCTTACACCACGATCAAGACACATACAGCGAAAAAGAATACGCACTTTTGAAAAACTTTAGAGAGCTCGAAGCGAAAAAACAAAAAGCAATCTTGTGGTTGATTTCTGATTAGACAAAAGCACACCCATCAACATCCCTCGCCAATATATCCAACATCCTTAAAATATAAGCTTCAGATCACGACACTTCAAAGAAGGCAATTTTATCAGACAAGACAGATAAGCCCTGCCCTAAAATATTCCCTCACACACCTTTCTCCAGTCAACGCGATTTATACCCCTCTTCATCCCAGCTTTCCCCGCTCCATTCACAAATGCGTCCCCTAGTTCTCCGACCACATTCCATGTCAAGACAAAAGCATACAACGCATAAATCCTTCACTTCACTTTTACGTATTCACGTTTTTACGCTTTTACATCTTTACAGAAAGCAACCAAATGAAACTTTTCCCCCAGCATCTTACACTGCGTTGTCAAGAATCCAACATCTTGTAGCAGTTTCCTCCTACCAACCACTCAGACAGATCAGCACACCATACCCCTCAAAAAATGGATTCAACAAGCAAGCCTTTTCTGAATATTCTTACACCCATCCCTCTCCAACACAAAGAGCGAAAGCTCCTACAAATACCGATCAATTCCGCTTCGAAGCAAATACCCCACCCAAAAGACAAAGCTTCACACACACCAAAAAGCTTCTCCCACAGCGCCAATTTTCACATTCTGCATCCTAGCTTTCGACTTCATTTGCAGACTCGTTCCCCAGTCCTTTCCCCCCATTCCATGCCAAGACAAAAGCATACAACGCATAAATTCTTCACTTCACTTTTACGGATTCACGTTTTTACGCTCTTCTATCTTTACAAAAGGCAGCCAAACAAAATTTCCAAACTAACCCACCACTCAATAAACAAGAGTCTGTTAACAATCCCACTTTTTATCGAGCACATTGCATTTGGGCAACCACCTCTCACCACCCCTCAAAGAATACTGTTTCACCAGACACGGACAGATAACCCCTACCCTCCAATATCCAGACACTCTCACAAAAAGCACCGTATAAATTGATATGCTTGAAGGTCCCTCGACGGCATATCATTGCCTCTAATGCCTCCATCTCACCCTACCTCAAATGACAATATTTTACTGCATAAGGCATAAGAATATAATGAGATAATTTTTAAGATACAAAAAAATGCTCTCATTTTCCAAATCTTTTAATTGTTCTTGCCAATCCCTTGAAATTACTTTATCACTCAAAAGGTGCCTTGATCGTCTACGCAGCAATCAATAGGGAGTTGAAGCCCGAAAACTCAAACGTTAATTTACCCCACTTTGTGGGTATCCCGGAGTTCCGGGAGTTTTTGCTATGTCCAAGTGCTTGTCAGCACTAAAAGCAAAAAGCTGATTTGAGTTCAGTGCTTTCAACCTCCCGGAATACTCATGCGAGGGCGCTCGCAACTGGAGGGGAGCTTGAAGTGCAAACTAAAAATCCAGATTTCGCACTTTTTTAAAAAGTACCCAATTTTATAGTCTTTGAAATTATTTTGATTTTTCTTGCCAATCTTCTGAAATTGCCTTATGAATTGATCTGTGTTTTTGATCGTCCACGCAACGGTCAAATAGGGATTTGAAAGCCCGAACGCTCAGTACATAAATTTATCCCGCTTTGCGGGTATCCCGGAATTCCGGGAGCTTTTGCTATGTCCAAGTGCTTGTCAGCACTAAAAGCAAAAGGCTGGCTGAGCTCAGTGCTTTCAAACTCCCGGAATACTCATGCGAGGGCGCTCGCAACCGGAGGGGAGCTTGAAGTGCAAACTAAAAATTCACATTTTAATGACATTTCAATAGGTAAAAGAATCCGTCACAGACGCATTTCAATGGGGCTTTCTCAAAAGGAATTAGGAAGCTATTTAGGTGTCAGTTTTCAACAAATCCAGAAATACGAAAAAGGATCTAATCGTGTA
>NZ_JBHIOQ010000070.1:0-1734 GCF_042195565.1 Bartonella sp. AP88XZML | reverse complement strand
AAAAAAAAACTACAAAACATAGAGCATTAGTTGAATTTACAGGTTGTATTTTGATATAGGTTGTTTTTTTGAAAAATTGATAAAAAATAACATATTGAAATATAATGACTTTTATTTTTTATTGAAAAATATGTAAAGGGGGGCGTAAAAAGCACCTCCAAAACTCATAACCATAATGGTCTTGATAGCATTTATTATGATTATAATCCCTTTCTTTTGAAAGGCTTTAAAAGATCACATACTCTCATAAGACATGTTTTAATCATTCACTAAATGATCACTTTTGTCGATTCAATGTACTGACATAAACTGACAAATATATATTTACAGTTGTATTTATTTGTTATGGCTGTTTTAATAAGTTGTATTTTGAAAAATTCATAAAACTTAACTTATTGAAATATAATGATTTTAATTTTCTATCATTTAAAAAAAATGATATAGGTTCTAAAAAGAACTGACAAGACTGACAAAAGTTTATTAAAAGGGATTTTGCTCATCTCTATAATGATCAGTTTCTATTGAGATGTTTTCATAAGTGTTTTCATAATGGTCTATAAATCACAATTATCATATATCCTATTTATCATTTCTCTTATGAAACTGAAAAATGATGCCATGGCTATAAAGAACATAACAGCTATAGAGAAAGCAAAAATGCAAATGAAAGCATTTGTTATAAAGACAGTCCCTATAAAGGCTGTTAAGTCTAAAATGTGTTATTAAAAGAAATTAACAGAAATCTTAAAAGCCATTTAGTGAAAAAATTGATAGGTTATAAAGTTTAAAATACGCATTATGAGAGCGTTTCTAAATATTATAAATGTATAGATTCAGAAAATAACGCAATCGTTTCATAAAACCTATAATATAGCTTTAAAAGCACATAAATATAAAAGAAGCAATTAATAAGCATAAGATATTATCAATACACAACGTATTAAAAAAAATACAAAAAAGATAAAATATTGTTTGACAATAAATACGTATTTTGTTATATAAATAATCAAGTGATAGAAACACTTAGTGATTAGCGGATAGGTTACGAAACAGCCTCTCCCATGCCTTTAAAATACTGACTTTCTTTTATGCTTTTGTTAGTATATGAGAATTTTGTCGGGTGTGGTTATGCCATACAATACCCTTTCAAGGGGAAAGCATACAGCGGACTAATCACCGTGTTTCTAGCGCCCGACGCCCATTAGGGGGTCAATAGAAACCTTTTATGATTAGAAAGAATTTAAAATGACAAATTCAAACACCTCCCCCGTTATCTCTAATATTTCAAATGAAACCACGTCTGTTAATCAACAAGAGCCTGCAAAAAAATATGAATTTATTGATGATTGTGAATATATCGATGGTCATTTCTTAACTCGNTATATTGAAAGTGAAGATAATCTCTCTCATGAAGGTAATTGCTGGGTGTATAATAAAGCTCGGGTCTTTCAAAATGCACGCGTCTTTGGAAATGCTAAAGTAAAAAGCTTTTTTGTTGATGTCTATGGTAATGCGCAAATTTATGGGAATGCTATTTTTGAAGGTATGACATTAAAGGACAATGCAAAACTTTCAGGCAATGCGCATGCTAACAACGCCGTTGTAATTGAAGGCAATGCACAAATTTATGATAACGCCCGTGTCACTGATCACGCTCATATTTCCGATAATGCTGTCATTTGTGATGATGCTCATGTCGGAGGCAATGCAAAAATAAGTGGCTCTGCTTACATT
>NZ_JBHIOQ010000069.1:0-1553 GCF_042195565.1 Bartonella sp. AP88XZML | reverse complement strand
CTTGATTTTTCACGTATTATGGATGCGTTTGTAAGTATTTTTACACAAAAACCAAATATCCGACTCTAAACATACTCTGAGACGCGCGAAATTCTTTAGAAAATGGTTTCTTAATTTTGCTCGTCTCATAGAGACTATCAATAATAGCTTTACACATTTAAAACTGTTATTTTCACAGAATTGGACATATCAAATTTCTCGTCAAAATAACTAAAAAAACACTGCAAAGGTAATTGTAAAAATTCTATCCTGTTATAAATGAAGCCCACTGTTCCAAGAGAATATGTCGCTGTTCTAAAAAATCCGTTCGCATATAAGCTTTTGTCACTGAACTCCCAACTGTATGTGCAAGGACAGTTTCGGCAATCTCAAATGGTGTTGACGTTGTCTCTGCTATCCAGTCCCGTAAGCTTGAACGAAAACCATGGGGACGATAGGTTAAGCCGCAAACTGTCATATACTTTGCCATGGTGGCATCAGAAATGGGGTTGCCTGTAAGACCAGAAAAGAGAAAACCATTTTTTTCAAAGGGAAGAGACTTTTCAATCACTTTTAAAGCTTCATTACTCAATGGTACTCGAAAATCTGAAACCTTTCCTACAATGCCCTTCATATTTTCTTTGGGTATCGTCCATATATCTTTATCTATTTGTTCGAGACGCAAATAGCGCAATGGATACGACCGTACTCCAGTCAAAATCAAGAGCTTCAGTGCTAAATTTGAAAGGATCTTATCATCCAAGCTTTGATAAAATGCCGGAACCTCTTGCCATGGCATAGCAGGAATATTTGTTGATGTCGCACGTGGTTTTCCTAAAAGAGCGCGTGCCTTCATACAAGCCTGTAGATCAACATCTAAACCAAGAGCCGCTGCATATTTCAAACAAATATTGATACGGTTAAGTGCTTTTCGCGCTGTGTCTGCTTTTTCATGCCAAAGGGGTGAGAGAACATTGCGGATGATATTGGCTGTTAATTTTTCTATAGGTAATTTGCCTATGTGTGGAATAACGTGCAACTCTAGTGGAGAAAACCAGCGGCCGTTTTTACCTTCATTTTTCAACTCTGCTTTTTTGCTTTCAAAAGCCGCTTTTGCAATTTCTTGAAAAATATTGCTTTGCTGTTTTAAAATAGTCTGTTCTCGAAAGACAATAGGATCATTGCCTTCTTTAAGAATATCACTATAATATCTTGTAAGCTCACGCGCTTCTTTTAAAGAGAGTTTTGTAACAGGACCAAGTCCCATTTCACGGCGCTTATTGTGGTGCGTATAGCGAAAAAACCAAGAGCGTGTATTGTCTTTTCGAACATTCAACCACAACCCTGCCCCGTCACAATATTTACCCTGCGGAGACGTCTTTACGAATGATGCTGATAACCGATGAATCGCCCTCACTTAACGTCCCCTCTCGTCCACCTTTTTGGGTCCACCTTTTAGACCACCTTTAATTTCTGATTTGAGATTTTTTCTTTAATACTTACTTTTTTTATTGAATCATAAAAAGCTATAGACATCAATACGCCCTTACACATCTTTATATACTTTGAATCTT
>NZ_JBHIOQ010000068.1:0-12155 GCF_042195565.1 Bartonella sp. AP88XZML | reverse complement strand
ACCAATATGCTTGAATGGGATATAATTCCCTTTCATCAGACTATGATAGGTCGATTCAATGTTAATCGCTGCTATGTAATAAGCCAGTAAAACAATCTCATTGGCATGAATATCATGACGGAATTTATATTCCATATCCTCTGGTTTGATGAGATTGGATTGTAATAGCCGTGTGATAAAGGTCCCTGTTCCAGTGAAAGGGTCAAGAATAGACACACCACGTGACCCCAAGCTTTTTCCAAACTCATTACGCAACACATCATCAACAGAATGAATGATAAAATCAACAACCTCAACGGGTGTATAAACAATCCCAAGCTTATCCGTGGTTTTCTTAAATGCCTTGGCAAAAAAACTTTCATAAAGTTTGATAATAAGATTCTGTTTTGCATGAGTTTCTGTAATACCTGCTGTACAGAATGTGACACTTTTGTAAAATTGATCAAGATCTTTGGTTTTTTTTCAATGTTCGTTTTATCCAGTTCTCTTAAGATCTTGTCCATTGCTTGCGAAATGGCATTGTTCTGTACAAATTCATTACCGTCAAATAAAGCTTCAAACACGGGACGCGTGACAAGATGTTGCGCTAACATCTCAATCGCTTCCTCTTGCTTGATTTCACTGTTGACGTTGTTCTTTAATTCCTTATGGAATGCATCAAAGGCGTGAAAGGCTTCACTCTTTTCATCGGAAATCATATCTTTAAGATGATTGATATGGTTTTGAGCAATCTCAGCAACATTGTTCGCCCAAATGCCCCAATAATCCGTGATTTTAAAACTATCCAGAAAAATGGCTTTGACAAAATCAAAAAATTCAGAACGGGGGAATAAGTCTCCTTGTCCTCCAGATACCGATTGAGATTTGCTTTCTGCTGTTCCAATGACACGTCCAGAACTTTCTGTTTTGGATGGTATCGAGATCTCATCAACCGTTGTGGTAAGCTCTTTTAATTCATTGGCACGCTTAATCTCTATAATCTCAATCGTATGGCTGCTATCTTGTCCTAAAGACATCTGATTAATTGTCCGAGCAAGCCTTTCATCATGAGAATGTAAAGCATGCAAAACTTGCCAAACAACACGGTATCTCTTATTGTTTTTTAAAGCCTTTTTGGCTTCTAAGCGTGAAGGAATGATAATGGGTAAAATGATATAGCCTGTTTTCTTATTTGGAGCACGACGCATCACACGCCCTACCGCCTGTATCACATCGACTTGGCTATTGCGCGGGTGTAAAAACATGATGGCATCAAGAGCAGGGACATCAATCCCTTCAGACAGACACCGAACATTGCTTAAAATCCGACAAACATTTTGCCCCGCATCTTCTTTAAGCCAATCCAATTCCTCATTGCGTTTTTTGACGCTTTGCGTTCCGTCAATATGTCTTACTTCACAGTTTAGAAAGGGAACGGTTTGAAGGAAATCATCAATATGAGATTTGATAATTTTATTAAAGAGCTTTGTTATATATTGAGAGGTATTGATATCTTTGCAAAAAGCTAAAGCACATTGCATGGGCTCTGTATCATCATCATCAACAGCCGCTTGCTTATCTATTTTGGTAAGTGCTCTATAACAGCCAATAATTTTTGCCGCATCATCTAAATCAATTTCACGGTTTTCATTGGCAATAATCTCCTGTATGGCTGGTGTGATATAGGTTTCATTAATACCCAAGACCACAATCTTGTAAGGAGTTAAAAGTTCATTATCGACAGCTTCCGCGAAGGTATAATGATGAAGTTGTTTTCCAAAAAGTGCTTCATCGTCCATAGATGCCAAAACAGCATTGATCTCATCCGCCCGCCTTTTAGCAGTGTCACTAAAGATACGCGGCGTTGCTGTCATATACAGACGTTTTTTGCCACGAATAATGCTGTTATCGTGAACCTTGATAAATTCAGATTCATTGTCTTCAGTTCCCAATGAAGCACCAGTGGTACGGTGTGCTTCATCACAGATGATTAAATCAAATTCGGGTAAACCATGCTCTTTTTGTGCATCCGAAATCACTTGGATAGAATGGTAAGTTGAAAAGACCACGGTCATTGCATCTGCTAGGGATTCACAAGCTTCTTTAGCAAGGGCTTGAGCATCCGTGGTAGCAGGGAGAACAAGATCTGATGTTTCCATGCCAACAATATCATCTTGGTTTTTACGACGCTTGCCTACTTTTGTATCCGAACACACCGCAAAGGAACGCAACGGGATTTGTGCATCGGCTGTCCATTCACGGATTGTTTGCGAGACTAAAGCCAGAGAAGGTACCAGAAACAAAACACGCTTGCCTTTCCCAGCAAGGGTTTCTGCTATCTTCAAACTGGTGAAAGTCTTCCCCGTACCACATGCCATAATCAGCTTGCCACGGTCTGCTTCTTTTAAACCTTCACAGACTTTCTTGATGGCTTCTTCTTGATGGGGACGAGGCTCTTTTGTTGATTTCAGAACAACTTCTTTTTTCGTTGCAAATATTTGCCAATCTATCCGACTGTTTTCCATATGACGAAGGTCAATACGATAAACGGGTATCGCTTGTCCTTTAATCATGGCATTCACATTGTCACTTAATTCCACTTCTGTGCTGTCAACGAGAAGTCGATATTTAAAGATGTCTTTTCCAGATGCCGCGATAAAGCTATCAATATCCTTTTTACTGATCTGATGGTCTGCTTGATAAAACTTACATTGAATAGCCACATATCCCTCTTGATTGCGAAGCTTTGCCACCAGATCAATGCCGATATCATTTTTATTCCAACCTTCACGCTCTTCAGCCCATTCATAATAGGTTTCTACCTTTTCATATCGTCCATAATGGAGAGGGTCATACATAAGATATTTTGTTACAAAATCTTCAAACACTTTCCCCCGTAGAGCATTTGATGTTGCCTGTTCACGATAGGATTGTAAAAGGGAACGTAAAGTGAATTGTTAATTATCAGAATGATGAGGGCGAAGCATAAAGAATAAACTCCATGACAATATATTCTATTGATTAATTCTCTTCAAAAGAATCAAAATGAAGCTTATTAAATCCATTTTGA
Source organism: Bartonella sp. AP88XZML (assembly GCF_042195565.1). NCBI lineage: Bacteria > Pseudomonadati > Pseudomonadota > Alphaproteobacteria > Hyphomicrobiales > Bartonellaceae > Bartonella > Bartonella sp. AP88XZML. Next base: position 9,106 of record NZ_JBHIOQ010000068.1, on the reverse strand, counting down.
ATGAATAGTGTGAAAAATTCGGAAAATGCTAAAAAGCGGATAATTTTTTTTCAAAAGGGGTCTTTAAGGCTGCTTATCAACAGCCCATGACATGGAATAAGATCAGCAAAGTAGTGAAATTTGCTATTCATTTCACGTATTCATCAAGATAAATGTACTACGTTCTTTAAAATATCAGAATGAGTATTTTGATAGGTTTTGTCTGTTTTTAACCCCCCCAAAACACCTACAAAACCCTCTTAGATATATATTAAAAATTGTATTTATGTGTTATGTTTAATATAGGTTGTTTATTTAAAAGATTAACTTATTGAAATATAATAACTTTTATTTTTGACTAAAAAAATATATAAAGGGGGGGGTAAAAAGACCCCCCAAAACCCCCATACCCCCCCAAAACTAATGATGGGGAGTGCTTTAAAGGTTCACTGTTATATTGTTTAATGTTTTATAAGATTTCCAAATTGCCTCAGTGTGATGTCTTATGACTTTTCACTAAAGGGTGCCATTCATAACGTATGGTAGGTCGACCGCCTTGGGAGTTATTCTCTCCAGAGATTTCACGAATATAGTTACAACGACATAAAAGCTCTAAAGCTTGCTTAACGGTTTGATTGTCTGTTAAATATTTCCAATCACGTTTATAAACATCCCTTGCTGTAAAAACATCGGGTAAACAATCACAACGCTCGACAATTAATTTTGCACGCTCTGCTGTTAATGTATCCCCCGCCGCATAAAGTCTTTTGGCATGACTTAACAGATAACTTGTCCAACGCAACGCTGTTGTGATGGCATAGAGTCCAATTTCTAAACGACCAGTGTCAAGAAGTTCAAAAATCAACGCAAGACTTGCTATGGTCTTTGGCATTTTTAAAAGATGCGATTGTAAGCTTTCTGAGTAACTACCTCCTTTTGCCTCTTTATGAAGATGCTCTAACCATTCATAAAACTTCACTTGTGCTTCAGCAGAAAAACGCATGATCAGTGGTTGTTCGGGAGAACCTAAGCGTTTATCACGAAAAGAGCGAAATACCCCTTCATACTTTTGCCAGACCTCTTGATTGGGCGGTTTATCAACCAATTGCCACTCTTTATTGTCATCGGGCCAGACAATCATTTGAAAGCGTTGCAATAAACCGTCATCGTTTATTCCACGGTGTATGGCTTGAATGAGCGGAATAATGCGTGAAGGTTGAATGCCTCCAATCATGGATAAAGTGACATAAGGGATAAAAATGGTTCCACGCTCTATACGGTCATAAGTAAATTGATCATCGCCATTAAAAGCTGTTAAATAAAAGGCGCGGTCTGATTGATATTCCTTTCTTTCTAGATTGGCTAAAAAGCCAGCCAATTCATCACGCACCATTAAGAGACCACGGGGGTTTTCTTTTAAGAGTTCCCCAAGCTTTTCAACAGACACATCATTGACAATAGTGTCATCTTCATTTTTACGAGTAGAAACTAAGCGGTGTGCAAAGTGCATTATGCAATCATATTCGCAATATTATAAAAATAGTAATCTATCATTACTTACTGATACGGAGCGCAGTATTGTAGAAAATAATTTTCTTCAATTAGCAAATAAATAAAAATACAGTTGATTAAGGAAATTTTTGCTTTGTATGAAGCACACGTAAAATACGCACAACGCCATTTGAAATATCATAAATCATGATATAATTTGGATGTACAATAAGTTCACGTGTATTTACAATTCGTCCTAAACGACCAAGAGTAGGAAATTTAACAAGTTTTTCTACTTTTTCAGATAAAAGTTGATCAAACTTTAAGGCAGCGGAAGGATTATCTTGTGATATGTATTCACGTATCTTTTTGCGGTCAACGTGTGCTACTTGTGTCCAAATTAGCTTCATAAAGTTGATCTATCTAGTTTACTTTGTGTCTTTAAGCGCCATTCTTTTGCTTCTGCTTCGATTTCTTCAGAAGACATTATATCACTTGCATTAGCAGAATTTATCCCTAATTGAACTTGTTCCCGAAACCATAAATCGTATGCACTTTTTTCTTTTTGTTCTTTTACGATATCGCGCATATAATCGCGCAATAATTGTGCACCAGATCTATCACACGCCTTTGCTGCTTTGGAAAATTCATTTTTTAATACATCATCGACGCGAAAGGTAAATGTTGTCTCAGCCATTTTACGACCACTTAATGTGTTACAAAGTAGTTCTAATGTAATGTATTTTTACTGTTTCTTCAATAGGTACTATTAGAATAGATATTTTATATCTATTTTGCATTTTCATAGGGTTGAAAGAGAAGCCCATAAATCAACGGGCTCTGATAACAACCCAGACAGCAGAGACAGCCCCGTTTCAATGCCTTCACAAATGACCAGATGTTTTGGATTGGCTTGGCTTAAATGCACCCCACCACCCGTTACAGATCCCAACATGGCTTTTGCTGGTTTCTGATCTGTTTTGCAGCCATTGTCTTTTAAAAAGGTTCTATGAATGGCAAAGGAACCAGCCCCCTTAACAAGAGCAATCAACGCGGGCAATGTACCCCCAGAGGGGTGTAGACATTTGTCGTAAAAGCGTAAATCTGTAGGCAAATCACATGTAATACCCCGCATACGTAAATAGGTTTCTGCTAAAGTATTTTTGATTGGTTGGCTTTGTTGCCAAATTGCTTTTGCTCTTTCTGCTTTCCTTTTTGCTCGTTTGAGATCAGCACAAAACTGTTTTGAGAAAGAGAGCGTATGATCATAAGCTTGTTTTCCAAGCAATCCAATTCTAATAAGCGCTTGTATGATCTCTCTAAAAGAGCAGCCAGCATAACAATAGAGTAAAAGACGCCCATCATGTCCATTGGCAAGGGATAAGCTAGGCAGCCTATCATCATGAGCAGGGCAACGGGCTGTTCCATAACGCCCATGCCAAACCCCGCGCAAGGCACGTGTAATACCCTGCGCATTCTTAAAAGAACACATCATTTTAAATCCTATAACGTTGTGTCATAGGACGGATTGTGCTATCTCTAGATTGATGAGTTTGAGAAAGCCTTGTCCGTCCTTACGTGACAAGGTTTTTTTTTATGCCGCGTCACTTTGACGTTGCTGTTTTGCTTGCTCGATGACATTGATAAGATCCGATTGTAACCAACGGGACAAAAAACGAAATTTTAAAGGTTTTGGGAGAGAGCCATTGGTTACATGACGGCGGAATGTTGAGACACTCATATGAAGCAATTTTGCACTTTCACGGTCTGTCAAAAGAATATCATTTTCTGTCATACTAAAATCCTTTCTATCAAAAAATGGTAACAAATCATAACTATTTATTAACCACATTTTGGTTCATTTTTGAAGGTATTTTATTTATAGAAAACAATATTTTATCATATAAATTCTCATGTGATAATTTATGAGTCTAATTGAGAGAGAATGAGAGAGAAGAGAGCTAAAGTTATCCACAGATAATGGGGTTATGCACCCCATATCTTAAGATTGACCCGTGACATAAGCCGCCCATTTATCCATATAGACACGGCGCTGTTCTAGATAGTCAGTACGACGATAGGAGCGCTCTACTTGTCCTCCTACTGTATGACTTAGAATAGTTTCAGCGACCTCATAGGGAGCATCGGTTGTTTCAGCAAGCCAATTGCGTAAACTAGAACGAAAACCATGCGGGCAGGCTTCAAGTTTATTGTCTCTCATATATTTTGCCATACAATTCTCAGCAAGGGGAGCACGACCGGAAAAAGACAGAATGAAATTACTTTTGGAAATACAACGGGCTTGTTTAATCACTTTTAGCGCTTCAGATGATAGAGGTACGCGAAATTCTGTTGTAGCGTCACGCAAACCTTTCATATTCTCAGCAGGAATAGTCCATACATCATCTTCAATCTGATCTTCACGAATATGACGCAAAGGGTTGGTACGAACGCCTGTCAGGATAAGCAAGCGCAAAGCCAGTTGTGTTATGTTTTGTGTTTTACAGAGTAACTGATAAAGGCGGGAACATCTTTCCAATCCATTGCAGGTCTATTAGTGGTTTTATGACGTTGTTTACCTAAGAGCGCGCGTGCTTTTTCTGTTGCTTGTAAATCAACATCTAACCCTAATGCAGCCGCATGTTTGAGACAAAGATTAAGACGATTTAGTGCTTTCTCTGCTGTTGCAGCTTTTGTATGCCAGATAGGAGCAAGGGTATTGCGTATCTCTGTTTGTGTAATCTCTGAAACGGGCAGACAGCCCAATTTAGGGAGAATATGAAGGCGTAATGGTAAAAACCAATCACAAGCTTTACCATCTCTTTTTAATTCGGCTTTACGGCTTTCAAAAGCATCTAAAGCAATGTTTTTTAAATAATGAAGATTACGCATTGCCTCACGCTTTTGTTTATCGCGTTCTTTAATGGGGTCACGACCCTCATGTAAAACAGCACGCCATTGGTTTGCCAATTCACGGGCTTTTTTTAAAGAGACATGTCTTAAGGCGCCCAAGCCCATTTCACGGCGCCGACCGTGAATGGTATAACGATAAAGCCATTGAGCACCACCATCTTTACGTTTGTGAAGAAGCAAGCCGGCACCATCATTATATTTACCAGCTCCCAATGTTGCTACAGCCCTTGCATTAAGACGATTCATAAGAACCATTTTTACTCCTTTCTTGTACAATTTTTACCCACACATCAACCCCGCTTGTGACGTGCAAGCAAGTGGTTTTGATTGATTCAAGATAAACAGATTTGAAATGAGAGAATCCTACGTTATTCGGGCGTCTAATTCAATATGAACAGAGCTAGATTATCATTATAAATCAATATCTTGTATCGTTCATTTATAGATTTTATAAAATCGTCCGGCATTTCTCCGTGACTAGGTGACAATGGCAACTCCATAGCAAAGGGCGAAATAACTTTATCCTGAGTAGTAAATAAAATTATCAGTTCTGTTTTTTCAACTAATACACCAGAAGAACTGTGAAAAGAATCCGATAGTTTATATTTATTGGTGTAAACTCTGATGCGTATATCCATATTTTATCTCACAGCCAGAAAAAAAATCCCGTATCATATTTAACTGAAATGTATTCTCATACTTTTTTCTATTTTCAAAATTAAATAAAATGAACTCGGGAGTAGCGATACGTATTAGAGCTAACACTTCTGCCAAATCGAATCTCTCCGATAAAGTAATCGTCACACTATATGGTACGCTATCTTTTTTCATACATTCTATGTTACGCACCCACGTTTGTTTATATTTTTTACTGTCTAGATTTCTTATCTCTGAAATAACATCTGTGCCTATTTGTATCCCTAAAAAGAACGGATTACTCTTTAATAGCTTCAAATATGGTTGAATATAGATGTGCCCCCTGTTGCAATCCGAAAATATTTTTTACAAATGAGACACATACAAGTATATTTATGAAGTAAATCATAATCGAACTCAAAAGGCTCTCCACCAGAAAGAATAATAAAATCAGATTTTATGTCATTTATTGTATATAAAAATTCAGGCAACGCGTCATCTCTCACCATACATTCCATCGAATACGGACAATGATTGCAGCTCGCACTGCAATTTTCATTACAAATTACAATATTATCGCCCATGAAATTCCTTATTCAAGTTCATATAATCCAATACTAATTGTTTCATGAAAATATTTTGGTATAGACAAAGATCAGAAATTTTTTTAGCCACAAACGCTTTTATCATTGGTAAAGCTTCATCCTTTGATATAGACAGCAAATGAGAAATATAGTCTATCCGTTCTTCTAAATTGAGAGATAATCTTGGACTGGTGAAAAATGTTAAGATATCCAATTCCGGACTGGCTTCTTGACATAAATCCCAATCCACTACCATAAAAGAACTATCAGGAGTAACAATGATATTATCAGGATGTAAATCTCCATGTGATAAGATTATATTTTTGCTTAATCGATCTTGAAAGATCTTATTGATTTGATCAATAATCGCCTTTTGATGTAGCAAATCCATTTGACTCAATACAGTACCCCGGATAAACTCCCATTCGACTACTTCATCGCAAAGTGTTATCAAATTTGGTGCAGGATAGAGACTTTGTCGAAAAGAGCCATCCTTGATGTTTTCATTAATGCACGATGCTTCCGGATAAATTTGCCCATAGCAAAATTCTTGATGCTTGCGTTTCAAGAAATGTTGTTTTGACGATTGTGCATTTTCAGGCTGTAACCAAATGATTTCTTGTTTTCTGACAAAAATAATTAAAGCAGACACCCCAAAAATCACAGCCATAACCACTGCCAACCACAAATTAGCTTGCCAGAATGTTGAAAAAATATGACCGTATAAAAAACTGAATGCAAAGGATACAACAGCTGTAATAATGGCTGTAAATGATAAAACAGTCGCGATAGCTTTGGGATCAAGCAGTGAATTTATAAGAAGAGACGACAGATAAGATCGATAAGCAGATTTAAAAACACATAGCAGTAAAAATCCTAATATAAGAGCCGCAATGATTTGAAATGACATGAGAAAAAAAGCAATGGTTACCATACAACCAATCATTAAGACGGGAAAAATAGGATTTTGAAACTTTGAAAAATACTTCTGAAACAATATATTGGAACTTGCTGAAAAAAAATTCCCAATGATAAAAATAATCGAAACCAAAATAGCAGGTTGAAATGGCAAAAAATCAGAAAATGCGATAGAAACAGTTCGATTATTAACCAAAATAGCAAAAGCTGAAACTGCACTTAAAAAAATAAGAGTGAAGCGATAAGGATTTTTGACTTCTTTACGGCTGGCGCACATAACTGTGAAAATACTCGGATGAGCGTTGATATGAAAACTATCTAATCCCTTCGTCAGTTTTGAAAACATAAAAATAGCAAAAATTAATGAAAGGACTTGAAAAATCACAGGCAATGCAGGATGCACATAATAAAGTATTCCTCCTAAAAAAATAAGTACCGTTGTCACACTATAGGTAACAGCAGCCACTTCGGACTTAACGGAAAACAGTGTGCGATGCTTTGGTACTACAGAAAAGAGTAAACTATCTTCCGCACCTGAGAAACAAGCGGCTGCTAATGTAATACACAACAAATAAGTGGCGTAAGCAAAATATGCATAATTCATAAAAAGAGCTAAAAAACCGCAAAGAAAGAAAAACAGCCCAGTATAAATAACGCGCTTACTTCCATAAACATCTGATAATAAACCCAAGGGGACTTCTAAGATCAAAGGAAGCAATAAAAAATAACTACCGATTAAAACAATATCCGCTTGCGACAAATGCAATTTTTCCGACAAAAAAAGTGGTAAAACAGCAACCACTAGAGCAGTAGACTTGCTAACACTATAAATCTTAAATTGCTTAACCTTATCCACAAAACACCTTCCCATGACATCCGCTACATGCGCCAGATTCTTTCAAAGATTTTAAAACGCTTTGAGCAGACCAATCTATTGCCCCATAATTTTGTAGATTCCCAAAAGCTTCTGAATAAAAGCAATTTTTTAAATCTCCATTATAGTCCAATACCAAGGATGAAAATGGAAATAAACACATTAACGGCGACGAAACGTACGTAGAATTCTCGCCTAAGTAATAATTAATACAATTTACAAAATTTTGTGACGTCCATGAGATTTTCCTTTCTTGGAACTTTTTATCTATATAAATCTGGAGGGGGGATTCTTTCCTTGATAATTCATCTCTCAAATGAAAAAGTGAAGCGTTTGGCGGAAGAGTTTTGTTTCTTAAAGCCTTAGATCGATCCTTTGTATTATTTTTTCTAGAAAAACTAAATGACGACGTATCGAGCGGGCTGAATCCGATATAATCGACATCTTTGCTTATACAAAAATCGATAAAATTAATAATATTTTCTAGAATCTCTTTGGTAACTGTCGCTCTTATTCCTATACTTTGCAGAGGTTGAAGATTCTTAACTGTTTCAATGTTTTTCCACACGCGATCAAATTTATTCGCCCCCCGTATATCATAATATCCTTGGACACTAGTCGAATCCATAGAAATAACAATTTCTTTGAAGATCATCCGTTATCGGGTTATCAAGCGGGGGATATTCTCCCTGATTCTGTTTGGTGTTTAAATCACTATCCGAGGAGTGATCCAGAGGGAATGGTTTACGATCCGTGGAAGAATATTTGGGTTGATATTTATCTTCAATCAGGGACAGATGAAAATACGAAGTCTGCCTATGGTGTTCCGATTACAACCAATCGTAGCTATTCTGACCATCACGTGGATTTTTCGTCTGTTAATAAGAGATTTTTGACGAGTGATGAGTTCCGCGTCTTGCATGTATGGAATCAATTCGGGAACCAGTATTATAGGCAATAAAGCGCCTTCTCCCAAAACGTCTGGAGGACACGTTGATACAGAAAATCGTCGTATGATTTCGTATATCGGTTGTGAGGATGGTTGCGGTTATGTGTGGCAATTTTTGTCTGGTTGTTATCCCGTGACGAAATGGCATACAGGGGAACAAGGAAGCAGTTTACGTGTAGACGTAAATGTTATGTTGGGAGGAGGCGATTGGTCCGGTGATGCTAGTAATGGTGAATTTGCGCGGAATTTTGCGCATTGATCACTCCGAACGCCTCTTAGATATGGCTAAGAAATTAGACATATCTGTAGGATTTTTATCTTCTGTCGAGATTGGCAAAAAATCTGTTCCTGTAGGACTGGAGGAAAAGATCATAGAGCTTTATGGTTTATCAAGAGAAGGCTTTACTCTTAAGAAAAGCAGCCTATGCTTGTCGCAAAACTTTTACAATCAAGACTTCTGATCCGTTGAGGCGTGAAGCTGTTGGTGAGTTTGTTAGAAATTTAGAGAATTTTTCACAACAAAACTTAGCAGAATTAAAAGACCTTCTTGAGAAAGTTTGCAAAAAAAGAGGCGTCCTATAGAGATAGGTTGAAAAATCCTATTCCCTCACTTTTATTTACGCGTCCCTCACTGTACAAAATATATGGAAAATCAATAAATTATTTTGGATAAAAAAGAGCATGGTGCCCCCAGAGAGCGAATCAGGCTTTAGCAACAAGATTCAAAGTATATAAAGATGTGTAAGGGCGTATTGATGTCTA
>NZ_JBHIOQ010000067.1:0-67235 GCF_042195565.1 Bartonella sp. AP88XZML | reverse complement strand
TGGGAAAATGGAGAGTTTTATATAGGTGGTTTTGGCAGTTATGATCGTGCCCGTGTTGCGCATGCACGGGGGGGTAACAGTAGAATCAATACTTATGGTATTGGCGCTTATGTCACTTATTTGGATCATAGTGGATGGTATCTCGATGGTATTTTAAAATACAATCATTATCAAAATACTCTAAAAGCCGTTTCAACGAATGGTTTAGAGATTGAAGGAACATATACTCAAAGGGCATTGGGAACTTCCTTTGAAGCTGGTTATCGACTTAAGACGTCAAAGAACAGTTGGTTACAGCCTTATGGACAATTTACATGGTTACAAGTTGAGGGTAAAGAAATCAAGTTATCGAATGACATGACAGGTGACATGCGTCCATTCACTTCATTACGCAGTGAGGTTGGCTTATCTTTAGGATATGAATTTGGTTCTCGCATAGATTCCTCATCGCTTGCGTATATTACAGCAGCATGGTTGCGTGAGAATAAAGATGACAATCAAACGTTAATTAATCAACGCCATCCATTTACCACTGACTTATCAGGGAATGCAGGTAAATTAGGAATAGGTTTAAGCAGTTTAGTGAGTGAGAAGTTAAAGTTATATGGTGAGGCCCATTATATTAAAGGGCGTAAAACAAAACAGTCCCTTCAGGGTATTTTAGGTGTACGCTATAGTTTCTAACGATATGGTTATTTTTTGATTGATTTCAATGATAATTTTGATAGGAAGCATTTAAGATTATGAAAGAAGATTCAATATTTATTGAGATTCGGTAGCGCATCTTTATGATGGGATAAGCAATTGCAGGTATTTTTATTAAAGTTTTCTTTATAATTTATTCTATGTTTATGAGAATTTGTGTAGATTTTTGCAGAGTCACTTGGCAAAGGGCTCCTTGCTCGCTATAGAAATGGCTAGAGAATATTATAAATGAAATAAAGGTGGTTAAATGGCTTTAGAGCGTACTTTTTCGATGATTAAACCAGACGCAACCCGTCGTAATTTGACTGGCGCAATTACTAAAATGCTTGAGGATGCGGAGCTACGTGTTATTGCGTCTAAACGTGTTTGGATGAGCAGACGTGAGGCTGAAAAATTTTATGCTGTTCATAAAGAACGTCCTTTTTTTAGTGAATTGGTTGAATTCATGTCTTCTGGTCCAACCGTTGTACAAGTTTTGGAAGGTGAAAATGCAATAGCTAAAAACCGTGAAGTAATGGGGGCTACGAATCCTAGTGATGCAGAAGAAGAGACAATTCGTAAGGTTCATGCTTTATCGATTGGCGAAAATTCTGTCCATGGATCCGATAGTGCTGAAACGGCAAAAACAGAAATCGCCTTTTGGTTTCCTGAGGTAGAAATTGTTGGTTAATAAAGCGTTTATAATAATAAAGCGTATATAAGAAGCAAAAAACCGAAATATAGTGTTTCGGTTTTTTGCTTATGAGATTATAGATTTTTTTGAAAGCATATGGAGCATTAATCGTTTAATATTGCAGCTGCTTTTACGAAAATATAAAGCCTATTTACTCTTTCTGAAGAGTTTTTATCTACACGCTACCCTTACTTGTAATGTGCAAAAAAGTGTTTTATTTATCTATCATTAATAGATTTAAAATAAATCAATCTTATGCTATTCTCATCTCTTATTTAAGTACAAAAAGATAAATCATCATTATAAAATTCCATACTATTCATAGGATAACGTGTTTTAAACCTGCACGAAAATAATCCCACCCTGTCCACAATGTAAGGAGGGCAGAAATCCAAAGCATAGTAATGCCAAACTCTACTGTGTAAGGGAAAATTTTATTACCGGCTGGTCCAGCTAAAAGAAATACAATAGCGATCATCTGTACAAAAGTTTTCCATTTTGCAAGACGAGAGACAGGAACACTAACTTTTAACTCAGCCAAATATTCACGTAATCCTGATACAAGAATTTCTCTGCAAAGAATGATAATAGCTGCCCATAGTGTCCACCCAGCGATGGTACTGTCTGCGGCAAGCAAGAGCAGACAAGCAGAGACGAGAAGTTTATCGGCGATTGGATCTAACATGCGACCAATATTGGATGTTTGCTCCCAAATACGAGCAAGGTAACCGTCAAGAAAGTCAGTAATGGATGCAACGATAAAAATAGAAACAGCAATCCAGCGAGTGATATCACTTGATTGTAGTCGCCCTTCTAAAAAAAAGCATGCAACAACCATTGGGACTGCAACAATTCGTGCATAAGTTAAAATATTTGGAAAAGAAAAAGTATGATTTTTCATGGAGCCATTTTTAATTCTTGTGAAAGAGAATATATTTCCTAAACGTAACAAGGCGAAGGTTATGAAACAAGCCTATTTTTCATGAAAATGGTTATGAATTTTTTGTGCAATTGTCATAGAGATTCCCGTAACTTTTTTTAAATCTTCAAATGAGGCACTCGCAACAGCTTTGGCACTTCCAAAATGATGAAGCAAAGCACGCTTTCTTGTCGGACCGATATTTTCGATTTCATCAAGTGGGTTTTTGAATGTTGCTTTTTTTCGTTTTATCCTATGAGTTCCAATCGCAAAACGGTGTGCTTCATCACGCAGACGTTGCAAAAAATAGAGGATAGGATCACGTGGAGGAAGTGTAAAGGGGGAAATACCTTTTATAAAAAATCTTTCACGTCCCGCATGACGGTCAACACCTTTGGCGATTCCAACAACTGTGAAGAGATCATTTAATTGTAACTCAGCAAGTATTGCATGTACGCTGTTGATTTGTCCTTCACCACCATCGATTAAGATAAGGTCAGGCCAAATGGGAAAAAGATCATCATCTTTTATGTCATGACTTCTATTTGGAAGATCATACTCTTTGATAAGGCGTGAAAATCTTCGTTTAATCACTTCTTTCATCATGCCAAAATCATCGCCAGGCGTGATATCTGTTGAGCGAATGTTGAATTTTCGATATTGATTTTTAATAAATCCCATTTGACCAGCAACAATCATAGCCCCTACAGCATTTGTTCCCATGATATGAGAATTGTCATAGACTTCTATCCGGCGTGGAGGAAAAGGTAGTTGGAATGTTTTAGCAAGACCTTGAAGCAATTTTGTATGGGTGGCTGTTTCAGAAAGCTTATGTTCAAGTGCTTCATGAGCATTGAGATAGGCACGATTAACAAGAGTTTTCCGTTCACCTTGTTTGGGTAAAGAGAGGGATACTTTGTGGTTTGCTTTGAGACTAAATGCTTCTGTAAGAAGTGCTTTTTCTTCAATTTCTTCAGATAAAAGGATGCTTTTGGGGAGTGGTTTATCATCATAAAATTGGGCAAGAAAACTTGCTAAAATTTCAGTACAGGGAAAAGAGGGATCTGCTTTAGGAAAATAAGCACGGTTTCCCCAATTTTGCCCCATGCGAAAAAAGAACACTTGGATACAGGTCATTCCTTCTTTTTGCGCAATCGCAAATACATCCGCTTCTTTTATCGTTTGAGGATTTATACCTTGATGGCTTTGTATGTGAGAAAGGGCGGATAAGCGGTCACGATAGGAAGCTGCTTGTTCAAAATCAAGATTTTCTGCGGCTTTATGCATAGCTTGAACCATATCGTTTTTAACAGATTGATCTTTTCCCGAAAGGAATGCTTTTGCTCCTTTCACCAGTTCTTTATAATCACTGTCACTAATTTCATGTGTACAAGGTGCAGAACATCGCTTAATTTGATAAAGCAAACAGGGGCGTGTACGGTTTTCAAACACTGCATCGGTACAGGTCCGTAATAAAAAGGCGCGTTGTAAAACATGAACTGTTTGTGTTACTGCACCAGCAGAGGCAAAAGGACCAAAATAATGGGCTTTTCGTGTTCGAGCACCACGATGTTTATAAAGTGCAGGTGATCGATGATCATCTGTAATCATAATATAAGGGAAACTTTTATCATCACGCAGGAGTACATTAAAATATGGACGCAATTTTTTGATCAGATTGGCTTCTAAAAGAAGAGCTTCTGTTTCAGTATGGGTGACGATAAATTCCATATGATATGTTGCACGAATCATGCGGGTAATACGATTATTGTGTCCTTGTTCACGTGTATAGTTTGAAACACGTTTTTTGAGATTACGAGCTTTTCCAACATAGAGAATATCACCATTTTCACCAATCATCCGGTAAACCCCTGGCTTATGCGGAAGGTGTCTAACAAACTCTTGTATGAACTTGACACCTTGGAATTGATTTTTCTCATTACTTTGATTGGCATTATTCCACGTAATGTTAGAGAGAAAAGAAAGCTTTTCCCGTTCATTTTGCGGACAATTTGTATTATTTTTCAGAACCATTCCGTTTATTACGAATATGTTGTTTGTTTAATATATGAAATATTCTTTTTTGTTAAATAATGATTATTTATGTCTTTATAATTTTTTTCTATAAATAATATCTTATAACATAAGAGTATGATTTTAGAGAGCTGATCGTTCATAAAAAATATGAGAGTTGTTATTCTAAGACAGCTCTATGAATTTGGCCAATTTATCCATTAAAATGATTGAAATAAGAAATCCATAATGATTAAGAAGATAGGCTTTCTAAAAAAAAATAATTCACGCTGATCGTTATTAGCTTACCATTATAATATGTTGATATTATCCAAAGAATCAAAGAACTTGATCATTTAATGCCTTTGTATTTTACAACATGATATTTGATTTAGGAAAAATATCAGAGAAAGATCTAAAATAATAGATGTTCTTTTTGAAGCCACTTATGCGTTATTTGGGCATTTTCATCTTGTCCAAGACGCTTGATAAGAAAGGGGCTGAGTTTTTTCATTTCTTCTTCCAAAAGGTAGGGAGGGTTAATAATAATCATACCACTTCCATTCATTGTCGGTGGACTTGAACTTTTTCGGATACGCATTTCAAGTTGTAGAATCTTAGGAATTCCGGTTTGATAAAGCGCGTGAAGAAAACTTTCAATTTCTTTGTCATATTTAACAGGATACCATAAAGCGTAGATCCCTCCAGAAAAGCGACGATAGGCTTTCGTTAATCCCTCAATAAGGCGGGAAAACTCACCAGCTTTTTCAAAGGGAGGGTCAACAAGGATAAACCCACGTTTTTCTTTTGGTGGTACATGAGCATTTAAGGAAAGCCAACCATCTAAATGCAGAACTTTTGTCTGATAATCTCCTGCAAAGTTTTTTGCTAAAATATGATAATCTTCATTGTGCAATTCTATTGCGGTGAGGCGATCTTGTTTCCGTAATAATTGACGAATAAGAACAGGAGATCCAGGATAAAATACAATTTCTTTTTCCCCTTTATTGAGGGCATCAATGATGTCACACCATGGACAAAGGAGTGTTTTTAAATCTTCTGGGATAGGAGTTGAAAAAAGTCGTTGGACACCTTCGCGCCACTCTCCTGTTTTATGTGCTTCTAAAGAAGAAAGGTCATAAATACCGATTCCAGCATGCGTATCTATAACGCGAAAAGCTTTTTCTTTGCGTTTGAGATATTCTACAATGCGAGTGACAATAATGTGTTTAAAAACATCAGCAAAATTGCCAGCATGATAAATATGCCGATAATTCATGGAGTAAACTCTATCATTATGTATAACTGTACCGGATTATTAGCATAGAATAATAGAATTGATATCCATAAAAATACTCTTGTAGAAATCAAACAATGCCCTCACCCCCCAATTATACACTACAGAAAAAATATTAATGTTATGGGAGCATTTATTCACAGAGCTATTTTTATATAATGAGATTAATCGTTAAAATTTTAATTTTTTTATATGAAAGATAGACAAGAAGAGATCAAACATTTCAATAGAGATATTTATGTTGTAAGAGAATTTTTTATGATCGCGGACTCTTTTAGGAAAACTATAAAAAACACTCAATTAACGAGAATATTAGTGAAGTTTGTTGAAAAATTGAAGGGTATCTTTCAAATTCATTCATAAATTTGCTTGTTTAAAGATTAAAGAATTTCAAATGCTTGATAAAAACATTGTTACATTGATCAGTTTTTTAGCGAGCGTAAAATTATGGAGAGAGCAATAAAGTGCTGGTGTTATAGTGATAGATTTTTGTAAAAGTATGAATGAATCTCATTGCTTTAAGCGGAGCCAAAGCTTTACATTATACACGCTAAATGGCTAGGTTATTGTGTATGACGCTAAAATAAAACTTTTGAAAATTGATATGCACTCTGCAAGCTATTTCAATAAAATGAGAATTTTAAACTAAAGTAAATAGGTTTATTTATCTCTAACACTGTATTATCGAGCGGCTTTATAAGGAAATCTTATAAAAAAGGCGAGGATAAGAAATTCTTTTTACATGAATTATGCTTCGATTCCATGCTTTTGATTGAATATAATTTTCTATTAATGCCCATTCTGGTTTCAATACTGAGATAGGTTAAACACATGATATTATGAGAACGCATGCCCAGAATCCGGAGACTTGTAATAGTTAGAGCATGCCGTGGCTTAGAGAGCTGGTTATATGGAGGTATTTTACTGAATAAAGGCACAAGCTGGTACCTTTTTTATTTTTTAGCAGTATTGCCATACCTTTTGGCACTTGAGTTGGTTCATAAAGTACATTTTTACTCTTTCCGCTAATAGTTTTTATTTACACGACAGATAGTTAATTAAATACGATGATGGCTCATATTTCGTATTGTATATGGAATAATGGATGATAAAATTCCTACCCCAACGCAAAGAATAAATGTTGTGCGTAAGATGATCGTTTTTGAAGAGACCGATGATGTGTTAAGAAAGTTTTTTAGAGATTTTTCTTTCTGATTTTTTTAATTGAATACGTAAAATGTTTTACAGCATGTTATGATTTTTATCAGTAAAGGATAATTTGGCGGAAATGTTTGTAATGATACGTACAACATTGTTTAAAAGGAAAGACATTGGCTATAGTATTTACAGGAAGATGAGTAACCTAAGAGATCAGATGAAGTTATTTTAGAAAAGTTTTTAAGTGTTTTGAACTTTGTATGAAGTGGTTTATCATTTTTGAATGGTTTGTGTTATAATACGCTAAAAAAGGATGAGAGGATAAAAAGTTCTTTTTGCAATAAAAGCGTGTAATTGCTTTTAAGTTAAGAAGAAAATATATAAGTAAGATATTATATTTGATACATTCTTCAGAGGAAGCATGAATAAATGAAATCAAATTTAAAAGCATAAAGTTAGAGAGAATAATGGGTAATATTTTTTCACCAACGCATTTAATTATAATTTTATTGATTATCTTTGTGCTTTTCGGTCGCGGTAAAATTTCTGAATTAATGGGCGATGTTGCTAAAGGAATTAAAGCCTTCAAAAAAAATATGAAGGAAGAAGATGATAGCATTGAGGATAAAGTTGAAATGGCTCCTAGTTCCCAAATGATTGATGTAGAATCTCAACAATCTCAGCCGTTATCGGTAAAACATGCAACAGCGCGCAGAAAGGTTTCTTCTGCTTCTAAAAAAAGCAAAACATCTGTTGCTAAAAAACAGTAACAAAAACGCAATCATCATTGTGCAATATTTTTTGATGAGAAAGTCGAATTAAGAGATGTTTGGGATTGACGGACCAGAGTTTATCGTAATCTTACTTGTTCTCATCATTGTCGTTGGACCAAAAGATTTACCTAAAATATTAAAGACAGTAGCAAAGATAAGAGCGTATGTGTATTCAACAGCAAATGAACTTCGTCATCAGTTTGATGATGCAATAAGACAAATCGAGCGCGATGATTTGCAAAAAGTATGTTCGGATATTAGCGATTCAAGCAAGAAGTTGGCAGAAACTTTTGATCCCACTCAAAATATATTAGAGGATATCCACGATAATTGGGATGTTAAGGAAACACATCATAAATTTAAAAAAGATAAAGAAATTTTGGAATGTGATCAAAAGGTAATCAAGAAAGATATGACAGTTTCTATAGCTTCTCATCATTCTGAAAACATTTTTGTTTCTCCTAAAGATAAAAAAAAGAAGATGTGTCATGAATGTAAAAAAAGATGAAGTTGATGCTAATATGACTCCACTTTTAGAACATTTAATTGAACTTCGTCAGCGAATTATTTCTGCTTTGGTTGCATTTATGATCGCTTTTATGATGTGTTTTCTTGTTAAAGATTATATCTTAAATTTTTTACTATGGCCATATCAGTGGGCAATGAAAATAGCAGGGGGTAACCCTGAGGGTATTCGTTTGCAATCAACGCAAGTATGGGAAACTTTTTTAACGAAGATGAAACTTTCTGCTTTTGGGGGAATTATTTTATCTTTTCCCTATACGGCTTTTCAGTTTTATAGTTTTATTGCACCAGGGCTTTATAAAAATGAGCGGATGGCTTTTTTACCATTTCTCATTGGGGGGCCTATTTTATTTTGTATTGGGGGAGCGTTTGTTTATGGTCTATTAGCGCCAATAATACTATGGTTTAGCCTTTCTCAACAATTTCTTCCAGATGTTCATTTAAAAATAGAGTTTATAGTGCGTATTTCTGATTATTTGGGCTTTATGACATCATTTATCCTAATTTTTGGTTTGATTTTTCAATTACCTCTTGTCATCAGTCTTTTAACAAAAATTGGATTTTTAACGTCTCATGATTTGGTTTCTAAACGAAAATGGGCTATTTTGCTCTCTTTTATCATTGCGGCAATCATAACGCCGTCGGATTTTTTTACGATGTTTGCAGTGGCTTTACCAACGATAGCACTTTACGAGATTTCAATTTTAATTGCTTACAGTATAGAAAAGAGAAGAAAATCCGCTTAAGAAAAGTGTATAATCTTATGCGATAAGGAATGAATAAAAACAATATAAATGAGGAATTTTTATGCTTGATATTAAGTGGATTCGTGACAATCCTGAGAAATTAGATAAAGCACTCGTAAGTAGAGGTCTTGAGCCACAAGCTGAAAGGTTAATACAACTTGATCTTGCACGTCGGTCGCATATTGCTAAGGTGCAATTGGCGCAGGAACGTCGCAATGCTGTTTCAAAGGAAATAGGACAGGCTTTGGCTGTATCTGATCAGCAAATGGCTGAACGTCTTAGAGCTGAAGTTGAAGAGATTAAAGCTTTTCTTTCCTCTGCAACAGTGGAAGAAAAACAACTGACGGAGAGTCTTGAGAAACTTCTTTCAGCACTTCCAAATATTCCATTAGATGATGTTCCAGAAGGTAAAGATGAAAGTGATAATGTCGTCATTCGACATTTTGGTACACCTCCAACATTTAATTTTACACCAAAGGAACATTTTGATCTTGGTCAAGATCTCAAACAGATGAATTTTGAACGAGCTAGTCGTTTGTCTGGAACACGTTTTACAGTACTTTCAGGGGCGTTAGCACGGCTAGAACGAGCATTAGGCCAATTTATGCTTGATGTGCATGTCAATGAGAATGGTTACACAGAAGTCTCAACACCTCTTCTTGTTCGTGATGAGATTGTTTACGGAGCAGCACAATTACCGAAATTTGCTGAAGACCTTTTTCGTACAACAGATGGTCGATGGCTTATTTCCACAGCAGAAGTGCCATTAACCAATTTGGTCAACGATGAAATTCTTGAAATATCAGATTTACCACTGCGATTTTCTTCTTTATCTCCCTGTTTTCGTTCAGAGGCGGGAGCAGCCGGTCGTGATACGCGCGGTATGTTGCGTCAGCATCAATTTTGGAAAGTTGAAATGGTCTCGATTACCAGTGAAGAGCAGTCTTTAATTGAATTGGAACGTATGACAGAATGTGCAGAAGATATATTAAAACGGCTTGGTTTGCCTTTTCGCACAGTGGTTCTTTCTACGGGTGATATGGGGTTTGCAGCGCGTAAAACCTATGACATCGAGGTTTGGCTTCCTGGTCAAGAATGTTATCGTGAAATTTCTAGCTGTTCAGTTTGTGGAGATTTTCAAGGTCGTCGTATGAATGCGCGCTATCGTAAAGACGGCGATAAAAAATTGCATTTTGTTCATAGCCTTAATGGTTCTGGTACGGCTGTTGGACGTTGTCTTATTGCCGTACTTGAAAATTATCAACAGGCTGATGGATCAATTATTATTCCAGATGTTTTACAACCTTATATGGGAGGCATGCGCTGTATTACTGCTTAATTTTACGAAAGGAGAGACAATATGCGTTTATTGCCAAGAGGTGATGATACACAGACGCAAGTTTTTGCCATTTTAAAAGAAGCAGTTTATCAGTATGATAAAAGTGCACCTCCATTGGAGATTGAATGATACTATGGGGCAAAAGGGTATTTTACAATTTCGTGAGGAGTTAGCCGCTCTTGTACTGAAAATGCGTAGCAAAGGCATTGATGACGTGCGATTTTTTTCGGCATTAGAGAAAATTCCGCGTCAACAGTTTGTTGCTGCTCCTTGGTTCAATAGTGCTTATGATAATAAAGTTATTCCCCTTGAGTGTGGTGAATATATGGAACGTTTGGAAGAACAACTCTTAATTCTTTCGGCATTATCTTTGAAAAAAAGGCATCGTGTCTTAGAAATTGGTACAGGATCTGGTTTTTGTACTGCTCTTATGGCATGTCTGAGTGACCGTGTGACAACGATTGATCGTTATAAAACGCTTGTTGATTTAGCACGCCAAAAATTTCAAACTTTAGGAATTGAAAATATTGTTATACGGCAGATTGATGGAAGTCATAGTGTGACAGGCTTAGGATCATTTGATCGCATTCTTATTTGGCCATCACGTTTTGATGAACCAAAGGAATTTTTAGAACTTTTAGCTGAAAATGGAATTCTCATTCAGGCGATAGGACCTGACGAAGGGGTACAAACGGTGACGCGCTATACAAAAATTGGTAGTAGATTTGAGTGTTTAGAACTGTTCCAAGTGCGTTACCAACCTTTTATTAAAGGCATTGCAGAGATACTTTAATTTTTAAAAGCTAAGAAGTTTCTTCAAATTGTCTACGTTAAATTCATTTTGATCTTATATAAAGATATTTATGAATAAAACATCTCATTTTAACTCTTCGGTAATTTAAAAAAGCTTTAATGGAGTGAGTTGATTATTGATGAGTGAGCAAAACGATGTGTCTAAAAGCTTTGGATAATATTTTCCAGCATAATTTTCAGAGAATAACTTTGTTAGCGGTGGTAACTATTGTTGCTGGTTGTAGTTCTGGTACACAGCGTTTTTCCAATACGTTCTCTCATCGTACGGTATCATCTCAATCAAATATATCAAGCACTATGTATACAGACCCGCGAATGCTATCATACGGTAGTGGTATGATACAAAGCACTGAATTGCCACCTGTGGAATCAGGTGATGATTCGTGGGGAGATGACAATTCTCCCTATAATTTTCCACATCAAGATAGGATAACTTCTTCTGATGGTCGCGTTATGGGCTCCCCTCCACGTAATCTTGGAACACTTTCTCGTTCACAAATGGATAAATCTCCTATTTTTCGGCGGAATTCTTATATTGTCCAGAGTGGAGATACACTGCTCAGTATTGCACGACAAGTAGGGATTAGTGTTGAGGCATTAAAATTAGCAAATGGTATAAACAGCAATTCCATTTATATCGGTCAGGTCCTTGTTGTTCCAAGCAGGCGTACATTAGCAGCTTCAAATGCACACAATAATAACGATTGGGCAGTGTCAACAACAGAATCTGCATCCCAGTCTGTGATGTCCTCTATAAAAAACAAGAAGTCTTCTCCTATATATAAAGCTCCTGTAACAACGCCACCCTCTGCAAAGATGAACAAATCAAGTTCTGAGAAAAATTTTTCTAAACAGATGACGCAATTGAAACATGAGACTGGTTTGTCAAGTACTGTTACGAATACAGATAATATGACGACTCCGCAAGCCACAGGAATTTCTAAGATGCGTTGGCCAGTACGAGGGCGTTTATTAAGCCAGTTCGGTCAAAAAAAGGGAACAGTAATGAATCGAGGAATAGATATTGCAGTGCCTGAAGGGTCTTCGGTAAAGGCGGCAGAAAATGGTGTGGTTATTTATGCGGGAGATGGACTAAAAGAGCTTGGTAATGTTGTGATGATTCGACATGAAAATGATATTATCACTATTTATGGATGTAATAGTAAGCTTGTTGTTAACAAAGGACAAAGGATAAGGCGCGGTGATGAGATTGCTAAATCTGGTGTTTCAGGAAATGTTAAAACGCCACGTGTCTATTTTGAGATGCGTAAGAATTCATTACCTGTTGATCCCCTTAAATATTTAGAAAACTAATTTATTGATGACGTTTACATTTGAATAGTCTTACAGTTTATAGAAAATTCATGAAAAATAATTGATTTTCTTAAATCAATGACATTACAGCAAAAAATCATTGGTTTTAGAAAAGTAGTTCGTTGGGGTCGGTAAATATTACCATTTTTGTATTTATGAAAGTGTAAGACAATAGTATCATACTATTTGTCAGCTTTGAGTGTTTCAATTGCTCTTGCATTTGAGAGAAGCATGAAAAAGATATTTTCACGCCTTTCTTAAAAAGTTTTTATCTACAGGCTCATTTAATATGTGTGACGTGCAAGAAAATCGTTTTGATTAATTCAGAAGGTTTGAAATGAGAGCGTTTTATTGTATTTAGATCTGTCATTTGATATCAAAAACGATAAATTATCTATATAAATTAAGTTTGTTCATTAGAAAAATTATCTTGTATAATTTATTGAGTTAGTGAAAAGATTTGTATTGTAGGATATACAATAGGGGAAAGTGAATCTATTTTTTAAGATTTTTCTCATTGTATTTTGGTATTCTGCCTCTTAAGGATTTATTGTATTTTTGTAAAGCTGTGATTAGATTATGTAGTTATTGCTTTTTATGATAAATTCTTTAGGAATTTTTTCTGTATCGGAATTTCATTTTAATAGAGTGGGAAATACCTGAGGTTTAACTATAGGAGATAAAAATGTTTATTACGAACGCTTATGCTCAAGTTGCAGGCGATGTTTCCGGTGGAATTTCATTTGCTAGCGCTGTCCCATTCATTTTAATTTTTGCAATTATGTATTTTTTTATCATTCGTCCACAGCGTGCCCAAATGAAAAAACGCCAAGAAATGCTTAATGCAGTACGTCGTGGTGATACAGTTATAACGGGTGGTGGTATTATCGGCAAGGTTACGAAGGTTCACGACGAGAGTGGTGAATTAGAGGTTGAAATTGGTGAGAGTATGAATATTCGTGTTATTCGCTCAACATTAGCTGATGTGCGCGTTAAAGGTGAGCCGATTGCAGAAAAAAAATCAAAACTTAATGCTAAAGCAAAAAGACCACAAAAGTCTAAATCTAAAACGACAACGAAAGAAGATATGAGTATCTCTAAAGAGAAAAAAGCTATATCAAAGGAAAATGCATCTTAAGGTGTAATGGCAGTTTATTACATTTTTTAAGCATTTTTATAAAAAGCTTGGCAAGATCAAGACAATTTCATTGAAAAAGGGGCTTTTATAGTGGCTACAGAAAATGGAGTTTTTGTTTTCTTTAGATGATTAAAATAGTTGTTTTATTTATGGAATATTACGCAATTTTTTCTGTTTTTAAAACAAGATCATTGTTTCTATAAAAAGAAATTTGCGAGTAAATAAGCTGAGAAAACTTTTTAAAAGATAGATTTATTTAAGCAGGTATAGCTTTTGATTGCGGTTTATTATCGAATTTTCATATACTTGTTGTATGAGAAGATTAGGGTTTTATATAAAATTTCCACTTCAATACTAGGCTATGGTTAAGATATCAATGTTTGTATCAGCCTTCCTTTAATTTTATGGTGAGAAGTAGCAAAGACAATTGGATTATTCAAAAATAAAGGGTGCTTGTTCATGTTCGATGCAATTCAAATTCGTGAAGCACATTTTCCAAGTCGCGCACCTATTGATGCTTATGGAAATGGTGGATTTCGTTTTGCTGATATGTCTCATAGAGGTTCTATTGTTTGTGTACCATCAGGTATTTATGGCATTGACATGGCAGGGCCTGTTCCCACTCAAAGGGATATATCTCGTATTTTAGAAGAATCTTCTGAAATCGAAGTTTTATTAATAGGTACTGGAATTGAATTATTACGATTACCTGAAGAGTTACGGGTGCTTTTATGGGAAAAACGTATTTCATCAGATACAATGAGTACGGGAGCGGCGGTGCGTACATTTAATGTTTTATTGGCTGAAGATCGCGCTGTTGCGGCGTTATTATTTGCGGTAGAATAGAGTATTGTTTAATAAAACAAAGGCTCTGGTCTAGCATGAAAGACTTGTGTGATTATTTTCTGCGCTGTAAAATACTGTCGTTTAAGGCGGTGATATAAGGGTATAGAATATACATAACTTAACACATTAAGTGTTTTTTAAATACAGCAGCAAGTATTCAGGACAAAGTTTGCTCATAGTTCCTAATGAATCACATGAGTGATCAGCTCTTGGGACTTAAGACAGTTCATAAGAGGCATTTTAATTCTTTCTTATACAGTTTTTACCTACAAGCCAGTTCCGCTTATGACGTGCAAGGGAATAGTTTTTATTGATGTAACATGGAATTGGTTTGAAATGAAAGTATATCTACGATATTTGGGATTCTAATTTAATATACAAAACACAAAATTATGATTATAAATCAATGCGTTTATAGTAACAGAAACGCACCGAGAGCAATTGGATTTTTTACAAATTGGTGTTGGTAAGAACCTTTGTCTTTTAGGATGGGGAGGAGGTCAATGATTGATGAAGTTTTTGTGATCAGTGCATTTTTTATAAAATAACATTGTCATCTATCCACTGAAAAAGTGTTTTGCGTTGTTTGTTGTTCAAGTTTTACTATGCATGTTACGATTGGTTTTTAGCTTTTTTATTGCAAATGAAAACTTGAAGTCCGATAAGATAAGTTTTATCAGAAAAATTATTTATTTAATTTTTTTCTTTCTAAAACGAAAAGGGATTAGAAAAGAAATTTTAATTCATAATACAGTTAAGAGACACATTTAAAAATCTTATTTTCTGAACTGTATTTGCTTATCCTTCATTTTTTAATATGAATAAAAAGAGGGTATTAATTTAATTGCTAAAAAAGGGACGTTAATAGGTTCATAGAATGATAGGCTCTCTTCCTTATTGTCTTGATATTTTACGTACCATAGATCGTGATCGCTATATATCGGTTTTATTTGCACCTAAAAAAAAGCGCCAAGCATTGGCTGCTCTTTATGTATTTAATGCTGAAGTTTCTCGTATCCGCGAAAGTGTACATGACCCACTCATAGGAGAAATACGGTTACGTTGGTGGTATGATGCTATTGCTCATGGTGAAATGCAAACGAGTGGAAACAATCCGATTTTGAATGATTTATTAAAAGCAATCACTCTTTTTAATTTACCTAAGACAGCTTTTTTACGTTATTGTGATGCGCAAATTTTAGATCTTTATCACAATCCAATAGAAACACTTCATGATCTAGAGCATTATTGTGGTGAGACAGCAGGCATAATTTTACAGCTTTCTTGTCAGATATTAGATCCTGAAACTGCACAAGAGTTTACAGATATCTATGAACATGGAGGGATTTCTCAAGGATTAAGCGGTGTATTGCGTCTTTTATCATTCATGCAATCACGATATCAATATTATTTACCCACTGATATATTAAAGGCTGTAGGAGTGAATAGGGAAGATTTGGAATCTCATCGTCTCAGCGATCAACAAAAGGGTTGTATTGTTGAAGCTATGGTAGCATTATCGCGCGATCATTATACCCAATTTTACGAGTATTCTTGTACTTTACCTAGAGTTCTTAAGCCAGCTTTTCTTCCATTGGTCATTGTACCAGCTTCTCTTCAAAAAGCTATACAGCTGGGGGCAGCAATTTTTCAAGAGAGTGCAACTTTGCCATTGATGTATCGCTATTGGTTGATAACAAGGGCAGCAATAAGCGGCAATTTTCCAAAGATATTGTAAAAAAATATTACTACGTTGGAATGCGTAACATGTAGACTGATTTTTTCATATGAAGATAAAAGGAGCTATTGTGATTCCAAACCATTTTTTTGTTATAAAAAATGTTGATGTTTTGGTTGTTATGAACGCAAAAGAATAAGAAATTTTATGATCTTGAAAATACGCTGTATTTCTTCATCAGTAATATGTTTTATTCAGTGTATTGGATGGGTGAGATGCAGAGAAAGAAAAACATGAGATAAAATTTCTATTTTATGAGAGAAGTTATCTTAGCAGTCTATAAGTCTATAAAAAACTCTTATTTTTGAGAAATTATAACATCATAATTGATGACTGTTATGATTGATGAATATATTGATTTATAATGATAATACGTTTTTTCTTATATTGAATGAGAGTCTTGAATAGAAAAAGATTTCTCCATTTTTATAATGAATTTTAAAAATAGTTTTTTATCTATTATAAGTTGGATGTGTAAATGAAATCATTTAAGGAAGAAGCAATACACTCCCTATGAATGAATATTAAGAGTAGCAATATAATGAGCTATGAATGAATGACGATAGGGATGATGTTTATAGCTTAATGGGCGGCAACCTTTACGACCTTTGGATGGATAATGTTTTTTAATGCATTGCAAAAACGATTCTACATTCCATTGACTATTTTCTCGCAAATCCATACATGCACTGTTTTGCGAGAAAATGAATCATTATACAAACGCTGATCCTAAGATATGCAGACAAGAAATCCGTCTTACCTCTTCAACTATAGACGAAGAGCTGATGAAAACTTTATCAATAAGTTCTTAAAATTATGCACAATCTTTTTATTGGAGAGCGTTAAAGATCTGATTATAATTTGTGCTATTAATTTCCAAAGGATGTTCTTTATTGGCAACTTGTAGCATTTCTAGCTTGAGATCTTCTCTTATCATCATATCTATATTGGCGCGGACCTCAGTTGAAAGAGTATGAGACGTGATATCTTTAGGCATGGTTACAGTCTTTATTTGATAAATGATACGGTTTGTTGCAACCGGACCTTTTATGATGCCATAATGACCTTTGGGAGCGGAAAATAATGCTTTAATGCCTTCAACGCCAAGGGTTTCAGATGAGTCTTGACGCCGGAGGGTTGGTGTTGTTTGTTTTGTAACACCAAGGGTATGAGCAAGAGCAACAAGACTTTTTCCTTCCGTGAGCTGTTTGAGAGCATTTTGGGCTTTTTCATCAAGAAGACGTTGGATTTCCTCATTTTTCCATTGAGAAAGAACATCTAGCTTAGCCTCTTCAAGTGTCTTATCACGGGAAGGAATAATTTTATCGACCTTGTACCAGAGATATCCACCATTTTGAAAAGAGAGAGGATCAAGATCGACTCCTTCGTTTGATTGATAGATGGCATTCAGTAAAATATCTTTTTGAGGTAAATCCGTGAGTATTGCACCTTCAAGCGTTTTTCCCGTTTTATCAATAGTAATTGTGCGCAAAGATAACTTGTATTGGTCAGCTAACTCTTTGAGAGAAGCACCCTCAAAACGAGCATTTTCAATGGCAGCATAATTGTTACGGATATCATCAGTAGCACGATTTTTGGCAAGTATTTGGCGAATATTTTCTTCTACACTTTCAAAAGGAAGAGAGCTTGAAGGTTCAATATGCGTAACGCGAATGAGAACAGGTCCCTGTAAGTCATTTATCACAGGACTGACTTGGCCTTGTTGAAGTTCAAAAATTTCAGATGTCAGATGATTAGGAAGTTCGTTTTCTGCGAGAGGACCTTTTTTTATGTCATTAAGAGTCTTTTTTTCAGCTTTTACCAGTTCATCAAAACTCAATCCGTCAGCTATTTTTTTTGCTGCATTATCGGCTTCTTCGCGTGAGGGGAATCGCAGTTCTTCGAATGTACGCTTTTCAGGCGTTACAAAACGTGAAGCATTTTGTGTATAATAGGCTTTCGCCTCATCTGTTGAGATATCTTTAGGTTTTACAAAATCATTAAGTTCCATAGATAGCAAAGAGACAGTACGGTATTCTGGAGCACGAAATTGACTTTGATGTGTTTCAAACCATTTTTGTAATGTTTCGTAATCAGGATCAGCAATTGTTTTCTTTTCTTTTAGATCAATAACGAGATAATCAGCAATACGCATTTCTCCTTGATAAAGAGCAAGTGCTTTATAAAAGAGATTTGGTGCCTTCATATCAGAAAGTAAAGCAGCAATCAGCTGATTACGCTTTTCTTGTTTGGTGTAATAATTAAGAAAAGCACTTTCACTAATACGTAAATGCTGAAGATAGTTATAAAACAAGTTTTTATCAAAAGTGCCATTTACCTGGAACATCTTATCAGAACCAATCGTATGAGCTATTGTATCTTTTGAAAGACTTATTTTCATTTTACGTGCTTGTTCATCAAGCAGTACATTTTGTTGTAATTGATTAAATACAAAAGCAGGAATTTGGTATTGCTGCATTTCATTTGTTGTAAACATTCGTCCAAGATGAGCAGCATATGCTAAACGTGCGCTTTGATCGGCGAGTGCAAGACGATAATCATCGACAGTTACTGTGGACTTTCCAGAAGTAATAAGATCTCTTTCACTTTTTTTGTGTAACTGCGGTACCCCCCATAAAAGAATGAAGCATAAGAGTAAAATAGCAAGGAAAATTCTAAAAATCCAAGAATTTGTAGCATTTCTTATGATGTCAAGCATTGTTCAAGTCCATTTTTAATGTGAGTTATTATCAAAGCTGTAATGGAATTTGCAATAAAGAGATGAAAGATGCAAGCTTTAAAGACTTGCTTTCATTTTATAATTTGGTAACTACAGATAAACAATGTATTGTAAAAGCTCTTGAGGTGAAAATATGTCTCCAAATATTCGGCCTTTTCTTGCTGGAAATTGGAAAATGAATGGAACGAGTGAATCGCTTGGAGAGTTACGTGCTATTGCTACAGGCGTTAGCTCTGATCTAGGTCATCTATTTGAAGCCCTAATTTGTGTTCCAGCAACGCTTTTATCGCGTGCTTCTAATACGCTGAATGGTGAAAATCTCCTTTTGGGAGGACAAAATTGTCACTTTGATGATCATGGTCCTTATACTGGAGATATTTCAGCTTTTATGCTTAAAGAAGCAGGAGCAAGTCATGTTATTATTGGGCATTCAGAACGTCGTACAGTGTACCAGGAAAATGATGCGATTGTCTGTGCCAAAGTGCAAGCTGCGTGGCGAGCAGGTCTTGTGGCTCTTGTATGTATTGGTGAAACATTGGAGGAGCGTAATAATAATAAAGTACTGGATATTCTCACGCAGCAGCTTGAAGAATCTCTCCCAGATGATGCAACAGCAGAGAATACCATTATCGCTTATGAACCAGTTTGGGCGATAGGCACCGGCAATACAGCGACTCCAGAAGATATTGCAAAAGTACATCATTTCATTCGTGATAGGGTGCGCTCTCGTTTTGGTGATGAAGGTAATAAGATACGTTTGCTTTATGGTGGATCCGTAAAGCCATCCAATGCATTTGAGCTTTTAAGCATTGCTCATGTTAATGGTGCTTTGATAGGTGGAGCAAGCTTAAAAGCGATTGATTTTTTAACAATTTGCGATGTTTGTCGTAAACTATAGCAGAGAAATTTGAGTTTCCCCTTGGATTGTGCGTTATTTATGTGTAAATAGCTATTAAAGAGTTATTTGAAGAGCAGGGTTTATGCAAACAGTACTTATAGTTATTCATTTTTTGATTGTGATTACTTTGGTTGGTATTATATTAATTCAACCTTCAGAAGGTGGTGGGTTAGGTGTGAGTAATAGCTCAGGGTTGATGAAAACTCGTGGATCTCAAAATCCTTTAACACGTTTGACTGCTATTTTAGCCTGTTGTTTTTTTGTTGTGTCTATTGGACTTACCGTGGTGAGTAATATATCAAATTCTAGTTCTGATATTTTAAAGCGTATACCGGTTAATTCAGAGCAGAATTCTACCAATAAAGACTCAGGATCAGTCCCATCATCAGATGGTGAGTCTTCCCCTTCTATTCTTGAACAGCTAGGAGGCACTTCGAATTCTCCGCAGGAACAGAAACAGTCCACAAATCCTGAAGCAGAAAGTCCAGTTCCTCAGGTTTTTGAAAATACAGTTCCGGATAACAGTACAAAATAGTTTTTTTAAGAAAACATAGACTTTTTAAAAAAGGTGATTTTTTTCGCCTTTTTTATTTTAGAAGAAAAATTGTTTCTTTTTGCATTTTTTGCTGGAAAAATCATTATAAATTGCTTATCACCATAAGCCCATGGCACGTTATGTTTTTATTACTGGTGGTGTGGTTTCTTCCCTTGGAAAAGGCATCGCAGCGGCGGCGTTAGCAGCGTTATTACAGGCTCGTGGCTATCGCGTACGTCTTCGCAAACTTGATCCTTATTTAAATGTTGATCCAGGTACGATGTCACCTTATCAACATGGCGAAGTATTTGTGACCGATGATGGTGCAGAAACGGATCTTGATCTTGGTCATTATGAGCGTTTTACTGGGCGTTCTGCAAATAGCCAAGATAATATTACAACAGGGCGTATTTATCGCAATATCATTGAACGAGAGCGGCGTGGTGATTATTTGGGGGCAACAGTCCAAGTTATTCCTCATGTTACAGATGAAATTAAGAGATTCATTACGATGGAAAATGAAGAATTTGATTTTGTTTTGTGTGAGATAGGTGGAACGGTTGGTGATATTGAAGCAATGCCTTTTCTAGAAGCGATTCGTCAGCTTCGCAATGAGCTACCGAGACAAAATGTCGTTTATGTCCATCTCACATTAATGCCTTATATTCCTTCAGCAGGTGAATTAAAAACGAAACCAACACAACATTCTGTCAAAGAATTGCAAGCAGTTGGTATTTCTCCTGATATTTTGCTTGTACGTGCAGATCGATCTATTCCAGAAACAGAACGGTGCAAATTATCACTTTTTTGCAATGTTCGCTCCAATGCAGTCATTCAGGCATTAGATATGCCAACAATTTATGATGTTCCTATGGCATACCATAAGGAGGGTTTGGACTCTGAAGTTCTTTGCGCTTTTGGAATCGATTCGGCACCTTCCCCAAAGATGGATCGTTGGGAAGATATTACGCATCGTATTCACCATCCTGAAGGAGAAGTTACGATTGCTGTTGTAGGAAAATATACGGGCTTAAAGGATGCTTATAAATCTCTTATTGAAGCGATTGCACATGGTGGTTTAGCGAATAGAGTGAAGGTTAATATTGAGTGGATTGATTCGGAGCTTTTTGAAAAAGAAGATTCTGTTTCAGCTTTACAAAAAGCCCATGGAATTTTGGTTCCAGGTGCTTTTGGGGCACGAGGGGCAGAAGGGAAGATTCGAGCAATTCAATTTGCGCGAGAGCGTAAAGTTCCATTTTTAGGGATTTGTTTTGGGATGCAATTAGCTTGTATAGAAGCTGCGCGCAATATTGCACAGATTGAGAATGCTTCATCAAGTGAGTTTTGCGAAACAGACAATCCAATTGTAGGTTTAATGACAGAATGGCTTAAAGGAGACGTTCTTGAAAAACGTACAAGAAATGGTGCTCTCGGCGGTTCAATGCGCCTTGGTGCTTTTGCTGCTGAATTAAAAGAAGCGAGTCATATTGCTCAAATTTATGGGATGACCAAGATTGTCGAGCGACATCGTCATCGTTATGAGGTCAATATTGATTATAAGGATAAGTTAGAACAGTGTGGTTTGATTTTTTCTGGGATGTCTCCTGATGGTATTTTACCAGAAACGATAGAATATGTAGATCATCCATGGTTTATTGGTGTTCAATATCATCCAGAATTAAAATCTCGTCCTTTCGATCCACATCCGCTTTTTTCTTCTTTTATTGAAGCCGCTGTAGAACAAAGTCGATTAGTTTAATGCGTAAATTGGATTACTTTGCTTTTGAGGGATAAAATGACTAAACCAAATGCACGTGTGAAAGTTGGAAATATGATTTTTTCAAATGAAATGCCTCTTTCATTAATTGCAGGGCCGTGTCAGATGGAAAGTCGTGATCATGCTTTTGAAATGGCTGGTCGTATTAAAACAATTACCGATCAGCTTGGTATCAGGTTTGTTTATAAATCAAGTTACGATAAAGCCAACAGAACCTCTTTGAATGCGGCACGTGGCATTGGTCTTGAAAAAGCAATGGCTATTTTTTCTGATTTAAAAAAAGAGTTTGATTGTCCCATATTAACTGATGTGCATACAGAAGAGCAATGTACAATTGTTTCTTCTACAGTTGATATTTTACAAATACCGGCTTTTTTATGTCGTCAAACAGATCTTTTGGTAGCAGCCGCCAAAACAGAATGTGTTATTAACATTAAAAAAGGTCAGTTTTTAGCGCCGTGGGATATGGAGAATGTTTTAAAAAAGGTTGTTTACAGTGGTAATCCGAATGTTATGCTTTGTGAGCGAGGCACGTCATTTGGTTACAACCGACTTATTTCTGATATGCGTTCGTTGCCTATTTTACGTTCATTTGGAGCTCCTGTTATTTTTGATGCAACGCATTCTGTTCAAGAACCTGGGGGGCAGGGGGCTTCATCTGGTGGACAGCGTCAATTTGTTGAAATTTTAGCGCGTGCAGCTGTTTCTGTTGGGGTAGCTGGTATTTTTTTAGAAACACATCAAGATCCAGATAATGCACCTTCTGATGGACCCAATATGGTTAAAGTTGATGATTTACAAAGATTGCTTGAGACTTTAATGGAATTTGATTATCTGTCAAAAAAGTTGAGTTGAGAAGAGAAAAAATATTTCATTAATAGGGCATTATAAATGAATCGAGACTTTTATTGGATAAGGAAATACATATGACTATAATTGTCGATATCATTGGGCGTGAAGTTCTTGATAGCCGTGGTAATCCAACGGTAGAAGTTGATGTTCATTTGGAGAATGGAGCTTTTGGTCGCGCTCTGGTTCCTTCGGGAGCTTCAACAGGAGCATACGAGGCTATAGAGCTTCGTGATGGTGGTTTGCGCTATCAAGGGAAAGGTGTTGAAAAAGCGGTTGCTGCAGTTAATGGCGAAATTCTTGAAGAACTTGGTGGGCGGGATGCAACAAATCAAATTGCTATTGATCAAGCAATGATTGCTTTGGATGGAACGCCAAACAAAGCCCGTCTTGGTGCCAATGCACTTCTTGGTGTTTCATTAGCTGTTGCAAAAGCAGCTGCGGATTCATTAAATTTACCTTTGTATCGTTATATTGGTGGTACACAAGCGCATATTCTTCCAACCCCCATGATGAATATTATTAATGGTGGCGTTCATGCTGATAATTTGATTGATTTTCAAGAGTTTATGATTATTCCTATAGGAGCTCCTACTATAAGAGAAGCGATCCGTTATGGCGCTGAGATTTTCCATGCATTGAAAAAGCGTTTAAAAGATGCGGGTTATAATACCAATGTTGGTGATGAAGGTGGTTTTGCTCCTCAATTTAAAAGTGCTGATCAAGCAATTGATTTTATTATGGAATCTATCATGATATGTGGCTATAAACCAGGTGAACAAATTGCCATTGGTTTAGACTGTGCTTCAACCGAATTTTATAAAAATGGTTCGTATTTTTATAAAGGTGAGGGGAAATGCCGTGACACCCAAGAGCAGGTAGATTATTTAGCGCAGCTTGTGAAAAATTATCCTATTATTACAATTGAAGATGGAATGGCAGAGGATGATTGGGAAGGTTGGAAGCTACTTACTGACACAATGGGAGAAAAATGTCAGCTTGTTGGCGATGATTTGTTTGTAACGAATTCAGCACGTTTGCGTGATGGTATCAAAATGGAGGTAGGCAATTCTATTCTCATAAAAGTTAATCAAATTGGTACATTGAGTGAAACACTTGATGCTGTAGAGGTAGCACATAAAGCAGGTTATCGTGCCATTATATCTCATCGTTCAGGCGAGACAGAGGATTCTTTCATTGCAGATCTTGCTGTTGCAACGAATTGTGGACAAATTAAAACAGGTTCTCTTGCACGTTCGGATAGATTAGCAAAATACAATCAACTTATCCGTATTGAGGAAATGCTAGGAGCCCAAGCACATTATGCTGGTGATTTATATCGTGTATAGTTGTGAGCAAAAAATATGAAAGTATACAATCATTTAGATTATGAAATTGAGATTTCTTATCAAAGGCATATACGCAATAATTTTTAAGTATTTAAATTTATAGGGATTAAGATGAGAGGTATAATTATTAGTCAAGATCAAGGAACTTATCTCGTTTCGGGTGATGATGGTAAACGTTATCAGTTTGCGACTTGGGATTGGTTGGGAAAGAATCCACCAAGGATTGGTAATGCTGTTGATTTTGTCTGTGAAGGGGGGGGTGTCAGTTCTGTTTTTCCATTGTTGAGACCAGGTACAGAGAACTCAAAGATAATGTTCGCACTCCTTTGTTGGTGTGCAGGTATCTTTGGTGTCCATCGTTTTATGGTTGGTAAAGTTAGGACTGGTGCTTTAATGCTGGTTCTATCTTTATCATTGTTTGGATTGATAATTACCGGAATTTGGGCAGTTGTTGATTTTATAGTCATTCTTGGAGGAAGATTTACGGATAAAGATGGGAATCAGATTACAGATTTTTAAAAATTTTATAATAAAGAGAAAGTAATTCAGTTCGCTTTTTATTTTTATAAATAATTAAGTTGCATCATGCAAAATTATTGTACTATATTTATTTAATATGAGATATTAAAAAACATGTACAGCTAAGTAAAAGTATTGAAAAAGACAATGCTATTTTATACGGGTAAAGCAAAGACGCAAATTAATTAAGGCGTGCATTGTTTTTCTGCTTATAGCAGTGGATAGCATTAGATTATTGGAGGCTCCAAACTATCCTAATTTCACGTTTATTACGGCTGCTATAAATTGTATTTACACCGTGAGGTTAATCCGCATATTATCAAATTAGAAATAATCTCTTTATGAATAACACATAAGGAGCGTGGGTAAGGATGAAGGGTGAAATTATGGTTCAAAATCAAGGGGGTTATCTCGTTTTGGGAGGTGATGATAAGCGTTATCAATTTGAGGATTGGAATTGGTTAGGAAAAAACCACCAAGCATAGGGGATACCGTTGATTTTATCTTTATTTTAATAGGAAATTTTAGGAAAAAGCTACAAATTAGAGGATATCCAATATTTATAATATAAAAAGTAGGTCATTCAGCTTACTTTGATTGTATTAAGGGGGATAAATTGAAAATAACAAATTATTTAGTGTAGATTTGGTAATGAGGTATTAATCAAAATCATGCATAGTTGGGCAAAATATTAAGAAATTTGTGCTGTAAAGACTGTGCTATTTTATGTGGACAAAGCAGAAACGTCGATCAATCAAAGTACGCTTTGTACTACCTCTTATGACGGTGGGAGTCTTAAGCTATTTCAGTTATCACATTTATCATGGTGAGTATGGATTGTATTCACGCAGTGAAGTTAATCAGCATATTAGCGAATTAGAAAAGGAGCTTCATAAAATAGAAGCTGAGCGGATATTCATGGAAAAGCGTATTTCTCTTTTACGCAACGGGCATATAGAAAAAGATATGTTGGATGAGTATGTCCGAAAGAACTTGAACTTCTCTAAGTCAAATGAACTGACAATCTTAATACCTTGAAATGATACTAAAGGTAAATGAAAAATCGCTTAATTTAAACAACAATCAGCAATGATATTGTTTAAGCCGATTGATAAGGCTTGTAACTTTTGTTCGTAAAGGTTATTCCTAAATAATCATAAAAGGGAGTTTAATATGGCAGAACGACTTAAAAAAAATTCTGCGTCGGCGGCGCGCACTGCATTATCAAGCACCACAAAGAAAGCACCAATAGCAGATTTTACAAAAGAAGAAGAAATTGATGCTTATCGTGAAATGCTTTTAATTCGCCGTTTTGAAGAAAAAGCAGGACAACTTTATGGTATGGGGCTTATAGGGGGATTTTGTCACCTTTATATTGGTCAGGAAGCCGTTGTTATAGGAACATTGAAAGCGGCAAAAGAAGGTGATCAGGTTATTACGTCTTACCGTGATCATGGACATATGTTAGCGGTTGGGATGAGTCCGCGTGGTGTTATGGCAGAATTAACGGGACGTCAAGGGGGCTTTTCTAAAGGGAAAGGTGGCTCGATGCATATGTTCTCTAAAGAAAAGAACTTTTATGGGGGACATGGTATTGTTGGTGCGCAGGTTCCCATTGGTTCAGGTTTGGCATTTTCGAATCAGTACCTTGGTAAAGATAATGTGACATTGGTTTATTTTGGTGATGGTGCTGCAAATCAGGGGCAGGTTTACGAGAGTTTTAATATGGCTTCACTTTGGAAGCTTCCTGTTGTTTATATTATTGAAAACAATCAGTATGCTATGGGAACGTCAGTTTCACGTGCATCTGCAGAAACTGATTTTTCCCGACGTGGTCTTTCTTTTGAAATTCCAGGTATTGTTGTTGATGGTATGGATGTTCGATCAGTAAAAGGAGCTGCTGATGAAGCAATTTCTTGGGCACGCTCAGGTAAAGGACCGATCATTCTTGATATGCAGACCTATCGCTATCGTGGTCATTCCATGTCTGACCCAGCAAAATATCGTTCAAAGGAAGAAGTCCAAAAAATAAAAGAGGAGCACGATCCGATTGATCAAGTAAAAAGTCGGATTCTTAAAAAAAATTGGGCGAGCGAAGACGATTTAAAATCTATTGAGAAAGAGGTCCGTGCAATTGTTGCTGATGCGGTAGATTTTGCACAAAGTGATCAAGAGCCAGATGCTTCTGAGCTCTATACTGATATTTTAGTTTGATGCGAGGGAAGCAAGTATGTCTATTGATATTTTGATGCCGGCGCTTTCACCAACTATGGAAGAAGGTAAACTGTCTAAATGGCTCAAGAAAGAAGGTGATAAGGTTAGCTCTGGCGATGTTATTGCTGAAATTGAAACGGATAAGGCTACAATGGAAGTAGAGGCCGTTGATGAAGGTACTCTTGGTAAGATTTTTGTGCCTGAAGGGTCTGAAGGTGTAAAGGTTAACACTGTTATTGCGGTTTTGTTAGAAGAAGGTGAGCGTGTTGAGGATATTTTGCAACCTACCGATACAGCACAAAAACCTAAGGAATTTCCTCTTTCTCTACCTTCGTCAGTTCCGCAGGCTGCTCCTACTTTTGATACATCTCCTGATTTTGATATTCCAGCGGGAACCCAAATGGTTACGATGACAGTACGTGAAGCGCTTAATCAGGCTTTGGCTGAGGAAATGCGGCGTGATGAAAAAGTTTTTCTCATGGGGGAAGAGGTCGCGCAATATCAAGGTGCTTATAAGGTTAGTCAAGGTTTGTTGGAAGAATTCGGAGAACGCCGAGTTATTGATACCCCAATTACAGAGCACGGCTTTGCTGGGCTGGCTGTTGGGGCTGCTTTTGGTGGGTTACGTCCCATTGTTGAGTTTATGACATTTAATTTTGCGATGCAGGCGATGGACCAAATTATTAACTCAGCAGCCAAAACACGTTATATGTCTGGTGGACAAATGACCGCTCCTATGGTTTTCCGAGGTCCCAATGGCGCGGCTGCCCGTGTTGGTGCTCAACATTCTCAATGTTATGCTGCATGGTATAGTCATGTACCAGGTCTGAAAGTTGTCATGCCTTATAGTGCTGCAGATGCAAAAGGTTTGCTGAAAGCTGCTATTCGTGATGATAATCCTGTTATTTTCCTTGAAAATGAGATTTTGTATGGGCATCAATTTGATGTTCCTCAACTGGATGATTTTCTTTTGCCTATTGGTAAGGCACGTATTCATAAGTCTGGACAAGATGTGACGATTGTTGCATGTGGAATTGGGATGCATTATGCTGTTCAAGCGTTACCAGAAATTGAAAAACTTGGTATTGATGTTGAATTGATTGATTTACGAACCATTCGCCCGATGGATTTTCCAACAATTCTTTCGTCAGTTAAAAAAACAGGTCGTTTGGTAACAATTGAAGAGGGATTTCCTCAGTCATCTGTGGGAACTGAAATAGCAACGCGTGTTATGCAGCAGGCTTTTGACTATCTTGATGCGCCAATTGCTACGATTTCTGGCAAAGATGTTCCGATGCCTTATGCCGCTAATCTTGAGAAGTTGGCTTTGCCTAATACTGCTGAAATTATTGAGGCCGTTAAGGCTGTGACATACAGAGCATAACGGAGGAAAGCATAATGCCCATTAAAATTACAATGCCAGCGCTTTCCCCTACGATGGAAGAGGGAAATTTAACAAAATGGAATATTAAGGAGGGAGATAAGGTTTCCTCTGGTGATGTTATTGCTGAGATTGAGACGGATAAAGCGACAATGGAAGTCGAAGCCGTTGATGAAGGTAGGGTTGCTAAAATTGTTGTTCCTGCTGGAACACAAGGCGTTAAAGTAAATGCTTTAATTGTTGTTTTAGCAGAAGAAGGTGAAGATTTAGCTGAAGCTGCAAAAGTTACAGAAGAAATCTCTTCTTCTACAAGACAAAAACCAGAGGGCATCAAACAGACAGATTCTCTGAAACAGACGGACTCAAAGGGAATAAAAATGTCTCATGAATCATCAACTGGGCAATTAATACAGCAAGATAAAAAGGAAGCTCGTCTTTTTGCCTCTCCCTTAGCGCGGCGATTAGCATCTCAGGCAGGTCTTGATTTATCCCTTATTTCTGGAAGTGGTCCGCATGGGCGTATTATTAAGCGCGATGTAGAAAAAGCTGTGAGCAGCGATATGTCTAAAGTGTCTTATTCATCACCGATAGGGGAGCTAATAGCTACAGGTGCTTCGGACAAACAGATATTGAAACTCTTCAAAGAGGATGAATATAGCTTCGCTCCCCATAATAATATGCGTAAAACAATCGCGACACGTTTGGTGGAATCAAAACAGAGAGTCCCACATTTCTATGTAACGGTAGATTGTGAACTTGATGCGCTATTAGCACTGCGTACACAACTGAATGCTGCTGCTCCAATGGTTAAGGGGCAGGAAGAAACTCAGCCTACTTATAAGCTTTCTGTT
The DNA here is from genome assembly GCF_042195565.1 of Bartonella sp. AP88XZML. NCBI lineage: Bacteria > Pseudomonadati > Pseudomonadota > Alphaproteobacteria > Hyphomicrobiales > Bartonellaceae > Bartonella > Bartonella sp. AP88XZML. The sequence continues at coordinate 38,125 of NZ_JBHIOQ010000067.1, read as the reverse complement.
AATGATATGGTGATCAAAGCTGTCGCACTTTCTTTGAAAGCGGTTCCTGATGCGAATGTTTCTTGGCTTGAAGGCGGGATGCTTCATCATAAACATTGTGATGTTGGGGTTGCTGTTTCTATTCCCAATGGATTAATTACACCGATTATTCGCCATGCAGAGGAAAAGCCGTTATCACTTATTTCCAAAGAGATGAAGGATTTTGCAAAGCGTGCGCGCGAGGGCAAGTTAAAAATGGAAGAATATCAGGGTGGAACAACGGCTGTATCAAATATGGGGATGTATGGTATAAAAAGTTTTTCGGCTATTCTTAATCCACCGCATGCGACGATTTTTGCGATTGGTGCAGGGGAGCAACGCGCCGTTGTTAAAAATGGTGCATTAGTTGTTGCGACAGTTATGTCAGTTACGCTTTCTGCGGATCATCGTGCTGTCGATGGTGCTTTAGCAGCAGAGCTCGCGCGGACTTTTAAGAAGATGATTGAAAATCCATTAGCAATGTTGGTTTGAACTGTTTAACAGTTCTTCACGTAAATTGTGAGAAAGCGTGTTAAGAGAATAGAAACAAATTTAAAGAGTTTAAAGAGCAATGTTATTGCTATTTCTGGTTTGGATAAAGCATTTGCGTGAAGCTTAAAGCAAAAGACATAAGATAATTCTCTCATGTTGTTTTACAGACTTAAGTTCAAAAAATGCATATCCATTTTATATATATCCATGGAGGAATTACTGTGGTAAATCTTTATGATGTAATTGTGATTGGATCAGGTCCAGGCGGATATGTAACCGCAATTCGTGCAGCACAATGTGGCTTTAAGACTGCGATTGTTGAACGTGAACATTTGGGAGGGATCTGTTTAAATTGGGGATGTATTCCAACAAAGGCCCTTCTACGTTCAGCGGAAATGAAACATTTTGCTGAACATGCGACAAATTATGGATTAAAAATTAATGGTTCAATTGAGGCAAACATCAAAGATGTTGTGGCACGTTCACGGGGTGTTTCAGCACGTTTAAATGCTGGTGTTGGTTTTTTAATGAAAAAAAACAAAATTGATATTATCTGGGGTGAAGCAAAGCTTACTAAAGAAGCAAAGGGAAGCCTTCCTGCGGAAATTATGGTTTCTTCATCCTCCAAACCGATTATGCAACCGCAAAATCCAGTCCCTAAAGGGACGTTAGGGGAGGGAACTTATCAAGCAAAGCATATCATTATTGCAACGGGCGCACGTCCTCGTGTCCTTCCTGGTATTGAGCCAGATGGAAAACTCATTTGGACTTATTTTGAAGCTATGATACCGCCAGCAATGCCAAAATCGCTTTTGGTTATAGGGTCTGGGGCTATTGGCATTGAATTTGCTTCTTTTTATCATGATATGGGGGCGACAGTAACTGTTGTTGAAATGATGCCCCATATCATGCCTGCTGAAGATATTGAAATTTCAACGTTTGCTCGTAAACAGTTAGAGAAAAAAGGTTTACGCATTCTTCGTCAAGCAAAAGTAACAAAGGTTGAAAAATCTTCCGATTCTGTAAGTGTACATATTGATGTTCAAGGTAAAATAGAGTCAATGACTGTTAACCGGTTGATTTCCGCTGTTGGGGTGCAAGGTAATATTGAGAATCTTGGTTTAGAAGCTTTGGGAATAAAAACCGATCGCGGCTGCATTGTAACTGATGAATGGAGTTGGACGGGGGTGGAAGGTATTTATGCTATTGGTGATGTAGCAGGCCCTCCTATGTTGGCCCATAAAGCAGAAGAAGAAGGTGTGATATGTATTGAGCATCTTGCAGGTTTGAAAAGCGCTCATCCGCTTGATAAAAGAAAAATTCCAGGGTGTACATATTGTACACCACAGGTTGCCTCTGTAGGGCTTTCAGAAGCGGCTGCAAAAGAAGCAGGTTATGATATACGTATTGGTCGTTATTCTTTTGCTGCGAATGGTAAGGCGATTGCTTTGGGTGAAGATCAGGGGTTAGTAAAAACGATTTTTGATAAAAAAACAGGACAGCTTCTCGGGGCCCATATGGTAGGGGCTGAGGTAACAGAATTGATACAGGGTTTTGTTATTGCTATGAATCTTGAAACAACAGAAGAAGAATTAATGCATACTGTCTTTCCACATCCGACCTTATCGGAAATGATGAAAGAAAGTGTATTGGATGCTTATGGTCAAGTTTTAAACGCTTGATGACTGGATTGTATGAAAAATTTTATATTTTTGATTGTTACTTCGTATTTATAAGGCAAAGGCTTAAATGGTTACGGTTGTTGATAGAGTTGCAAATAGACGATTGCGTCATCCTGAAAAGGCACATCGTCCTGATACAAGCGTTCAAAAAAAGCCAGATTGGATTCGTGTAAAAGCGCCAACATCACCAATTTATAAGGAAACACATGGTATTGTACGTACGCATAAGTTAGTGACTGTATGTGAAGAAGCTGGTTGTCCTAATATTGGCGAATGTTGGAGCCAGAGGCATGCTAGCTTTATGATTTTAGGTGAAATATGTACGCGTGCTTGTGCTTTTTGTAACGTTGCAACAGGTATTCCACTTGCCGTTGATGATAATGAGCCAGAACGTGTCGCTGATGCTGTTGCACGGATGGAATTAAAACATGTTGTCATTACATCTGTTGATCGTGATGATCTTGCTGATGGTGGTGCTGAGCATTTTGCAAAAGTTATTTATGCGATTCGTCAAAAAACTCCTAAAACAACAATTGAAGTTCTTACACCTGATTTTCGTCATAAGGATGGCGCTTTAGAAGTTGTTGTTGCTGCTAAGCCTGATGTTTTTAATCATAACTTAGAAACAGTTCCTTCTAAATATTTGAAGGTCCGTCCAGGGGCACGTTATTTTCATTCAATTCGTTTGTTACAACGTGTTAAAGAACTTGATCCAACAATTTTTACAAAATCGGGAATTATGGTTGGCCTCGGGGAGGAGCGAAATGAAGTTTTGCAATTGATGGATGATTTGCGCGCTGCTGATGTTGACTTTATGACAATTGGACAATATTTACAGCCTACACGAAAACATCATCCAGTTGTTCGTTTTGTGCCTCCTGAAGAATTTGAGTCTTTTGCCAAGATTGGTAAAGTAAAAGGATTTTTACATATGTCCTCCAATCCTCTAACGCGTTCATCTCATCATGCTGGAGATGATTTTGCCATTTTGCAAAAAGCGCGTGATGAAAAATTTTCCTTACAGAGATAATTATGCCGATTTTTACAATACATCGGCAGATCACCCATAGTGCCAGTGAAATGTTTGATCTGGTTTCAGATATTGAGCGTTATCCTGAATTTTTACCAATGTGTGAGTCTTTAATAATACGTTCTCGAAAAGAATATGGAAAAAAAATATTGCTTCTTGCGGATATGACCGTTGGCTATAAGATTATTCGTGAAACTTTTACGACTCAAGTATTTCTTCAGCCGGAAAAAAGTCTTATAGAAGTTAAATATATTGATGGTCCATTCAAATATCTTGAAAATCGTTGGGCCTTTCATGATATTGAAAATACCAATGCATGTAATGTAGAGTTTTTTATTGATTATGAATTTAAAAGTAAAACGCTTGGATTAGTGATGGGCTCAATGTTTGATATTGCGTTTCGTAAATTTACCGAGGCTTTTGAGAAGCGTGCGCATCAGATTTATGGCTCTACGGTAACATAGTCTATTCTGTTATTTTTTAACAATACGTATTGCTTAAACAGCGTGAAGGTGAAAACCGGTTTCCATCTTTACTATTTGTTTTTAATTCAGCTTTCAAAAGCATATTGAGGGAATATCATTTTAAATGATGAAGATGATGCACAGCTTCATGCTTTTGTTTCTCTCTTTTTTAATAGATGCACACTCGTTAAACAAAACGCCCAAATAGAACATGCTTGCGTCATACCCATTTCATAATAGTGCTCATAATAAATAGTATAGATTCTCGTAAAAGTATATAAAATCTACATCTGTACACTTATGAAGAAGTTCTCCTGTATCATTTATTTGCCATCTCTCAAGATGTTGTACCAGCTCTTAGCACTTGAGAGAGAGGTACAAGTTTTCCTTTCATTAATCATTTTATTTATACAGTTTTTTCTCTTGTGGCGTGTAAGTGAATAAATTTGATTAATTCAACCTACACAGGACTAAAGTGAGATAATTTTACGCTAGTCAGATCGTTCATTTTCAAGTTGTGATACAATAAATTTTTTTCAAGATGTTGACGATTATAGACTCGATGGAGAATAAAGAATTTTGAAATTAGTATGGGGAATTCAGTGAAGCAATTCCAGAATCATTTTAAAAGCATTTTCAACAGTTGCATGGCGGATAGCATTGCGATTAAGATGAGCAAAGTGCATTTCTTTGTGCAGGGGGGAGTGGTTTTTATAAGCTACTGCGCAATGCACAAGTCCTACAGGTTTATCAAGACTTGCACCTCCTGGACCAGCAATTCCTGTTACAGAAACTGCAATGTCAGCTTGTGAATGTTTTAATCCACCCTCAGCCATTGCAAGAGCAACTTCTTTTGAAACGGCACCATAGGTTTTTATAAGTTCAGCACAAACGCCAACAAGGCGTGTTTTAGATTCATTTGAATAAACAACAAATCCACAATCGAGAACATCTGATGATCCTGCTATATTTGTGAGGCATGCAGCAATGAGTCCCCCTGTACAAGACTCTACAGTTGTTAACAGCAAACCTTTTTGGCGAAAGGTATTAAGGACTTCATGTGCTTGTTTTTCACAAAGATATGTCATTGGGGAAGTTCTCCTGAATAAAGAACGCTCGCTGTTGCAAGAGCAGCAATTCCTTCACCACGACCAATAAATCCAAGCCTTTCATTTGTTGTTGCTTTGATAGAGATTCGATCAGGTGTCATTGAAAGTATTGTCATAAGATTTTCTGTCATGGCATGACGATAGGGACCAATTTTAGGATTTTCAGCGATAATTGTGATATCAACATTGGCAATACGTCCACCTGCTTGTTTAATAATATCAAGAGCATGACGGAGAAAAATTTCTGATGATACATTTTTCCATTGAGGATCAGAGGGAGGGAAATGTGTGCCAATATCTCCAGCACCTCGCGTAGCGAGCAGGGCATCTGTTAGCGCATGAAGAGCAACATCCGCATCGGAGTGTCCATTTAATTTTTTATGAAAAGGGATTTTTATACCACATAAAATAAGAAAATCACCATCCTCGAAAGAGTGAACATCATAACCATTGCCGGTGCGGATATCAGGAAACATTTGCATTTTCTTTTGGAGATATAAATGTGCAGTATTAAAATCTTCATGCCATGTAATTTTTATGTTGTTAGGATCCCCAGGAATGGCACGCATAGGAATTCCAAACCATTCGGCAATTGCAGAATCGTCAGTGAATTCTTGTTTGCAAGCTTGTTTTGCTTGTTTATGGGCCGCTAAGATATGTTCAAAGGGAAAACACTGTGGAGTTTGTGCACTATAAAGATGGGTACGGGGAATTGTTTCTAAAATATGCTGATTATTTATACGTTTAAGGGTATCAGAGATGGGCAGAACAGGAAGAACACCTTCTTGAGGCGTGATAGTGTTGTGAATGTTATTAAGAAGCTTGTTTTCGATAAAAGGGCGTGCACCATCATGAATATGCACATATTGGGGGGCAAATTTTTTGAGTGCATGAAGTCCATATAAGGTAGAGATTTGACGTGTACTGCCTCCTTCAACGATAATAAGGCGCTCTTTAAAATCGTCAATAGCTTGTTCACAGATTTGACGATCTTCTGGATGAATAACAAGAATAATTGTTGTGATAGCTGGATGCTGCAAAAAACAATGCACGGTATGATAAATAATTGGCTTTTGTCCTAGAAGCCGATATTGTTTTGGAATTTTATGGGGAGATCCTGCTCTTTCACCCCGTCCAGCGGCTAATATTATTGCTGCAATAGAAATACTTAATCTCCTTGTATTATAATCTTAGTTTGCTTTTTTGTCATTAATTTTAAAATGATTTTGAAAGGATGGTTGTTGTAGATCAGCAAGGGATATCACGGATAATACCTCAAAAAAAGCATTTAATGCTTTTTGAAGTGCGATATTTAAACCACAAAAATCAAACAAGGGGCAAGTTGGTTCTGCAGTATCGAAGCATTCTGCGAGGGAAAAGTTGTCTTCTGTTACTTTCACAACATCCGCGACTGAAATCTCTGCTGCGGGTTTAGCCAATCTAACTCCACCATTGCGTCCACGCACTGTTTGTATAAAACCTGCTTGAACAAGCAGCTGAAGGATTTTAAATAAAAAAAGCTCTGAAACGGCATATGCTTTAGCGATTTCTGGAACACGACTGAGAGTTCCCTGATTATCTGCACAATACATGAGCATTCTAAGAGCATAATTTGTTTGTTTTGTTAATCGCATCTCATTTCCTTCGTAAAGTATCGTCGAACACAGTCTATTTTAAAGATATTTTGCAAAATGTAGAAGTTTTTTCTCGTTGACTATATTTGCTCTATTTTAAATGTAGTATTAGTATTGTCAATTTTTGCTACAAAAGGTTATATGAGAATAATGGGATAAGGGTATGTAAGCTCATGACGAATATAACATCTGTGACGAATCTTCAAGACATAGATAAAAATACTTATAACGATGAGTTGTATCGTTTAAGTAAGGTATATATTTTTTTAGGGATTACAATTATTGTATTGGCTTTACTTACGGCCTCTGTTTCATTTATTATTCTTATTGGATTAACTCCTGTTGTTCCCAGTAGAACAGTAACCCTTATTCTTATAGGAATTAATAGTTTTTGGGTTTTAGGGCTTATTGTCATCGTTTTTTATGAGATGATACCGATCATTCGTGCTTGGCGTTCAAGGCGTGCAGGATCGCGTCTTCATGTGCGCCTTATTTCATTGTTTGCACTTGTTGCGACAATGCCAGCTGTTGCTGTAGCTCTTGTATCGGGTCCAGCACTAAATTTGGGACTTGATCGATGGTTTGATACAACAACGCGGCAAATTGTGGGCTCTTCTATTGATTTAGCAAATGCTTATGCAGATGAAATGCTTCAAAATTTAAAAAATTTATCCTACGCGATGGCATTTGCACTTGATAACAAAAAACTCTTAGAACGTAATCCAGCTGAATATAGGATGCAATTGACGCGTCATGCTCTAGGACGCAATTTGCGTGGTGCATTTTTGTTAAGTTCTAGCGGAGCTATTTTTGTATCGAGTGCTCTTGGTGATGAAGATAAACTGCCAATTCCTCCTTCCCATCTTATTGAACGTGCAACCAGTGCGAGACCTTTTTCTTTTCAACCAGGCGTTCATGATTATTTTGGTATTATTTTAAAATTTACCAATATTCCAAACACATTTTTATATTTGGTGCGTGACGTTGATAAAGGTGTTTTATCTGCTTTGCGTTTGACAGAAGTTAATACAGATCGTTATCGTGATTTAAATGAAAATCGCCTGCTGACACAGATTGCATTTGGTATGCTTTATTTGTGTCTTTTTTTTAGTTTATTCTTATCAGCCATTTGGGCTGCTATTGCTGTTGCTGATCGCTTAGTACGTCCTATTCGTCTTCTCATTAGTGCTGCCGATGATGTTGCTTCTGGAAATATGGAAATTTTCGTGCCAGTACGAGCAAAAGATGGTGATATTGGGCAATTATCCAAAACTTTTAATTACATGGTCAGTGAATTGAAAAGTCGGCGTAATGAATTGATTGCAGTGCGTGATCAAATTGATGAAAGACGGCGTTTTTCTGAAGCTGTGTTATCGGGTGTAACAGCGGGAGTAGCAGGTATAGATGATAATGGTGATATCACCATTATCAATCGGTCTATTGAAGCGATGTTTGATATTCGCTCAGAGCACGTTGTTGGAAAAAGTCTTTTATCTTTAAGCGCTGAAATTTGGCAGGTTTTTCAGTTTGTGCGTTCATTGGATCGTAAAAACCATCGTGAGCAGGTCACTTTAAACGTTGCAGGAAAAGAGCGTGTCTGTAATGTCCAAGTTACGATGGAGGAGGATGATGGACAAGGGCAATCTTGGGTTCTAACAATTGATGATATTACAGACCTTGTTGCAGCGCAACGTACAGCGGCGTGGGCGGATATTGCGCGGCGTATTGCACACGAAATTAAAAATCCTCTTACACCTATTCAGTTATCCGCTGAACGCATTCGTAAACGTTATAACAAAGCTATTACACAAGATAGAGAGGTCTTTGAGCGGTGTATTGACACAATTATTCGGCAGGTTGGAGATATTGGGCGTATGGTTGATGAGTTTTCCTCTTTTGCACGTATGCCCAAACCAAAAATGCATATTTTAGATATACGAGAATTGTTGCGCGAAGCATGTTTCTTGATAGAAGTGACGCGACATGATATTCATTTTGAGCAAGATTTAGGAACTCTACCACTTATGGGTGCATTTGATAACCGTCTCATTGTACAGGCTTTTTGCAATGTTATCAAAAACGCGAGCGAATCCATAGATTCAGTTATGCGAGAGGAAAATATTCACGGTCATATTCTTATCCGTTCTTATCGTCAGGAAGAATGGGTGGTTGTGGATGTTGTTGATAACGGAAAAGGACTTCCTAAAGAGCAAAGACAAAAGTTATTAGAACCCTATATAACAACGCGGGAAAAAGGAACAGGGCTGGGGTTAGCTATTGTGCGCAAAGTTATTGAAGATCACGGTGGTTTCATGGAGCTTCATGATGCACCGGAGAGTTTTTATGAAGGTCGTGGTGCGATGATCCGTTTGATATTTCCAGCGGATGGGGGTAAGCAGGGTAATATTATACAAGCCATAAATCATAAGATAGGGGAATAGTATGGTATCAGATATCTTGATTGTTGATGATGAAGCAGATATTCGTGAGCTTGTTGCTGGTATTTTAGATGATGAAGGTTATGAAACGCGTGTTGCTTGTAACTCTGATGAAGCATTGGCTCAAATTAGTGAGCGTATTCCAAAGCTCATTTTTTTGGATATTTGGCTACAGGGTAGTCGTCTCGATGGTTTAGCACTGCTTGATGAAATTAAAACACAATATCCGGCTCTTCCGGTCGTTATGATCTCTGGTCATGGTAATATTGAGACGGCTGTTTCCGCTATAAAGCGAGGAGCATATGATTTCATTGAAAAACCTTTTAAAGCTGATAGACTTGTATTGGTTGCAGAGAGAACACTTGAAAATTCAAATTTAAAACGTGAGCTTTTAGAATTGCGAAAGCGTTCGAACGAGACATTAGAGTTGCTCGGAAAATCGACAGTTATAAAAAATTTGCGTCAAATCATAGAAAAAGTAGCACCAACCAATAGTCGCATCATGATAACAGGTCCTTCAGGGGCAGGAAAAGAGACTGTTGCACGAACTATTCATGCGCTCTCAACGCGTTCGAATGGGCCATTTGTTACAATAAATGCTGCAACGATTACTCCAGAAAGAATGGAAATAGAGCTGTTTGGCAGCGAAATGGAGGGAAGAGAGCGTAAAATTGGTGCCTTAGAGGAAGCTCATGGCGGTATCTTATATCTTGATGAAATTGCTGACATGCCGCGTGAGACTCAAGGGAAGATTCTTCGAGTTTTAACGGGGCAAACATTTGAGAGAATTGGCGGCACAAAACGTGTTAAGGTGGATGTCCGTATCATTTCTTCGACAGCGCAAAATCTTGAAAACCTCATTTCTGATGGGCGCTTTAGGGAGGATCTTTTTCACCGTCTTTCCGTTGTTCCTATTGTTGTTCCGCCCCTTTCAGCGCGTCGTGAAGATATTCCAGAACTTGTACATCATTTTGTAAAAACAATATCACAGCAGGTTGGGATTAAACCGCGTGCAATCAGTGATGATGTGATTGCTATTTTGCAAACGCACGCTTGGCCGGGTAATGTGCGGCAATTACGTAATAATATTGAGCGTCTTCTTATTCTTGTGCGGGATGGTGATGGTCCTATAACAGCGGACTTTCTTCCCAGTGAAGTAAGTGATTCTTTGCCACGTCTTCAAATGGATTCAGATGAAAGTATAATGGATTTGCCGTTACGTGAAGCTCGAGAATTATTTGAAAAGAGATATTTAGTGGCGCAGATTGGGCGTTTGGGTGGAAATATATCACGTACTGCTGAATTTATAGGCATGGAGCGTTCAGCTTTGCACCGTAAACTTAAAGCGCTTGGAGTTTCTTAAAGCGATGCGTATTATTATTTGTGGAGCAGGACAGGTTGGTTATGGGATAGCAGAGCGTCTTGCTGCTGAAAATCACGATGTTACTGTTATTGATATTGAAACGAGATTAATTGAAAAGATTCGCGATACATTGGATGTGAGAGGTTTTGTTGGTCACGGTTCACGGCCTGAAGTTCTTTTGGCTGCAGATGCAGACAAAGCTGATATGTTGATTGCTGTCACTTTGTTTGATGAAGTTAATATGGTAGCTTGCCAAGTAGCACATTCATTATTTAATGTGCCCACAAAAATTGCTCGTATTCGCTCACAATCTTATTTAGAACCACGTTATAAGACGCTTTTTTCCAGAGAGAATATTCCCATTGATGTGGTTATTTCGCCAGAAGTTGAAGTTGGGGAAATGGTTTTGCGCCGTATTGCTTTACCTGGTGCAATAGATGTTCTTTATTTTTGTAATGATGATATTGTGGCACTAGCTTTGGAATGCATGGAAGATTGTCCAGTTATTAATACACCTTTGCGTCAATTAACAGAGCTTTTTCCAGATCTTCATACGACGGTTACTGCTATTAAACGTGGCGCGGAATTATTGGTTGCACATTCAGAAACGCAATTACGCGTTGGTGATATAACCTATCTTGTTGTTTCTCGTGAACAGATGCGTCGTGCTGTTGGGCTTTTTGGTCATAAAGAACAAGATGCCCACCGCATGATTATTGCAGGGGGTGGTCACATTGGCCTTTATGTTGCACAGGCTATTGAAAAGCGTTTCCATAAATTAAAATTGAAGATTATAGAAGCGCATAGAGAAAGAGCCCTCACAATTGCTGATCAGCTTGAAAAAACAACAGTTTTATACGGTAACGTGTTAGATCCAGTGATTCTTCAAGATGCGGGAATTGATCAGTCCGATTTAATGATTACATTGACCAATCAAGATCAGGTTAATCTCTTAAGCGCTATTATTGCTAAAAGATTGGGCTGCAAAGCCAATATGGTATTGATTAATAATGTTGCCTATCAAGAATTTAGTCGTGCTGTTGGTGTGGATGCATATCTTAATCCCCATAGTGTTACAATATCGAGAATTTTGCAACAAATGCGCCGTGGGCGTATTCGTTCTGTTCATTCAGTTTTTAATGGCCGAGCAGAAATTATTGAAGCTGAAGTGATGCAAACATCTTCATTGGTTGGTAAGTCATTATCAGAGCTCAATTTATCAGATGGTTTGAGAATTGGTGCAATTTATCGCAATAAGACAATAATACAGCTTTCGGCAGATACGCGCATTTTGTCTGGTGATAGAATAGTGATTTTTGCTCTTGCTGATAGGGTTCGTGATGTTGAACAACTCTTTCGCGTAAGTTTAGAATATTTTTGATATATTATCTATGGATATTTGTACTTTTTGGTATAGTGGACAATTAAGATTGGTAGATAGGCTTTGTTTGTCCTCAATGGTTAAAACTGGACAGCGCGTTAAGCTTTTTAGTTATGATAAAAAATAGATAATCTCCCTGCTGGTGTTGAGCTGCATGAAGCCGAATCAATTTTACCACGCTCAGCAATTTATCGCCTTGATCCCTGTAGTTTGACACTAGGTTTTGTACTAAGTGGGAAAAGGTGGGATTAGGTAGGAAAAGGTGGTAATCTGTTGTTTTTATGTATAAAATTTAGCATTAAATGCGCGTTTTGTCAAAATAGATTTTGACACCTAAAATTGTAAAAAAGAGCTAAAAAGAGCGAAAATCAGAAAAAAGTGCGTTTCAAAGGTAAAAATGAGAGAAGGCTTTGAAAGGTCTTTGAAAAACCTGTGAAAAATTTTAAAAAGTCTGTGAAAGCCCAGAAAACCGCCTTTGAAGACCCTGTGAAAAAAATTCGGTAAATTGTGAAGCTCACTCCAAAATCAGCCCAAAATAACCAAAAAAGCAAAAAAGATTTCCATATATAAGTGGAAATCTCTAAAAATTGAGTAAAAAGTATTTTTTATCAATAATTTATATAAATTTTTTAATGTAAAAAGATTTCCACTTTCATTTTTCATTTTAGAGAGGCATTAAGCTGTATCTTATGTAGTTTCTGGATGTGCATTTTCAGCCTCTATTTGACGCTTTAAATGCAATTTTAGAAGAGGTAAAATAAGCTCGACTTCTTCCGTGTCGTTGATATCTTGAACAAGCTCTTGCAGTTTTCCATAAAGTTCTGCCGCGAGTTCCGCTATATCTTCAGGGGGGATCTTTATATTTGCATCGCGATGGGTTGTATAAGCTATGCGACCAAGCTTTTTCATGAGTCCAGTGGGAATAGTGGGTGCTTTAAAACCTGCTGCTTTCGCTTTTGCCATGTCTGTAAACATTTCGCCTTCACCCGTAACGAGCCAATGAGGATTAATGTTATAGGCCGTATAATAGGCGTTAATTGTTGAGCATGTTGGTTCGTGTGCTCCAATTTCATAATTGGCAAGGGTGCCACGTTGTAAATTAAGCCGTTGCGCAAAGATACTACGTTCTTCATTTCCGTAGATTCGTCTTATTTCACGTAGGCGTTTTGCCAATGGTGTTTTAGGTTCTAGTTCGGGGCGTGCCAAAAATGCTCCTTATTCATATTTAGGTTAGCTTAAATTACAGGATTTTAAAAAGAGCTTCCCCCATTCATCTTAGAGTAGCATTAAGCCGTATTTTGTGCAGCTTTGGAGTGTTCTTTTTCAGCTTCTATTTGACGCTTTAAATGAATTTTAAGAAGAGGGAAAGTCGCTTCGACCTCTTCCATGTCGTTGATGTCTTGAACAAGCTCTTGCAACTTTATACAAAGCTCTGCCGCTAATTCCGCTATATCTTCAGGGGGGAGTTTTATATTTGCATCGCGATAAGTTGTATAAGCTATGCGACCAAGCTTTTTCATGAGACCAGTAGGGATAGTTTGTGGTTTAAAACCAGCTGCTTTCGCCTTTTCCATGTCTGTAAACATTTCGCCTTCTCCAGTGAGAAGCCAATGAAAGTCTACGCCATAAATTTTGTGATAGGCAATTACGATAGATGCTGGTGGCTCATTTATACCAAGCTCATAATTTGCAAGCGTATTTTTTGCCAAATTAAGAGATTTGGCAAAAGCACCGCGTTCTTCGTTTCCGAGGATTCGTCTTATTTCACGTAGGCGTTTTGCCAATGGTGTTTTAGGTTCTGTTTCTAAACGTGCCAAAAAAATACCCATTAAGACCATTTTATGGGTTGACAAACCCGTAAAATGGTTTTAACTGTTATTACCGCCCGATACGAAGGGCGTTTATTATACATTTAACCCCACAAAAAACGGATGGTTTGAGCATCCGTTTGAAGCAGGAGCGAAGTTTATGACAACCACCCAAACATGCATTCAAGTATGGGATCGCCATAGCATTTTAGCCGAGCTACGCCGCCGTAATATGACCTTGGCGGAGCTCGCGAAAGCTTATCAACTATCGTCATCCAGTGTTCAACACATTTGGACACGGTCTAACGAGAAAGCCGAACGTGCTATTGCCGATTTTATCGGTTTGCCCGTCGAGCAGGTTTTTAGCGACCGCTACCCCAAAAGTCGCCGTCGCATTTTTAAAGCAGCAAAACATGCCAACACAGATTCGCGTGCGCATTCCACATTGCGCGGTAATGCTGCTTGAACTTCGTTACACGGCTTTGCGTTTTTGCGCATTTGCCATGAATTTAAATACCATAAGATAAAAAGGTTTATCAATGTCTAAAGATCAATACGAAATAGGCAAGATAAATTGCATAGAGTTGCATCATAGAACAGCCGTTTGCATGGGTTGGTTCTGGCGATTAGATGGTGGTCATATTGTTTTTATAGGGGGTGGTTATGGTTGTTGCTTGTAATTTATGGACCCCAGATGTCAGAAACGATATCGTTAATCCTTATTCAGAAGTTGAACGTTTACAGGTGATGCTTTCCTGTTCTTTAAAAGCCGTGAGTAGTGGATTTAAGCATCTGCCGATCCGGTATATTATTGACCCCCCGCATGGCTTATTTGATGCGGCGTTAGCACGACAGATTGTTATTCATATTTTGCATTATCAGTTTGAGGTGCCACGGCGGCGTATTGTTGCGATACAGGCACGTCAGCGGACTTCTATTTCTCTATCTATGCAAGTGATTAACCGGCGTTTGGAAGAACCTGTATTTGCGAAAGCTTATCGAAGATGGGCGGGGCATGCGATGGATTTATTCTTTAAAGAGATCAGAAAGGCGGCAGCGTGATGGCACAGTTTCAAAAGCTTGCTCTTGATGTGATTGTGGTACCGGAGCGTATACGCCCTGTAGATGATGAGCATGCCAAGGCACTTGCACAATCAATAGTGCGAGAGGGATTGATGAATCCGATTACGGTGCGCCATACCCCCAATGCTAAAGAGGGCAATTATACGCTTATTGCTGGTGCGCATCGGCTTCGTGCTGCGGAGCTTTTGGGCTATAGTGACATTGATGCGGTTGTGGTGCAGGCGGATAAGGATAATGCTGCGCTTTTAGAGGTTGCTGAAAACCTCTTTCGCAATGAGTTGTCTGTTATTGACCGTGCGCTTTTTGTCCAGACTTACCGCGAGTTGTGGGAAAAGAAGTATGGGGAAATTAAGGTTGGTGGGGACGGTAGTAATCAACATAAAGTCAAAAAAGAGCAATTCGGTCAAGTTGACCGAATTGCTCATACCGATGAAGAAAGTGATAAGGGAGTTACTTTTTGCTTTGCTAGACATGTGGCAGATCGCATTGGTTTATCTGAAGAGTCAGTGAGACGACTTAATCGTATTTCCAAGTATTTACAGCCAGAATTACGCTCTGTTTTGCGGGGGACGGCATTGGCGGATAATCAAGCGCAATTGTTGAAATTAGCCAAGATGGAGCCGGTTGCGCAACGGCGGGTGGCAATTGCTTTGCAACAGGTTGAGGGGGATTTGAGGCGGGCTGTTGATTTGGTCAATGGGATTAATACACCTCCGCAAATTAATGAACAAGAGCGGGTTTTTGCTCAGTTATTGGGTGTTTGGCAGAGAGCAGATGCGCAGACAAAGGCGCGGTTTTATGATTATTTGAACAAGCAATCGGGGGAGGTGCTGTCATGAAGAGGCATGGTTCCGGGCAGCTTGATTTTTTCCAAAAGCCGGTTTTTCCTTGTCGTGAACCCGTTGCGCAGATTGATTTAGGGCGGTTTCGCTCACGCATTAAGCGTGCGATGGCGCGGGCTTTGAGAGAATGCCGGCATGAGCGCAGTGTGATTGCGGAGCGTATGGCGCATTATTTAGGGATTGGGTGTTTAAGTAAGGCGAGTTTGGATGCTTATGTTGCGGAAAGTAAGCAGGTGGATATTTCCCTGCCGCGGTTTAAGGCATTTGTGCGGGCGACAGAGGCATTTTGGCTCTGGGATGAGGTGGTGAGTGAAGATGGATTGTTGCTGTTGCAAGGGGATGAGGCACGTTTAGCAGAGATTGCGCGGTTGCAGCAGGAACAGCGGGAGATTGCAGCGCAATTGAAACTCATGCGCGCAACGCCGGTTCGCATTAAAAGGGGGCAGCCATGAAGGAATGGTTTACTATTGCCGAATTGGCTGAGGCAGCTTTGCCAGGGTTGCCGAAAACATATAAAAGTCTTGAAAACCACGGACGGGCATATTGGAGAAAAAACTCTGAACTTTCGAGGAAAGTGGGAGGCAAAACCAAGCCGGTTTGGGAGTATCACATTTCGTTATTGCCGGAGGGGGCACGGGCGGCATTGTTGGTGCGGTTTGGTGGGGCTGTTGATGTGAAACAAACGCAAGGGGAGCAAAAGACAAGTATTTGGGTGCGTTATGAGGGGCTTTCAAAGGCGCATAAAAGGCGCTGTGAAGAGCGTTTGAAGGCACTTTGCTTTTGGGAAGATTTGCTCCATGCCGGTATGGGTGTGCATGATGCGGCAAGTTTGAGTGCGGTGCAATTTGGTGTGAGCCGGATGTCGCTTTTTAATTGGCGGCAGATGGTGGAGGGGTATGAGCGCCCTGATTGGTTGGCAGCTTTAGCGCCTTGTTATGGTGAGGAGAATGTTTCGCAATTTGCGCCGTGTCATGAGGGGGCGTGGGAGGTTTTTTGTTCGGATTATTTGCGCCCCTCTAAACCTGCTTTTTCGGCGTGTTATCGGCGCATGGTTTCGGTTGCGCAGGAGCGGGGTTGGCAGCCCATTCCTTCAGAGCGGGCTTTGCGGCGTCGTTTTAAGGCGCAAGTTTCCAAAGCGGTTGTGGTTTTAGCGCGTGAGGGAGAAGAAAAGGCAAAAAAGCTTTATCCAGCCCAACGGCGTGATCGCTCGAGCTTGCATGCACTGCAAGCAGTGAATATGGACGGGCATAAGCTGGATGTTTTTGTGAATGTTCCTTGGACAGAGAAGCCTGTGCGGCTTTATCTGATAGCGATACAAGATCTTTATTCGGGCAAGATTTTATCGTGGCGCTTGTCAGATGCTGAGACTTGGGAAATCGTTCGTTTGGTGATTGGGGACATGGTAGAGGCTTATGGGATACCGGAGCGTATGACCTTGGATAATGGGCGTGCCTTTACCAGCAAGTGGATTTCTGGAGGTGTGCAAAACCGTTTTCGTTTTAAGATTAAGCCGGATGATCCGCAGGGGCTTTTGACGAGTTTGGGGGTGCAATTGCAATGGACCACCCCTTATAGCGGACAGTCTAAACCGATTGAGCGGGCATGGCGTGATCTGGCAGAAGCGATTTCGAAACATCCCTTTTGTGCGGGGGCTTATACGGGCAATAAACCGGATGCCAAGCCTGAAGATTATGGAAAACGCGCGATAGGATTTGAAGCGTTTAAAGCCCATGTTGGTGCGCAAATTTGTGCACACAATGCGCAAGCAGGGCGTAAGGCGGTTAATTGTGCGGGGCGCAGTTTTGATGAGGCCTTTACTGAGAGCTTGCAAGCAGAGGGGACGATTATTCGGCAAGCGAGTGCAGCACAACGGGCTTTATGGCTTTTGACCTCAGAGGCGTTGCGTGCGCAAAAGGGTACGGGGGAGATCCATTTTTATGGCAATCGTTATTGGGCGCGGGCGTTGAATGAGCATGCGGGGAAAAAAGTGATTGTACGCTTTGATCCGGATAATTTGCATCAAGATTTACGGGTTTATGATTTGAATAATCGGTTGCTTTGTTTGGCACCATGCCTTTGTGATGTAGGTTTTTATGATCAGCAGGCAGCGCGCTTGAATGGGCGTTTGCGTAAAGAATATGTGAAGGCTGTTAAAGCAGAAAAACAGCTAGCGGCAAAGCTTGCGCCTGATCACTTGGCCGATGTTTATGGTCGCCTTGAGAAAAAGGATGAAGCGTTCAAATCGAAGCTTCCGATAAAGCCAAAGGTGAGCCGCTTGATGCCAAACAATGTGGGGAATTTAGCTTTGAAAGCAGACGATGATGAGGCTTTGGGGGAGGAAGAATTCAGTCAACACTTGCATAAAGCTTTGAGAAAGCTTTCCGCCTCTGATGAGGGGCGTGAGGTGATCAAGTTTCCTAAACGATAGGAAAGGAAAGAGGGGGGATTTGTAAGAATTCTCAAAAGGAAGCTGGTTTTGTATCGCGTACCAGCTTGAAGCGTTAACAAAGAAAGGGGGGGAGGAATCTTATCCATTTCATAGTCTAATCAATACATGAAGTTTCTAGGTGTCTTTGCCTGATCGGGTGAGATGCGTGGAGTTAGCAAGTTCCCTGATGTGTGAGAAAGAGAGGGGATTTGCAAGGTTAGCCGTTTTAGTATCGCGTACGGCTTTTAAATGTTCATTCTAAAGACAAAAGATAAGGGGCGGGTGGGAGCCCTTCCCCTTATCAACAGTCTAAAATCAATACGAGAGGGGAATATACATGAAAAACGCGATAAATGCAACGGTCGATAAAAATCCTTGGGCGCGACCTAAAATCCAGCCTAATGGAACAGCACAAAACCGCAACAGTGATGACATTGCTTTATGGAATGAGCTTGTGGATGCGGTGAGAGCTTTGGGGCAAATGAATGATTGGTCGAAAGCAGAGGTGGCGCGGCGCATAGGCATGCCGGATGGGACGTTTTCGCAATGGTATGCGGGCAGTTATGCGGGGCAATTGGGTAAGCAAAATGCAAAGGTTCAACAATGGGTTGAGGTTTTAAAGGAAACGGCGGGGTTTTTGGAGCGCATTCCTGAAAAACCAGCCTTTCAGAGGAATCGAATTGCCAGTGAGATTATTGATACTTTAACACTGGCACAAAGTACGGGAGATATGGTGATGATTACGCTTGATGCGGGCAGTGGTAAGACCGAAACCTGCCGTCATTATCGCTCTACCCGCCCGCATGTTTATCTGGTGACAGCAAGCCCGCATACGCGCAGTGTTCACGGTATTTTGAATGATATGGCAGCAGAATTGGAGGTGGTGGAATATAATCCCACCCGCTTAACGCGTGCTATTGGCAAAAAGTTAGAGCGCGTGGGCAGTGGCACGTTGTTGATCGTTGATGAGGCGCAAAATTTAACGGATGAAGCGATTAATCAGTTGCGCCACTTTGTTGATATCAATGGTACGGGGTTGGCTTTGGTTGGCAATGATGAAATCTCTGGACGGTTGGTTCATCGTCAAAATGGTCCCTCTTATGCGCAAATTAAAAGCCGATTGGCGATGCATTTGAAACGGCGCAAGCCCTATAGTGAGGATATTGCGGCGCGCATTCATGATTGGGGGATTGAAGATGTTGGTGCGATAAAGTTTTTGACAGGGATAGGCTTAAAGGCTGGAGCTTTGCGGCAAATTGACAAAACCATGATGTTGGCACGCATGGCAGCGCTTGGAGATGGGTGTGAGGTAACCCTGAAACATGTCAAAGCGGCATGGAAAAACCGTGACGTGGAGGAATTGGCATGATCTCTTTATGCGACAAAGAATTATCCGATACGCTTTTTGGTCTTTATGACGATTATCAATGCGGTTTTGATATTGGAGAAAAGCTTAAATTGTGTGTTGATTTGGCGTTATTGCTTGAATTGGAGTTGAGTGTTCACCGTTTGGGGGAGGCCGATGCGATTTTGGAAGGCCAAGTTTCAGAAGTTTTGGCTGAGTGTGAAGGCTCTGATGCGGATGAGAGCAATTGTGTGATTTATATGGATTTTGGAGGAAGCAGATGATGGAACGCAACCCCTATATGGTGAGAGATAGCTTGATTGCTTTGCGCTCTGCCTTGTTAAAACATGAAATGGATGGGATTTTTATGCATGGACAAGATGTTCGAGAATTGAATGAGTATTTGCGTCGTTTGGCAGGCTATAACCACGTTTTAGGTCATGAGCTTATGCGGTGTCGTTGGCAATTGAAAGCGGGATGTGCGCCTTCTTCAGGGGATGTTGTGCCATTTCGTCGGTTTCAAAAAACACAGGAGGAAGTTGGTGATGAATCCACAAATTGAACTTGAAGGTACGCGTTATATGAAGGATGCGAAAGGGGCTTTGGTGCCGGTAAGTTTGATCCGCCCTGCGGATTTGTTAGAGGATGAAACGGTACGCAAAATTATGGGTTTTGCGAAAGAATTATCGGCAAGGATTGCACGTTTTAACAACCATACGATTGCGGATTTGAGTGATTTTGATAGCTTGCTTGCGCAAGAATATGGTGTGGAGCGGCGTGGCAAAAAGGGCAATTGTACTTACACAAGCTTTGATGGTTTGCAACGCATTAAGGTGCAGGTACAGGAAAGTGTTGATTTTGGACCGCAATTGCAAATTGCCAAAAGCCTTCTTGATGAGTGCTTGAATGAGTGGTCTGCGGATGCGCGCCCTGAAATCCGTGCGATTATTACGCGTGCTTTTAATACGGATAAAGAAGGCAAGGTGAATCGGGGGGAGATCTTTATGCTGTTGCGTTTGGATATTGATGATCCACGCTGGAAAGAGGCGATGCGTGCCATTCGTGAAGCGATCCGTGTGACGACATCTAAGGAATATGTGCGTTTTTATGAGCGCGATACATTAGAAAGCGCTTGGCGTGCTGTGACCATTGATCTGGCGAAGACATGAGGGGAGGGAGATGTCTTTAGCTGTCCTTCATATGGGAAAACGCGCGTTAGGTCTTGATGATGAGACCTATCGCGCACTGCTCTATCGCTTAACAGGCAAGCAATCGGCGAAAGATTTGAATTTTTCAGAAAAGCACTTGGTTATCGCTGAAATGAAAGCGTGTGGTTTTGAGCCGAATGGGAAGCGTTTAGAGGGAAAATATGCCAAGAAGCTCCAGGCGCTTTGGATTGCTGGGTGGAATCTTGGCATTATTCGTGATCGTTCAGATAAGGCGTTGCTTGCCTTTGTGAAAAGACAGACAGGCGTTGATCATATTCGCTTTTTACGCGATAGCGATGATGCATGCAGAGCCATTGAGGCGTTGAAAGGTTGGTTGCAGCGTGAGGGTGGGGTTGACTGGAGAGGGAAAAACCGCGAAGATTCATGGAGGAAGAAACCAAGCATTTCCATTTTATGTGCCCAATGGAAGTGTTTAAATCCGGATGCTGTGTTTGAGCTTGGGGCTTTTCATCAAAGTGTTATGGCGTTAAGTGGTAAAGCTTTGGGCGAGATGAATGGGAACGATTTTAGAGAAGTGATGAATGTTTGGGGGCGGAAAATCCGTAAAAGTGTAAAAAGCGAGGGGTAAGCATGTATGCAAGAGGAAATCTATAGCGATTTTCCTGCCTTATTGCGTGAAATAGCTGATGTTGCGGGCAGTGAAGCAGCATGGAATATGATGCGGGCTTTTGGTGGACGAGAAGTTTATATACCCGGGCGTCTTGAGAGTGCGGATTGGTTGATTGAAATTGTTGGGTTTGAAGAGGCGCAGCAATTGATCAACCATTTTTGTTTTAATGGTTCGGGTGTGCGCCTTCTTATCCCCCTTGGCAGAGATGCTGAACGGCGGCAAAAAATGGTGCAAGCGTTGCAAAAAGGCTGGTCGGTGGATGCTGCCGCTGCTGTTTCTGGTATGCATGTGCGCACAGCTTATCGCTTGAAGAAGAAAATTTCTTTGCAAGAACCACAAGGTTCGTTATTTTCAGAGTTTTATGAGTATTGAGAGTTTTGACTGACAGTGTCAGGCTTATATTGGGGGTTTGAAATCCGATAAACTGCGAATGAATTTTTATTCATTGAGTGGTTTGTTATGGTTTCAATAGATGCTTCTTTTCTTCATCGCCTTGCGCCTAAATTGGCGCATCATGCGCGCCAAGATTTTATTATTGTTGAAATGGCACGCGTGTTGCCTAAAGCTTTATCTTATGGGGCACTCACAACACCGTTGCGTATTGCACATTTTTTAAGCCAATGTGCCCATGAGAGTGATGGCTTTTTTACTGTTTGTGAATATGCCTCAGGGCGCGCTTATGAGGGGCGGCGTGATTTAGGCAATGTCAACCCTGGGGATGGGGTGCACTTTAAGGGGCGTGGTTTGATCCAGTTGACGGGGCGCAATAATTATCGTCGTTTTACGAAGTTTTGGCGCCTAGTCGATGAACAAGCGGTTGATTGTGAGGCATTTCCGCAAGAGCTGGAAAAGTTTCCAGCAGCGCTTTGGTCTGCTGTTTGGTTTTGGCAAATGAAAGGCTTGAATAGGCTGGCTGATCAAGATGATTATCTAGGGATTACCAAGGCGATCAATGGGGGAAGAAATGGACTTGTGCAACGTTTGATTTATTTGAACCGCGCCAAAAAGCTTTTGGGACTTGGAGGCGAGGTAAAGGCATGAAGCCCTCTTATCGTGGTTCTAGGCTCTATTTATGGTGGTCTTTTTGGTTTGCTTGGGGGGTTATTTTTTTGCTTGTTTCTGGTGGTTTGTGGGGGGCTCCGCATATTGTTGATATGGCGAGCATTTCTATTCCTTCGATGGTGGCGATTATTGTTGGCAATCTGGGGGTGCATCGTGGCTTTGGCTCGTTGGATTTTTCTAATAGGAAACATTCCCATAAGCGGCATAGCAGCTCCTATGATGGGGTGGAGATAACGAGGTGGGGAGATAAAAGCAATGTTTAGCCCACTTTCAAAACTGTCTTTTGGTCTGCTTTTTTTGGTCAGTGTGATGTTGGCGGCTTTTGGCTTTATGAAAGCGCAAATTTTAAAGGCGGAAAAGGCGCGTGATTTGTATTGGCAGTTGGAGATTGCCAAGGCTTCAGCACGTGCACTGCTTGTACAAGAGCGACAAAGACAAGCAGCGTTGGAAGCTGAGCATCAAGCGCAAGGGGTGATTTCGGCTTTGGAACAAAAGCTTACAAAAATGGAGGAAGTCAATGGGAAGTTGCCGGTTACTGGCGGTGGCATTGGGCTTGAGCGTGTGCGCTTGCTCAACACACAAGCCGGTGGGTAGCCTTTCTTATCATTTTTTATCGGTTGAATTGCCGCCTGTTGTTCGCATGGCGTGTGCCCGCCCAGCTTTATTGCCAGAGCGTGCTTTGAATGCGCGCGAAGTGGTGCATTATTGGAGCCGTGATCGTGCTGCTTTATTGATTTGTGAACAGCGTAGAAAAGCTGCGGAGCGGGCGATTTTAGGCAAAAGAGAGGGGACTTTTAAGTGAATTTGGATATCAGTGTTGCCAATGGCTGGTTGTCTTTATTGTTATCGGTTATTGCGATTTGTGGGGTTTTGAGAGCCTATTTTTCTTCCGGTGCGCGGGAAATGCTGAAAGATATGACAGTGCTTAAAGAGCGTGTGCAAAAGTTAGAAACAGAGATGGATTTTTTGCCTGATCGTGATGCGCTGCAAAGATTGGAAGTGAATATGGAGAAATTGAATGGTCGTCTCAACACGCTTTCTGCACAATTACAACCGGTGGCAGCCATTGGTGAGCGCTTGCAAGAGTTTTTGTTGGAGAATGCCAAGAAATGAAAGCAGATATGGATAAAATCATCCGTGAAGAAGCGCGGTTGATTATTTTAAAAGGGCTTGCTTGTGAGCGCAGTGAAACTTTATCGAGTGCGATGATTGAGCGGCTTTTATACAGTTATGGCATCAGACGCGATCGCGATTTTGTGCATAATGAACTGGCATGGATGGAAGATCAAGGTGCTGTTACTTTAAAATGTGTGGGTTCGGTTTTTCTTGCGGCATTAACAGAACGGGGAGCGCGTCATTTAGACCGAAGCTTTTCCATTGAGGGGATTAAGCGGCCTAAACGTTCATCAATAAAAGACGAGGTGAAGGATGCGCAAGGTCGGGCGTGGACGTTTAACGGCGATTGATTTATTGCCGCAAGCTTGTGATCAAATTATTGCTGCTGCTGCTGAGGCTTTAAATGGGCGTGAGAAGACGCAAAAAGCCATTTATGATGAATTTAAAGCAGCTTTGAAGGCTTTAAAAAAAGAAATGGGTTTAAGCTTTTCTATACCCTCCTTTTCCAGTTTTAATCGGTATTCTTTGCGGCTAGCCGTGATGTCACGGCGCCTAGAACAGACAAGAGAAATTGCAGCAAGCCTCTCGCAGCGCTTTGATGCTAAAGCTTCTGATAATATCACTCTTTTGACGGCGGCAGCGATTAAGGAGTTGATTTTTTCCACGTTGAGCAGTGGGAAAAACCTTTCGCCAAAGGCAGCACAAGAATTGGCCAATGCGCTTAAAGGCGTGTTGGCGGCTGAACATTTGTCGACCACCAGACGGCAAAAGTTGGAAAAAGATTTTACCAGCAAAGCAAGCAAAGCGGTTGACGCAGCAGCGGCGGCGGCGGGGCTCTCAGAAGAAACAGCGCGAGCTATTCGTGCGCAGGTGTTGGGGGTAAAACATGGCTGAACAGCCCTTTTCAAAAAGTCATGTCTTTGATCATCAAAGTGGTTTTGATATTTGGCAGAGAAGTACTTTTCCCAAAGAGAGTGATCCCTTAGCGGAAGGCGTTTTGATGGCGCATCAACGGGCATGGATTGAAGATAAGTCCCCATTAAAATTGGTGGAAAAGGGGCGGCGGACCGGCATTACTTTTGCAGAAGCTTTGGATGATACACTGATTGCAGCGGCGGCACGTGAAGCGAGGGGCGATAATGTTTTTTATATTGGTGACACCAAAGACAAGGGGCGGGAATTTATTGGCTATGTGAGCCATTTTGCTTCGGCAATTACGAGCCATAGTGGGGATGTTGAGGAATTTTTATTCTCTGATCAAAGGGCGGATGGTTCAACGAAATATATCTCTGCTTATCGGGTGCGTTTTGCTTCGGGGTTTCGGATTGAGGCGCTTTCTAGCCGCCCTGAAAATATTCGCGGACTACAGGGCATTGTGGTGATTGACGAGGCGGCGTTTCATCAAGATGTGCGCGCTGTTTTGGATGCTGTCAATGCTTTGCTCATTTGGGGAGGCAAGATCCGTGTGATCTCCACCCATAATGGTGTGCTCAATCCTTTCAATGAATTGATCCGTGAAGCACGAGCAGGCAAAGTGCCTTTTTCGGTGCATTGTTACCCCTTTGGTGTTGCTGTTAAAAATGGCTTGTTTAAACGGGTTTGTGCCATGAAGGGGGAGGTGTGGAGTTTAGCATCTGAGCAACAATGGGAAGAGCAAATTCGTGCCTCTTATGGGGTGCGTTTGGCTGCGATGCGCCAAGAATTAGATGCCATACCAGCCGATCAAGAAGGGGCGGCTTTAACACGTTTGCAGATTGAAAATTGTTGCGCGCCTGACATTGCATTGTTGCGTTTTGCTTGTGTGGATGATTTTAAAAATCAATCGGAACATCAACGAAGTGTTGCTGCTTTTGCTTGGTGTGAGAAGCATATAAAACCTCTTCATGCTGGGCTTGACCGGCGGCGCCAACATGTTTTTGGTGTTGATTTTGCGCGGAGTGGCGATGCGACATCGATTGTGGTGATGGAGGTGGGACAAGATTTGGTGCGCCGTGTACGGTTTATGGTGGAATTGCGCAATACGCCGTTTGATCAACAAAGAGAGATTTTATTTTATGGGGTGAATGGTTTGCCGCGTTTGATGGGCGGCGCGTTAGATGCGCGGGGCAATGGGGCTTATTTAGCCGAAAAAGCGGCGCAGCGTTATGGGGCTTGTGTGAAGGAAGTGCCCTTGTCACAAAGTTGGTATGGCAAGGAAATGCCGGCTTATTTAGAAGCTTTTGGGGATGGGACGATTGTTTTGCCGCGCGATAGTGACATTGTTGCCGATCATCAAGCGCTTGCTTATGTCAATGGCATTGTGAAAATTCCAGACAATCATCGTTTTAAAGGCAGTGATGGTTTTATGCGTCATGGTGATAGCGCGATTGCTTGCGCTTTGGCTTATTTTGCCAGCCGCCAAACTCCTGAAATTTATGATTATACACCTGTGAGAGAGGCTTATCGTTTTGATGAAAGCTCGCTCTTTTCAACGCCTTTTTTTTCAACAATGCGATTAAAAATTTATTGATGGGATGATGAGATGGTAAAACTTGTAGATCAGTGGGGCAGGGCGCTTAATATCAAAGGGTTGGAGCGAGAAGTTGCAAGCCCTACCGTTAATGGTATTCGTGATGTGTGGTCACAAACCATTGTCAGTGGTCTGACCCCTGCGCAACTTGCTGATATTTTACAACAGGCAGCAGAGGGTCATCCAGAGCAGTTTTTCCAACTTGCCGATGATATGGAAGAGCGTGATTTGCATTATCGTGCTGTGCTTGGCATGCGTAAAAATGCTCTCACAGGGGTGGAGCCTGGAGTGATTGCCGCAAGCAATAGTGCACAGGACAAAAAGATAGCAGATGCGGTGCGGGAAGTGATTAGTGCGCCTACCTTTGTTGATGATTATGTGACGGATTTATTGGATGCTTTGGGGAAAGGTTATGCGGTTGTAGAAACCTTGTGGGACAAGAGTGCCAAGGAATGGTGGCCGGTTGCTTGGAAATGGCGTGACCAGCGGTTTTTTCAATTGGATCGGCGGGATGGTTTTCATTTGCGTTTAAAAGAAGAGGGGTCTTTTAATGGAAGTGAATTGCCTGCTTATAAATTTTCTATTCACAGACCCAAGTTAAAAAGCGGTTTGCCTATTCGTTCTGGGCTTGCGCGGCTTGCAGCTTGGGCATTTTTCTTCAAGTCTTATACACTGAAAGATTGGATGGCATTTTTAGAAGTTTATGGCATGCCTTTGCGTGTGGGTAAATATGGGGCAAGCTCTTCTCATGAGGAGCGACGGGTTCTCATTCAAGCAGTGCGTGATTTATCCAGTGATGCGGCAGCGATTATTCCCAAAGAGATGGAGATTGAATTTATTGAAGCGGCAGGGGGCAGTGGCAATGCGGTGTTTGCTTCTAAGGCGGAATATTTAGATCGACAAATTTCTAAAGGTGTGTTGGGGCAAACCATGACGACGGATGATGGTTCGTCCTTTTCGCAAGCGCGCATTCATGAAAATGTGCGCCATGATATTGCAAGAGCTGATGCACGCCAATTAGCTTTAACGGCTAATCGTGATTTAATTGTGCCTTTTGTTGAGATTAATTTTGGGCGCCAAGAGCGCACTCCCCTTGTCTATTGGCCGATTTCGGAAAATGAAGATATTAAAGCCATCAGTGACGCTTTGGAAAAACTTGTGCCCTTGGGTTTGCGTGTTGGGGCGCAAGAAGTGCGCAATAAGATTGGTTTTTCGCAACCAAAAAAGGAAGAGGATGTTTTAAAGGCTCCTGATAATGCGCTTGATGATGAGAGGAGAGAAAAGGCTCATGTTTGTGCTGATTGTGGAGGTGTTTTTGATGTTTCTGTGACAAGAGAGAGCAAGGGTGCAAAAGAGCAGGGTGGAAAACATCACGACGAATTGGACCGGCTTTCTGAAGAAGCTTTAAGTGACTGGGAAGAGGACTTAGAACCCCTTTTAGAGCCTTTTAAAAAGCTTGTGAGAGAGGCTAAAAGTTATGAGGATATCCTTAAAGGCTTAGATGAATTGTTGGGCGAGATGGATCATCATGCATTAGCAGCGCGCTTGGCAAAGGTGCAAATGATTGCACGTGGGCTTGGGTATCATGGATGAGGAACTTTTTAAAACCGCCCCCAAAGAGGTCACCCGTTATTTTGAAGCCAAGGCACTTGTTCCAAGCTTTGATTGGCGTGATATAGCACCAGAAGAACATGCCTTTTCCTTTACGGTGGCAAAATCGCTAGGCTATGACATTTTAGAAGATTTTAAACAAGCGGTTGGAGAGGCTATAAAACATCAAGTTCCTTTTCAAGAATTTCAAAAAAATTTGATGCCGATTTTACAGGAAAAGGGTTGGTGGGGTAAAAAGACCAGCATTGACCCCAAAACTGGTGAAAAGAGCGTGGTGCAATTGGGCAGCCCGCGACGCTTAGAGACGGTCTATTGGGCCAATACCATGAGTGCGCATGCGGCAGGTGAGTGGGAGCGCACACAAAATAATAAAGAATTTTTGCCCTATCTCACCTATGCTTTGTCGAGTTCAGAACATAAGCGTTTAGAACATGAAAGTTGGGTGGGTTTTACGGCACCTGTTGATGATCCGGTTTGGGATTGGCTTTATCCACCCAATGGTTGGCGGTGTAAATGCAGTGTGCGACAGGTAAGCCGTTATGAAGCAGAAGATTTAGGCTATGAAGAGGGGGCAGAGCCACTTCATGTTGAAAAGCAGGTTTGGCACAATAAACGGACGGGGAAAGTTGAGAAGATACCAAAGGGGATTGATCCTGGTTGGCATTCTAATCCTGGGAAACATCGCGCGCAAAACTTAAGCAATTTTTTGAGTGATAAAGTCTCTGTGATGGGGGACAATGACAAACGCATTGCCATTGAAGATATTGTGGGTTCACCACTTTTGGAAGCCATGTTTGAAGGACGTATGCCTCGCGGGTTTATCCCCATTGCACCGATACCACAAAAGGTGGGTGATGTTTTTGCAGCGGAAAATTCTCTTATTCGCTTATCCGCAGACAGTGTGAAACATATTTTGTTAGAGCATCAAGCGCGTGATCTTCGCTTGGATGATTTTCGGGGCGCCATTCAAACACTCATTCGCCCCCATGGTGTTATTAGACGAAAAGATGCACAGAGTGTTGTGTTTTTGGGTGAAAATGGTGGGGCATGGTGGCGCTTTGCAGTCAAATGGGTAGCAAGCAAACAAGAGTGGTGGCTTATCTCGATGCATAAAAAGAGCTTTCGCGAAATTCAACGTTTGTTAAACGCCGCTGAAAAGAAGGATGAACGGTTGTTGTAAAGAGAACACCGAAAAAGATCTGCTGGCTTTTGTGAAAAGAGAAGGCGTGGAGGGCGGTCAACTCCTCGCAGATCCGGCAAAGCCGCCCTGGCATAACTGGCTCACGCCTCGCAGGTAATCTAACAGTTTCAACGTTCAAAAGCAATCTTTAAAAAACGGCTTGAGAGAGGCTTTTTTTTATAAGGCGATAAATTGTACCTCTCACTTCACAACGGCGCTCTATCGCCTTTGAAGTGCCTTTGAAAACGATTTTATGGGATGGTTTGGCACGGGGGTTTCTCTCACAAGGAGAATAATAGGGAAAAGAGTGCTTTTTGAGAAATGCTCTTTTGACTGACAGTGTCAGACTTATAGTGGGAGTAAGTTTCATGCATTGTATTGCCAATGACAATTGTAAAGCAATAGGCAATGTATGGAACAGGAATTTCACGAAGATCAAAAAGATGGGGATGCAGAAACATTTCATGCTGCGTTAATAGATCTTTGCCAAGACGCTACCGTTAGCCAAGCGCCTGAATGGGTAGAGCTTTTGCCCAAAGCGCCCCATGTGAAGGCACGTGATGGACGAGAGTGGCATTATAACCCGCAAACTATTTTAAAAGCCTTTGCAGCCAATAAAGGACCGCTTGTGATTGATTATGAGCATGGGCAACATCACCGTGCGAGAAATGGTCTAGAAGCACCTGCCAGTGGCTGGATTGAAGAATTAACAGAGCGGGATGGTGCGATTTGGGGGCGTGTTAAATGGACCGATATGGCCGCTAAAAAGATTGTTTCCCAAGAATATCGCTATCTTTCGCCTGAGTTTCGCCATTCCAAGAAAGGTGAAATTTTAAATTTAGCCGGTGCTGGACTGGTCAATCGTCCAGCCCTTGTCATGACGGCTTTAAGCCGTGAACAGCCCAAAATACCCCCTATAACTTTGACGGAGAAAATGATGGATTTGACAGCCATTGCCAGTGCACTATCGCTGGCAGAAGATGCTAAAGCGGATGAGGTTTTAGCAACGCTTAAAGCGCGCGAAAAAGAACGCGTAGAATTAAATGCCCAATTAACAAAAGCGCGAGAAGATTTAGCGCTTTTGCAAGAAGAGCAAAAAAACAGTGCCATTGAGAGTCTTTTAGATAAGACCATTGAAGAGGGTAAGATTTTGCCGGCTGCTCGCGAGGAATATCGTGCGCTCTGTAGCCTTGAAGGGGGGATGGAACATTTTAAAAGTTTGGTCGAGAAGTTGCCGGCGCTTGCCTCAACAAGCCCTCTAGAAGTGTGTGCCTTAGCACAAGAACCAAAGCTTGCACCTGAAGAGATTGCTGTTGCGGCACGCCATTATAAGGAAGAGCAGAAGCAAAAAGGCTTCGACATCACCATTAGCCAAGCAGTTGATTATATTTGCGAACAAAAGGAGCGCTAATCATGAGTACGATGATTTTAATTAAATCTTTTCGCGCCATAGATGTGATTTCACCTTATTGCATTGTTGCAGCCCGCGGTGATGGAACGGTGGCAACGGCTTCTGGTAAGGGTGATAAATTATTAGGGACTGCTGGTTCTTTGGGCGCAAAGGCTGGTGAGATGCTTGATGTTGGCCAATGTGGCTGGGGCGAAGTGGTTTGTGGAGGCAATGTTTCTTTTGGTGATTTTTTGACCTCTGACCCCAAAGGACACGCCATTAAAGCGGAAGCCGCAGATCGCACGATTGGTATTGCCATGAGTGATGGTTCTGCTGGTGATGTTATTTCTTTTAAAATTAATTAATCGAGGCATAAAATGAACAGACCTTTTCCCATTGATCCAACACTTACTGCTATTGCTATTGGTTATCGCAATCCAGCAGGTTCTCTTATTGGCGATAGAGTTTTGCCACGCGTTTGTGTTTTAAGTGAGGTGTTTAAATATAGTGAATTTCCTTTAGCGGAAAATTTTACCGTGCCTGAACTTGAAGTTGGGCGAAAAGGGCGCCCGAATGTGGTGGAATTTTCTGCCTTTGAACGGGAAGCCAGTGTCAAAGATTACGGACTTGATGATCTTATCCCCAATTCAGATATTGAAGCAGCGGCACGCGCACGAGCAGAAAAGCGCTCTCGTTATAACCCCGAAAAGACAGCTGTAGAGGGACTTGCCAATTTGCTGGAATTGGGGCGTGAAGTGCGTGTTGCAGCCCTTGTGCAAAGAAGTGAAAATTACGCACCAGAGCGGGTGATTACGCTTAAGGGTGAGA
The DNA here is from genome assembly GCF_042195565.1 of Bartonella sp. AP88XZML. Lineage (NCBI taxonomy): Bacteria > Pseudomonadati > Pseudomonadota > Alphaproteobacteria > Hyphomicrobiales > Bartonellaceae > Bartonella > Bartonella sp. AP88XZML. The sequence continues at coordinate 7,473 of NZ_JBHIOQ010000067.1, read as the reverse complement.
ATAAATTTAGCGATTATGAGAAATCTGATCCTTATGCTGTTTTAGATGAGGCGATGGATAAAAGTCTCGTCTATACGCCCAACACCATTGTGATGGGCAAAGTTGTTTGGTCAAAACTCAAACGTCATCCCAAAATCATTAAAGCCGTTAAAGGGGGTGGCACTGCTGATGGTTTTGTCACCAAGGCGCAATTTGCTGATCTGATGGAAATACACCCCGATCGTTTACTCATTGGTGAATCGCAAGTGAATTTGGCACGTAAAGGGCGTTCGGCACAATTGGCACGCGTGTGGGGCAATAAGATTGCACTGCTTTATATTGATCCTACCAAACAACAGGCAGATGGATCGGTGATCAGTTGGGGCTTTAGCGCCCAGTTGGGCGAGCGTTTGTCTGGAGTGATCCAAGATCCAGATATCGGCTTGTCGGGTGGTAAACGGGTGCGTGTGGGGGAACGCGTGTGTGAATTGGTCGCTGCAAAAGATGCCGGCGTTTTGTTGCAAGAAGTTGTCTAAGGGAAACTTTTAAACATGGCTTATGCAAGCAAAACATTGATTGAAGAGCTCTGGGGCGTTGATTTCTTGACCGACTTATGCGGGATGGATGAGAGTTCTGATCCAGTTTTTTCAGAGCAAGCCATTGCCCGCGCGCTCGAACAGGCAAGTGGTGAGATTGATGTGCATTTGTCTCATCGCTACTGCGTCCCCATTGCTGGACAGCCGGCGGCTTTGGGTATGATCTGTGTCAATATTGCTGTTTATAATTTAGCCATACGCCATACGGCACTGACCACGACTATTGAAGATCGTTACAAACAGGCGGTTGATTTACTGAAACGCATTGCGGAAGGCAAAGCGGGTTTAGGGGTCGATGAACCTAAAATTATGAGCGAAGATGGTCCCGTGCGTGATGGGGCTTTTTTCCATGCCAAACCGCGTTTGATGGGAAGATAATATGTCTGTTGCAACCCATATTGAGATTAAAGAGACAGGGCTTGAAGCGGCTTTATCCTTTTTGCAAAAGGGAACTGATCGCTCGATGGGGACTTTGGCACAAGGGGTTGGGCGTCTTATCCAAGAGAGCACAAGGCGGCGGATTCAAAGCGAAAAAACCTCTGCCCAAGGAGAGAAGTGGAAAAACAATTATGCCCGCACCTCCATTCTTTATGCCAGTGGGGCGCTTTCACGCTCCATTGATGTGAAAGCTTCACCAGAACAGGTGATTGTGGGCTCTGGGTTGGTTTATGCGCGGATTCACCAATTGGGTGGGGTTATTCGCCCGAAAAATGGCAAGACACTGCGCTTTTTTCTGAAAAGCAGCAAAGCACACCGCTTTGTTTGTGTGCATCAAGTGACCATGCCCGCACGCCCTTATTTGGGGCTTTCAGAGCACAATAAAGTGGAAATTGTCAAAGCGGCAGAAGACTGGCTGGAAAGGGTCTTTTCATGAGTCAAACGGTCAAGCAAGCAGGGCGCATTAATCAGTTTCGTGAAGCGGTGATAAGAAGCCTTAAAGGCGCTTTACCGGATGTGCGTGATTGCGGCTGTCAATTTGGACGTTTTAACTTAGAAGAGCTTGAAACACAGATGCTGGTGGCTCCAGCAATACGGGTTGCGGTGTTAGAAAGTCGCTTGAGTTCTGTGGCTTCTGGACAGCAGAGTACTGATCTTCATTTAGGGGCTTTTATTATTACCACGGGTAAAGAGCGTGATATCCAAAGTTGGCTTCTGGCAGAAGCTATTGCGGTTTTATGCCATAGCGGGCAATTGTGGGGGCTAACGCATTTGAGTGCCCCGCGTGATGTCCAGATTGAACCGATTATCTCTGCGGCGATTAAGCAGCGTGGTGTGTCGATTAGTGTGGTGGAATGGCACCAAGATTTGTATCATTTGGGAAAAGATATTTTTTGTGATGAAGGACAACTCAAAAGTGGTTTGATTTCATGGGACAATGAGGTGGGGCATGAATGATGCACATCTCTTAAGTGATACCTTTCGACAAATCATGAAGCGTCTTGATGCGCTTGAACGCTGTCTTGCCAACCAGCACATGATCGGGCGGGTTGTGCAAGTTGATGGCCATAGGGTGCGGGTGAAACTTTCCGAACAGGGTTCCAATGGACAAGCGGTTTTATCGCCTTGGCTACAAGCGCAAGAAGCTTCTGGCACTCTCTCAAGCAATATGCCCCTCCATGTTGGTGATCCGGTGCGGTTGTTAAATCCCCATGGCGAAATTGGCTCTGCTTCTCTGGTGGTGCGCGATAGCTATAGTGAGGATGCGCCTAATCCCGCCCGTCACGCCGAAGAGTTGGCGCTCTGTTATGCCGGTGGCGCTTTGCGGATGACAAAAGATGAGCTCATTCTCTCCCATGGGGAAAATCAAATTCATTTGAGTGCACAAGGTTTGGTGCTTTCTCATCAAGCAACCCGTGTTGAATTAACGGGCAGTGTGCATATTCAAGCAGAAGATTTGCAGCACAATCAAAAATCTGTTGGCGCAAGCCACAAACACGGTGGGGTCAAAATGGGTCCCTCCACAACCTCTTCCCCTCTTTAAAGGAGTTTTATCATGCGTGAGAACACTTATGTTATTTTAACCAATGCCGATTTTGTTGCAGGCAAGCGTTCACCGGGCAAGGGTGAGGAAATTTGTTTAAGTGAGGAAGAGGCTAAATATCCGTTGCTGCTTGGTCAGATCGCTGAAAAACCAGCCCCTGTTGTTGCAGCGGCCCCAACTGTTTCTACCACAAAGACAAGCAAAGGAGCTTAAAGCATGCGGTGCGGGATGAGCGAAAAGGATGGCTCTCTCTTGTATGGCTTTGCGCATTGCCAACAATCACTCCATAAATGTTTAATGACAAGGGTAGGAACACGGGTTTTGCGTCGCCATTATGGGTGTGATGTCAGAGAATTCCAAGACGCCAATGCTGATCCTGCAACAATCTTACGTCTTTATCAAGCTATTGCCTGCGCGCTTGATGATCCAGAATGTGGAGAGCCTGGGTTCTCATTGCAAAGGATTGATCTGACCAAAGCAACGCGTGAGGGAACATTCCACTTTGTTTTAAGGGGAGTTTTTTATCCCGATGGCCATTTGGGGGATTGGTCCCATGGGCAAGAGATGCAATTTCCTTTAGAGGTCTCTTATGGCAGAGCTTGAACATTTACCCTTTTCACAGATTCCTTTGCCACAAATTATTGAAGAGCTTTCTGTTGAAGCAATTTTAGAGCAAAAGATTGCGCGTTTGATGGATGTTTTTGCAGCCCATCATATTCCTTATAATGTGGAAAAGACCGCCTATGACCCCGTGGTCATTCAATTACAAGCGGCTGCTTATGAAGAGTTGCTGTTGCGCCAACGGATCAATGAAGTAGTGCGAGACAATTTACTAGAATTTGCGCGTGGGACAAGTTTAGACCATTTGGGGGATTTTCATGGGGTCACGCGCCTTTTGGATGAAGATGATGAGCGGTTTCGCCGTCGCATTCGCTTAAATAGACAAGGACATTCCACAGGGGGCACAGCGCCACGTTATCAATATTTTGCGCTCTCCAGTGATATCCATGTCAAAGATGCTTTTGTTTATCGTGTGGGCAAAAGCCCGATTATTCATGTGGCTCTTTTTAGTGATAGTCCATCAGGGGTGGCAGATGAAGCTTTAATTGCCAAGGTGCAAGCCGCCCTTGATGAAAAACAGGTAAAAATGACCAATGATACTCTCTTGGTCAAAAGTGCGGTGCAGCGGGTGATCAATGTTTCTGCTGATTTTTGGTTGTTACCGGATGAAGGCTCCTTTGTTTTGGAAAGAGCAGAGCAGAATTTGAGAGAAGAATGGGCGTGCACATGGAGGCTTGGGCGTGATTTGTCTTTAAGTTGGATACTCAGTCGTCTGATGGTTGAGGGTGTGCACCATGTGAACATAACGCAACCGTGCAAGGATATTCTGGTCGCACCTGATGAAGCAGTCGCACTAGGGGATATTGTTTTGTTTGAACGGGGGCGTGCTTATTGATGCTTTCCTCACTTTTGCCCCCGAATTCGAGCTTGTTTGAACGTTGTCTTGCTGACGCAATGGCTGTTGATCCTCAAGTTAAAAGGGCACTCGAAGATATTTCCCGTGCCAAATTAATCACGCGTCCGCCTTCTTGGTTACCCTCTCTCATTGATGAATATGGTTTGCAAGAATTAAGCCCTTATTTCTCTAACTCTTATGATTTGATTGACCAAGGACTTGCATGGCAAAATATTCGCGGCTCCCTTGCGGCAATAGAGATGGGGTTGAGATGGTTAGAGCTTTCTGCGCATTTTAAGCCCGCATGGTCTGGGCGTGCATGGTGGAATTCCTTTCAACTTTACTTTGACAGCCTCCCTAAACAAAACAGCCTTGAAGCCATTGAAGCAATCACAGATCTCTCCAAAAGTTTGCGCTCTGATTTTCGTCGTGGGACCTATGGTTATGACGTTGGAGCTGTTGAATGCAATATGTCACGCCTTGATCACAGCATGTTGGATTTCGAGAGCGGTATCTGTCTTACAGCTGGGGGAACTTTGTTTTCCTTTGGACGCACAACAGAAATCAATCATACCCTCACAAAAGAAGAAGGCAAGCTTATTGGTAATTGGATAGATGACTTCGACGAGGAGTTAAGCTGGAACCAAATTGATTATCCATGGGATTTAGCAAATTTTCCCTGGTGTNTGTTTACCGTAAAGGCAAAGACCCAACCATCTATGTTGCTCTTTTTGGCAACAATGAAGAAGGAACAGCCTCTGAAGATCTCATACAAATAGTTTCAGAAGCTCTGCACAGAAAAAATATCATCATGACCAATGATACAATCATTGTTCACGCTGCTGTCAAAAAAGTGCTGGATTTAGAAGCAGATGTTTGGCTGTTACCAGAAACATCTTTGAAAATTCTCACAACAATGGAAACAAATTTAAGAGCAGCATGGAGACAAGAACAAGCCATTGGTCGTGAATTAAGTTTGTCGTGGTGGATTTCAAAACTCATGATTTCTGGTGTCCAAAAAGTGATCGCCATTACACCAACAAGGGACAGTACGGTTTATGATGAAGAAGTTTTATCGATTGGAAAAATCACCTTAAACTTCAAAGGGCGTGCGCGCTAATGGTTGGTTCCCTCCTTCCCACAAACGCAACAGAATTTGAAAAGCGCCTTGCCGATGCTTGCGATTTTCATCAAGATATTGATGGTTCTGTTTTGGGGATTTCACGTGCAAAACTAATCACACGCCCTCCCCGCTTTTTGCCATGGTTGATTGAAGAATATGGACTTGGTGAACTTTCGCCTTATGTTCCAAACCTCTATGATTTGATTGACCAAGGGCTTGCATGGCAGCGTTTGCGCGGCTCCCTTGCTGCAATAGAGGTGGGGCTTGAATGGCTAGGGATTTCGGCACGCTTTCAACCCGCCTGGACGGGGCGAGCATGGTGGAATTCCTTTCAACTTGATTTTGATCAGTTGCCTGAACGGAAAAGCCTTGAAGCCATTGAAGCGATTACCGACCTTTCCAAAAGTTTGCGCTCTGATTTTCGTCGTGGTGTTTATGGTTATGATGTGCAAGCTGTTGAATGCAATATGTCACGCCTTGATGACAGCATATTGGAGTATGAAAGCGGTGTTCGCTTAACAGCTGGGGGCACTTTGTTTTCCTTTGGGCGCACAACAGAGATCAATCACACGCTCACAAGAGAAGAAGGCAGGCTTATTGGCAATTGGATAGATGATGGGGATGAAGAGTTAAGCTGGGATCAAATTGATTATCCATGGGACATGGCAAATTTTCCGTGGTGTTCGGTCAAAAAACATGAACGCGATATACTCATGGCAGAGTGGTTTAGCAACCGCACGCTTTATCTCGTGTTAAGAGACAGCCAAAATAGCGTGATTGGGTATCGCAGATGCTATGCTGTAGCGCCTGTCGAACAAGCTTTGGATGGTGTGTACAGCCATTGTGGAAACAAATTTAACCCTTCTACAACCGGGACTCTGTTGTTTCTTGCAGCCCGCACANGGCAAGCTTTGGCTTGGAGCTCATGAACTGCGTGGTGGTGTAGAAATTCTTAAAACACCTATCAATATTCCTTTGCGTGCTGATGTTCGCGAACAATTCAAAATTTTATTGAGGTTTTAACATGAAGCATGAAAGTGGTTTACCCTTTGCAATTGACAGATCTCGCGGCAAAGAGGAACAACAAAGCGTGGTGTTTTATGGCACGCGTCCCTTTATTCAAAGTGGTGAACTCAATGAGGTTCAAACCATCATCAGGGGGCGTCATGACCGTTTGGGACGCCTTGTGGCAAAAGAAGGAGACCGCGTTGAACGGGCTGATGCTTTTGTCAATAAAGAGACAAGGACTGTCACTTTAACGGATGGCAAGATTTATATCGCAGGCGATATTTTCCCCGTTGCACCAGCTGTACTCAACAATGTTGCCATGATTGGGCGCTTGGAAATTGGTGTGAAGCTGCAAAAAAAATGGATAACACACGAAGATGATCCAGAGCTCTTGGGGCAAGTCGCCGGCAGTTTGGCAGAAGGAGAGCCCGGAGCGGCACGCGAAGTCGCAAAACTTGTCTGGGCTCTCAAAGATGATGAGCAGCAAGGGGCTTTCTTTCCGGTCTATATCTTACAAGATGGCGTTTTGATTGATCAAAAATCGCCCTCACTCCTTGAACCGGCCATGCAAGCCATTGCGACGTACGACCGCGCCCATGGGCATTATATCGTGGGGGGATGCCGTGTAAGTGCATTGGGAGCAAATAACGGTTGCCAAGTGTTTAGCATTCAAGAGGGAGAAGCCAATATCAATGGTTTTAAACGCAAACGCTTAGCAGCTTTGCGCCATGAAGAGCCAGAGGATTTTTCGACAAGCGTTGTTCCAAGCGAAACGCATATTTTTGCGCCCCCAAAAGGGAAAACAAGTTTCACCTTTAAACCCTATTATTTTCCTATTGCTGATATTCAGTCTCTTTTGTTGACAAAAGAAAAAACCGTTAACGTCACCCGTGGTGCAGTTGCTTCGGGGCGTGATGGTGTTCCTGATAAAAGCATCACCGCGTTTATCAAAATCGTTCAAGGAAGCAAGGAATTTAAAGAAGGCACAGATTTTAAAAAAACAGGAGACACCATTGATTGGGCACCGGTGGGAGACGAACCTTTAGCAGGGAGCAGCTATAAGGTGACTTACCGCTATCGCGCAAAAATCACGGCTGATAAAGTAACAGCGCAGGAAATCACTGTCTCAGGTGGGGCGCAAGGTGGTGATATTATCGTCAGTTACACTTACAAACTCCCCCGCATTGACCGCATAGGACTGAACACAGGGGGCAATGTGGTTTACATCAAAGGTATCTCAGTAGATCATCCCATGGCACCCAGTGTCCCTGATGATGTGTTGTCCCTTGCAACCATTACCAACAATTGGCTTGAAACGCCGGTTGTGGTC
>NZ_JBHIOQ010000066.1:0-1299 GCF_042195565.1 Bartonella sp. AP88XZML | reverse complement strand
ACAAAGCCCATGATCAAAATGCTTCTTTTAAAACGTTTCAATATACTAAGCTCAAAATCGAGCTGAGTGAATTCAAATAACACATTGTCTAAAATCAAACCTATCAAACAAATCAAAACGCTTGTTAGCTTTAACAAAACTCGTTTTTTACAGTTGCAAACGTTGGTTTTTAAAACAAACTCTCATAAGACAATAAACAACCGCTTTTATCAAACGCAAGGCTTTAAAAACTGTTATAAACATCCGTTTCAAACGTTCACTTAGAGAGGCTCTCATAAGCGTATTTTTACTTTTCATTAAATGTAACTTTTTACAAATAAGCTGGCTCAATTTTGAGTTGGCAAAATCAACCAGCTCAAATTCGAGCTCGTTATCTTTAGAATAGAGCATTCTTTAAACAATGGCGTTTTGTCTAAAAATTTAGAAAAATTCCATGCCTTGTGATGTTATAACGATTTTGAAGTTTGTTTGCTTATCTTGTCTAAAGAGATGCCCTCAAATTTGAGGAGACCTCATTTGGTTTCGTATTTTTAAACTATAACTTTTAAAATGTTTTTTAGTATCATGTTTAAGGTAAAATAGTCTTTTACTGTTATGGTATTAGCCGCCTCCATTTTTTTATGGAAGCGAACAGTTCCGTTCTTCAAAACTAGCTATGCACTATATTCATTAAAAGGCTTTTGATTTCATAAGATATAACGTTTTGAATTTCATACTGTTGTGATGATAGGGTCTGTATAATGCCTGCCTATCGTTTTCTAAATTTTTAGTAAGCGTTTTAAAAGCGATCTTATCCTTAATCCTTTTATGCAATCTTTATAAATTAAACCTATAAGCTTATGAATGCNAAATGCGTATCTTTTGGTACAATTTATCTTATAACAGTTTCAAACGATTACCCCCTTATAGGTAATAAGATATTGCTATAGCATTTTTAGATTTTACGCTTCTCAATTTTGAAAACTGTAATTTTATGTTTTTATCATGTGATTAACAATCCAATCTTTAAAACAAGATGGGATCTTTAAACGTATGTTATCGATAATTCCAAACAACTAAATTTTTAAACAATGTGATTTGTGCTATGATAAAAACGTATCATAAGATTTATAAACTGTTATGAATGATAGCTGCTTTTCATTTCATTTGAACGTTTCCATGCGTTATAATATTTGCATCATGATTTGCTTTTTATGGTCTATTCATATATGGCAATCCTATATAAAAAATGGTCAAATGAATCATGCATAAAAAGATGGATTCTTGAGTGGATTCATATAAAATAATTGCAAGCAAACT
>NZ_JBHIOQ010000065.1:0-2857 GCF_042195565.1 Bartonella sp. AP88XZML | reverse complement strand
CTTTGCTTGTCACGTTTGATAAACATGGCTGCTGCAAAAGGACTTGCGGGTTTAACACTAACACCCCCCTCACGATTTGCCACCCGTACAAAGGGGTCAATCAAATAACAAAAGCGTGAGGAAAAATCTGCGCGATAGGTAAGGCTTTCTTGCGTGTTTTTACCACCCGTATCAAAAACCGCAATCGCTTGTAGCTTTTCTGCAACCTGTTCCAAAGCGTCTGCCACGGGGTTTTTGCCATTGTCAATCCGCCCTGCACTATAAGCCGGTGCTAAGAGAATTCCAGGTTCCACACCCAAATGCCCCCGCGCATGCGCTAAGGCATGCACACCGGTCAAGTGAGTATTGGATCCCACCATTTCGGTTTGTGTCTCAGCAATGGTTGACTTTTCTTCCACCCGCACAAGAATAATTTGTGCCTCAATCCCCTGTGCGCACACAGCATTAATAACATCAAGAGCTGTGCCTCTTGTTCCAAGCTTTTGGATTTTTTCTGTCTCATGGGTGAAGACCAACACGGGCTCGTCGAGGGGAAAAACTTGGTTGTCAGCATCAGGGGCTGTAACAACCGCCCCAATGGCGGTCTGATCAAATGTTGCTAAAGGACGGGAATCCTCACCAGCCTCTACAATGCGAATCCCATGATTAAATTCTATTGCCATTTTGCTCTCCAAATCAATGAAGAGACCATAACAACAAGAGCTCCCTTTCATAAGTCTGACACTGTCAGTCAAAAAGCCCTTTTAAAGGGCTTTAAAGGGGACTTAAAGACGGAAGAGCATACAAGCCTTTAAACGCTTATACAAAGATCTTTAATTTAACTGCGCCATCACCACCCCGTCCAGCACCATTTACTGTTCCATCTTCACCATCTCGATAACCGCCACCGCCACCGCCGCCATATCCTTTTTCAGCTCCGCTTCCTCCATTGCCACCATACTGGCTTTTTCCTCCCTTACCTCCATTATTAGCTATACCACTACCACCACTCCCACCACTCCCACCTCCACCTGCTCCACCATAGGTACTATCCCCTCCATCACCGCCACAACTATCATTAAAGCCACCACCACCTCCTCCGCCTCCATGCCAAGGATGTTCTTTTCCCGCATAACCATTATTATTACTACCACTTGCAGTTCCATAACCACCTGAAACTCCACCACCACTATTTCCACCAATATAACCGTTATTCCCCTTACCACCCCGTGCTGTAAGAATAGAACCAACTAGCGTATTACCACCATTAACACCATTTCCATATCCGCCTTTTCCAATAGCCACTACATCATTATTCTGTAATTGGCGTTTTTGAATCTTTAAAGAAATACATTCACCACCACCACCTCCTCCACGTTGGCCACCGCTCCCGCCACCTCCCCAAGCCATGATTTCAATATCAGTGTCATCTGTCACCCCATCAGGCCAAGGAATATTACCACTCTGCAACATAACGATTTCAATGTACTCTTCTTTACGCTTTTTGATTAAAGCATCCAAAAGAGCATCCACTTGCGCTTTCGTATAAACAAGATCTCCATCCACTTTTAAAGGTCCTTTCAAGGTACTTCCATTTGTGCTTAAACTGGTAACTATTTCACCATTATGGGTGAGATTAAACGACGAATTACCCAACAGTTCTAAGCCACCACTCATAGTGATTTTGCTGGTAAATTTATTATAACTTTGCCATTCATTTGGGCTGGCTAAGCGACCATAGCTTGTGAGATCTTCATTGATCTTGGCTCTAAAATCATCAAGACCCACGATATCTTCGGTTTTATGTTGATGTGCGCCTAACAGTGAGACAGCACTGCCAAAGGTGAAGTTATTATTGCTTGATTTATAGAGAACATAATTATTTGCGGCATCGTGTGCGCCTTCGATATCGCTTAAATCAGCAAATGAGAAAGTTTTATCCGCTGCCATTTTGCCATTGAGAGTGCTTTCTAGATTTGTGATTTCGCTTATGGTATGCGTGTGTTGTGAAGGCGCTTTTTGGTCTACCTTTTCCTCAACAGCCAAAAGAGCTTGATCAATTTTGGTCAAGTTTTCGCGCAAGATTGGGAATTCAGAACTGATAAAACGACCTTCTTTAGGCAATTCCATGTCGAGTTTTTTGGTTTTGGTCATCTCTGTTTTCCCTCATAATATGCCAGCGCCAAAATCACACACCATGGACCGCGCAGCAGGTCCACCGGTAAGGGTCAATTTCAAGCGCGCTTGTTTGGCGCCTTTATCACCACTGATAAATTTGCGCTCTGTCCAAAGTGGTTCAGCGAGTTGTTCTGTTTCGTCAAGTTTCAAAGGGGTGAAACCACCATCATCCAACTGCATCTCGCAAGTGAAGGTTGCACCGCCCGGTAAAAATGTTTTGATATAACTGGTCAACCTTGCCTTTTCCCCAAAGGCAAAAGCACGCGTGACATAGGTGGCTTCTTTATGGATCTTCCCCGCAATCAATTGAACAGGAGCAAACAAAACAGGTGAGAGTTTCTCTGTTCCTTTAAGAATGGCACGAAGCTTTACCTTTTCACTGATATATTCAGTAAGACTGAGCAATTGAAAGGGCAGGAGTTGATAAATTGTGCCATTGTTTCGTTCAATTTCAAAGATGACAGAACACTCACTTGAAGGCAACTCAATGGCTGCGCGTATTTGCAAATCAGAGCAGTCTACAAGGTCAAAGGTGCCTAAATCGACAATCTTTTCTGTTTGCCTATAGCGGGCAGCGAGCACCCGAAAGGCTAAAGCCTCATCTTGATGGGCTGTCCAACTTTGTGCGTTAACAGAAGAAAAGCGTGGACCGGTCACGTAAGGGTGACTTGAGACAAATCTTTGGTGTTCTGCATCAAAA
>NZ_JBHIOQ010000064.1:0-2026 GCF_042195565.1 Bartonella sp. AP88XZML | reverse complement strand
TAGAACATCATTTTATCCAATCCCACTTTTGTGGGGCTTTTTTTATGGAGCGTCAGATGAGAAAGATATCGAAAGAAGGATAGGCACTTCATCGTGAAGTTTTAAAATCAAAGCTTTTTCTACTAAACTCATGATCTCAACCAGAGCAGCACAATCTTATCACTCATATTTTCATGCCTAGAAAATTGAGATAATGCCATCCATAAATCGCATAAGAAGTTAGTATTTACCTTCATTGCACACCTCCATGGATTTTTCTCTCAAACATGCCGCCAATCCTTTAGGTGTGATTTTTGTTGAAGGCAGCACCTTTTCTGTTCCATCCGGTTTTTGAATGGTGATGGCAGAACAGTCCATGAATCCTTTTTTGATTTTATCCTGATTAAAGGTAACAATGGACCACTTGGAGCACGTCGATACACCCAATCATTTTTACGCAAGTAATCTGTTAAATCCTTTGGTCTTATCTCCAACATCTTCGCGGCTTCAATCAAACCAAACAAACCATCAGAGCGTTTTAAGCCTTCTAAAGCTTTTGCTTTTGGTGCTAATTCTGAAATAACATAGTTTTTCTGCTTAATTTGATTTTGTAGATGATTTAAGGCGCCAAATAATACTTCGGGTTTGGAGTAATCAATTTGTCGAATAGCTACTTGTCTTTCCAACTCTTTCCAACGGTCAATTATCTTTGCTCGTAAGGCAGTGCTGTAACTAGAAACAAGAATTAAGCATTCACGCTTTGGCAGGTTATAACAAGGGCGGCTTTCACCTTTGTTATCAAGGTAGTGCCCACCAAAATCAACCTCCTTAAATTTGAGGGCGTTAAGTTCTTCAAGCGTTTTCTTGATGTCACGCATAATATCGTCATGCCTTTTGCCACATAATTCAGTAATTTTAATAATGGTATTCATAAAGAATTCTTAGATGTTAGACGTTCCTTAATGACATTCTAAAAGAGTGCTGGGCACTAAGAAACACGGCATCTAGTCCGTCGTTACGCCTTTCCCCGAAGGGGGTATATGGCATAGCCACACCTGACAAAGCTATTATATGCATGTAGCACACAATGAGTTAAAGCTTTTAAATTGCGGAAGATTAGTTATTTCGGCAACTAATCCGCTAGTTGTTTTAAGGTGTTTTTGAGGCACCTGATTCGAAAATACCTATTACTATAGAATTTTCCAGCAACAAGAATTACTTTTTGCTAAGAAAACGTTTCACATATTGTACAGTGTACATATTGAAATTATTATTTATCAATGAGCTAAGTGTAAAATGTACAGTCAAATTGAAAATTCTGTCGTTAGCGATAGTTCGCACTAGTCTGCCCCGCAACGAAGCCAACCCGCTGGGAAGTACATTTTGAATTGATTTTATTGACTTTTTTATGGAAAAAACAAAACATAAGTGATAATCTGTTCTTAAAATTGCAATCAAAGTGTATAATACATAACTCATAAGGATATGGAATAGATAGATAAAGCTTAAGAACATAATTTAGCTTTTCTTGTTGGCAGCGTATTCTTGACGAGCAAGTTGGCACTGTATATTGGCAATTAATCTCTCATTAGCTTTTTTACAATAGCACTTGCAATTTCTGGCTTAGACATCACTTTAGCAATTGAAGGTCCTTCTTGTTTTGCAATGGGGAATTGATCTCCATCCGCTCTTTGAAATACATTACCATTCAGCTTTTTTAATTCAACACGCTTTGGAAAACTCCCATCCTTGATAAAAACATGGGCAAGATTTGTTCTTTTGCTTTAAAAAATTTAAGAGGTATTGGTGTTCCAGAACCAATGATATCTGTCTCAAGAAACCTTGCTGTTGCCTTTTCTTTAATATAAACACCTCTTCTTATACGCTTTATTTGGGCTGATGAGATGTCTGCAACTTGCTTTTCAGTAAAGCGTTCGACTTGTTTTGCTGCAGTGTTTAGAGCATTACGCAGAGCCCAATTAAGGCGAGGGGCTTGAAGGCTTGTGAAGGTATCTTTTGCCTGTTGAAGATACCATTTTTGGTGGAT
>NZ_JBHIOQ010000063.1:0-1033 GCF_042195565.1 Bartonella sp. AP88XZML | reverse complement strand
CAATGGCGCTTATCTTGGACCCTACGACCCCGATATGTCAAACGAAGAAGTGGTGTTTGCATCAGGAGCATTCATTGAAGCGGGAACTGTCATGGGAAAGATAACCGCAACGGAACACTATGTCCCCCTTAATCCAGCAGCATCAGATGGCAGTCAAACACCGGCAGGGATTTCTTTTGCCACTGTTGACGCAACCGGCGCAGATCAACGCGCCGTGATTACAGCACGCTTATGCACTGTAAAAGCTTCTGAACTGCTATGGCCAGATGCCATCACGGATGAGCAAAAGAAAGCAGCCATTCAGTCTTTAGAAGACCATAACAACATTCTATTGCGATAGGAGAATGCGCACATGGATATGAACTTTTTTAAACATGATGCTTTCTCAAGCATCACAATGATGAAAGCGATTGAAAACTATGAATTTCAACCGGGGCTTATTAGTTCTCTTGATCTTTTTGAGGAAGTGGAAACAAGCACCACAGTGGTTGGTATTGAAAGACGTGACAATACATTGTCCTTGATTCAAACCAGTGAACGTGGCGCCCCCTTGGCAGAAGGGGATAGAGATGGACGTAATCTTCGGTTTTTCAAAACAACACGCATTGCCAAAAGTGACACGGTGAAATCAGAGGAAATCCAAAACCGTCGTGAATTTGGCGCAGAAGATCAGTTAGAGACAGCAATGAAATATATTGCCAGAAAACAAAAGAAACTGATTTCTGAAATCGAATTGACATGGGAAAACATGCAACTTGGCGCTGTTCAAGGTGTTGTCCTTGATGCTGATGGCTCGGTGATTGTAGATTGGTACAAAGAATGGGAAATCACGCCACCAAAGCCCATTGACTTTAAACTAAATGTTGAGACAACCAATGTTGCTGATAATGTTGACCAAGTCATTATGAGGATGATTGAGGCTTCAAAAGGAGCATTTTCTGATCGTTCACGGATTATTGGGCTTTGTGGAAATGAATTCTTTTCCAAGTTGAAAAACCATAAAACAATTCGTGAAACCTATCTCAACACAGCT
>NZ_JBHIOQ010000062.1:0-61745 GCF_042195565.1 Bartonella sp. AP88XZML | reverse complement strand
GAGCAAGCAAAACAGCAACGTTATAACGACGCGGCATAAAAAGAAAACCTTGTCACGTAAGGACGGACAAGGCTTTCTCAAACTCATCAACCTGGTGCTTTATTTGGTGTAAATTCAAGGCTTTCTCTGCTGAAGTAAGACTTAAGGTTTGCATTCAAGTTGTTCTGAATGTTTTTTACAATAAGGGCTATTTAAGCGCCTCTTGACACTTCTCTGTGGGATGACAGCACCTGGACGACAAATCGGAAGATTTTCTTCTTTAAAAGTATAACACCATCCCCCTTCATGTTCATCTTTATAGTGGAATCCTGATTGAATCATGCAAGCATGGACTGTTGCCTGTGCATTAATACTCTGCTCTCTGCTTTCTGAATCCTCATCATAAGGCGTTGGCATTCCACATTCTAATAAAGCTTTTCCTATCTCAGTAAAATCTGCTCCTGACTTCTCCCAGATATACATATACCCTGGAGCAGGCTTAAAAAAATTACACCCAGCTATACTTAACAGGATTATCCCGCTTAATAATCTTAAAATGTGTTTCATTTTTTGCTCCATGAATTAATTGAATCAATTTGTATCCGGTGAGATGAACCATAATCATGTCTACATGCTCGATCCGCATTTGCATAACAAACATGAGGACTTGGATAATCAAATAGTACTTTCTTTGCCTCTTTAACTGCGTTACTACCAAGGGGACTCTTGTCAAAAGTAGCGGGATTTTTGCCAAACACAACACCAACAAAATCATCTGCATGGTTTTCCAAGCCGACAGTGGTTTTCTTTCCATCCCTTAAGATATATAACGTATCTGCCATGTCTTGAGTATTATAAGCTGGACCAAAAAAATTAACCGTTGTTTCCTTTGCTATACCGTGAACACCATGCTTTACTAAATCATGTGATCCATTTCCTGCTGTTATGGTACCACGACTATGGGCATCATCATGCAATCCTGTATTGCCATAAAGATACATTGTATCCTGGAATTTCTTGGTTGAATTGGTCAATCCAAAAAAAATCTACCTTCCAGAAACTTCTGAAAAATCGCTATCCCTACTTCCACTTCCCAGTCTTCAGCTTCTGGGAAGTATGTAAAATAAAGGGGACCATGATCATTGTCAGCAAACTGGACAGTATAACGCGCAGCATCATCTGGTGAGGTAAAAATACCATTGTAAAACATATGAACCTTGCCATCAGAACCTTTTTGTAAATGTTTTTCTTCTTCTGGTGTTAAATAGTGATACAGAGGTATTTTTCTTCCATAGCTGTCTTTTATATAGTTTCCATTTTTATCTGTTGCATAGAGGACATTGCCATTTTCATCATGCTCAACCTCACCCTCAGGATGCTCTTTGAGATATGCGAATTCACGTATTTTGTCCCAGTATCCCAATCCTTCATCCGATAAATCATTGATCATATCTACGCGATTATGCACTACCCCCTCAAGCGATGCGACATCTAGCTGTTCTACTGCTTGGTGTGCTGCTGCGGTGTTGCGGTTGAGAGAGCCAATGATTTGTCCAGCATCTTGCCCCATCGCCCTCTGTCCAGTTGTATCAGTAAGGATGATAGTCCCATCACTGATAGCAGATTTGGTTTCCCCTTCTGCTCCATCCTTGGCTTTGCCGTGATTTAAAACATTCTTGGCAATGTTTTTTATCGTGTCATTCCCAGAAAGGCTAAACCCATGGCTGCTGGCTTTAGCATGGGCACTGTTGCTGATATCACTGGTGCTAATGCTTCCAGTGGTCAGGCTGTTTTTGTCCGCCGAGGCTGTGCTAGCAATAATGCCTCCGGTTAGGGTCGTTTTGTCTTTAACAATGATATTAAAGCCGCCATCACCCGCTTTGATGCCTGATTGCTCCACAACACTATGATAATCGCTAGAGGATTTATCCTTTTGGAAAGAGGCACTCATGGAGCCCCCACCTATTTACTAAGGAAATTAAACGTGTGTAACATCAAACATATCATCATACAGTCTGCTAAAGATGAGAGCTTTGTTTTTTACCATTGGCTATGAAAGAAAATCCTTTGAGGACTATTTCAATCAACTTATCAAAAATAATATTAAACTTTTGTATGATATTCGTAAAAATCCAATAAGCAGAAAATACGGATTTTCAAAAAGACAATTAGAGAAAGTTGTAAACAACATTGATATTGAATATATGGCATATGCCTGAACTTGGAATCGCCTCTGAAAAACGAAGAAATTTGAAAACACAAAAGATTATGATCGCCTTTTTGAAGATTATCAAAATACAACTCTCAAGGATAATTCTTGTGCAATAAACAAATTATATCAAATTTTTTTAACAAAAAGCGCGTTGCAATCACCTGTTTTGAAGCCAATGTATGCATGTGTCATAGAGGACAACTCGCATTAGCTCTCATTCCATTGCCTGATTGGAAATATGAAATTAAGCACATCTAAAAAATAAATTTGCATATTTTTTTAAAATGGGAGTGCCCATATGCCTCCCAGCCCCCTACCCATTCCTAACAACTTTTAAGTGATGCATGATTCACGCTACGGGTGAATTCTGCGCAAATCAAGGAAAAGAAATATGAACTGACCGATGAAACAATTGAGGTTGGTGGATACATTACACTTTACCGCATCCGTGCTTTGAGAGACTTTGGAGATGTAAAGGCAGGTGATCTTGGCGCTTTTACACAAAAAGAAGACAATCTAAGTCATGATGGCAATTGCTGGATAAGTGATGATGCAAAAGTCTATGGTTATGCCAAGGTTTTTGGGGATGCACATGTTTACGGTGGCACATTTATTAGTGGAAAAGCTAAAATTTATGGAAATACTAAAATTTATGACAGTCCATTGATTTCCATCAGAGCAAATATACGCTGGCTATTAAACAAGCGCAAAATGGCATCTCCAAGAAAATAAACAGACTTACAAAAGGCTCTTTCGATTGGTTATTGCATCAGTATTTACAAAGCATGCAATGGCATAATCAATTAGAATCTACTAAAAAAATTAAATATCGAATTCTGAATAATGTTTCTAAACATATCGGTGATCGTGCATATAAAAGCATAAACAAACAACACATTCTTGAAGCCGTAGATAGAAGGCGAGAGACCCCCGCGGCGGTAAAACATTTTTTGACCTCTTTAAACAGTCTCTTTAATTGGGCGGTTGATAATGATCTTTTGAATAGAAATCCTGCTTTTAATTAAAAGCACCAAAATCTTTAAACAGTGGGGGATTACTGCCATGGCTAGAAGAGGACATAGACAAATATTATCACCGTTGGTCACATGGTACACATGAACGCGTCTGGATTGATGTTCTTCTTTATACAGGCTTGCGTCGTGGTGATGCCGTTCGTATCGGCTGGAAAGATATCACAACAGATAATATTATTCATTTAAAAACAGAAAAGAGCCAATTTAAAACAGATGTTTTTCTTCCTATTTTATCAGAACTAGAGGAAACCCTTAAAATTGGTCCCATAGGTGATGAAACATTCATTTGTGGTAAAGGTGGAAATAAGCTTGTCAAAGAAAGTTTTGGCAACCTCTTTCATGAAGCATGTAATGCGGCGGGTATTAAAAAATCAGCGCACCGATTGCGAAAATTAGCAGCAAAACGTGCTGCCAATGCTGGTGCTACGGTTTCACAAATGAAAGCGCTTTTTGGCTGGACAGAAGATAAAATGGCATCCCTTTGTACCAGAACAGCCGATAGAAAACGACTTGCAATAGAAGCAATCAAAAAGCTACAAAAAAGTTAGAGCAATGGGCAGCAGCTAAAAAAACAAACCAAAGCACCATCAAAATTATTAACGAAATCAAAGCGGCGTTTGAGGTGTATCAGAAACAAGAAGAGAAATAGGTGGTTGTGCCTGTTGCTTTGTTTGCCATAAATTATAGTTTGTTTGCATATCCAACCAAAATTTTGCTTTACTGAAACCAGCTAATTCTAATTTAATAGCAAGCTCGGTACTTATAGAAGCATGTCCGTTAATCACTCTTGATAAAGAAGCTCTTGTCATATGGAGATGATCAGCTAATTTTTGTATTGTTATCCCCATTTCTTCTAAGAAAGCTACTTTCAGAACTTCACCCGGATGTGCGGGGTTATGCATCATTTTCTTTCATTCCTCTCATCAATGGTAATCTTGATAATCAACAAGCTCCACATCTGTTCCTATAAAGCGAAAAGTAACACGCCAATTTCCATTCATCCATATAGAATAGTACCCTGTAAGTTCACCTTTAAGAGGGTGTATTTTAAAGGCAGGCGCTCTCAACATTTCAGGCGTAGTAGCACTTGTTAAAGCCGTTAAGATAACGCGTAATTTTTTACGTGATCTGGTCAAATAGCTTTTGTGGAACCTGTTGTATAAAATAATTTTAAGCCCTTATGTTTAAAACTCACAATTGCCATATACTGCCCCTTGTCGTATATCATTGCTATACGGTTAATAACAATAAGAGTCAAGCCCATGTTAGAAATATCTGATTATATATCTGGAAAAAATGGATGGGAATAAGTGATAAAAAAGCTTCAAAAAGGTTAGGGATAGACACCCAAAAAAACATAACAGAATCAATGATTATAAAATCCCTTACTCTTGTAATAAATTATTGATTTTAATTGCCTTTTTTACACTCTTTTAGTGGTGCAAAACTATAACGATGTAATCCTATAACTGGTCCATATTTATCAAGAGCTGTACGATGCGCTAGCGTTGCATAACCTACATGCTTCTCTAAACCATACCCTTTATAAACTTGTCCTGCACATTCCATCATCCGGTCACGCGTTACTTTTGCAATAATAGATGCGGCTGCAATGGAAACCGAACGCTGATCACCCTTAATCAACGCCATTGCAGGACAGGACAACTCAGAAGGAATATCACGCCCATCAACAAGGACATAGTGGACTGGAATGGCTAATCCTATAATACAGCGACGCATTGCTTCTAAAGTTGCTTTTCTAATATTGGATTGATCAATTGTACGAGCACAAAGACTGGCAACTGAAACCGCTAATGCACTTTGCAAAATTTCATGATAAAGTCTATTTCGTTGGAGAAAAGAAAGTTTTTTTGAATCATTTAACCCATTAGGAATACGATCTTTATCCAAGATAACTGCTGCTGTTACCACAGGTCCAGCGAGAGGCCCCCGTCCTACTTCATCAACACCTGCTATATGAAAAAAACCCTGTTTTTGCAAATACAATTCGCACGAAAAATTTGGTTGTAGCGGAAAATTAAACATCTTTGATAAATCACAAATACAACAAACATACATCTATTTCTGTAGACTGATCATTTTTTGCAAGCATTACAGTTTTAAATGGCTCTTCAAACATTCCGCGAATTCTTGCACAAAAAATAAAAAAACACATTTCTTTGGTTACCCTCTTTTATTATGTATAATAAAATCATGATGAAATAAAAGCTTTTATATTTATTTATCAAATAGTTCCTAAAGTCATGATAGGTTTTATAAACCAATTTGGGTGCATTGATTTGATAAAAAGAGCTGCTTGTTGCGCCGTTTGTTTATTTTTAAAAATGCCAAAGCAAGTTGCTCCCGTTCCAGACATACGGGAAAAAAGAGCCCCACATTCATCTAATATAGATAACACTTCAGCTAACTGAGGTGCTATTTTTAATGCAGGAGAAAAAAGATCATTACGCGTTTCTTGTAAAACTTCAACTAATGAATCAACACTCTTTAAAGCGTCTGTATTAATTTTTAAAGAAGGATTATGACGCTTCTCTAACGCTTTAAAAACAGCTTGTGTTGAAATCTCTTGTCCATGATTAACCAATACCATTGCTAATGAACAAGCTTCTTTTAGTCGTATCATCTCTTGACCAATCCCTTTAACCAAAAGCGGCTGCTGATACTTTAATGCACAAAGGCACATGGGAACATCAGCACCAAGAACTAAGCTCATTTTTGCTAATTCTTCGTAAGAGCAATCAAGATTCCACTGCCGACGCAACATGCTGATAACCCCAGCTGCATCACCTGAGCCACCACCAATGCCTGAAGCAACAGGTAATGTTTTTACAAGCCGAAAAAAAGCAGGTTGAGCACATTCCGGAAAAGTCTTATGCATAAAGTCCCGTGCGCGAATAACCAAATTGTCTAAATGAGAAACAAGCCCTTTTGCAAACGGCCCCGTCAAAACAAACTGATTATTTTCACAAGGTGCATAGTGTAGACAATCACCGCTAAGACTAAAATAAACCAAACTTTCTATTAAATGATACCCATCAGCACGTTGCCCCACAACATGTAGAGCTAAATTCAATTTAATAGGTGTAAATAAATAGGAATGTCTTTGGAACGAAGTTTGTACATTTGATATCATATGACGTAATATTCACTTACATAGGGTTCTTTTAAAAATTCCCCCCTTTTACCCATACTTTTAGCACGAGCCCTATAAACAGCTTGGAATATTCTTAATCGTTTTCTAAAAAAACAATAAATATAAAGAGTTCTCATACAAAATAAACGACATGTTCTCATTCATATCATTTCAAGCCTTTTTTCTTCTAGCATCTGTTTTTAGATAAAAATCTCTCTGGCTTGAATGATCCTTTCCATCACAAACCATAACGCTGCCAAAGCGCTCGCTCTTCTGCTGCCATCAATGCACTATCAACGACTGTATAAACCGTATGTGCCGTCACTCCTGAAGGCGTTTTAGGTCCTAAAAAACTTTTTGGAGGCATAATAAGTCGAAGTTTTGCATCATTACCAAAGCGCTCCTTAATAACAGAACGTACATCATTCAATCCATCAACCAGACCAAGCTCAACGCTTTGTTTTCCACTCCAAAACATTCCTGTAAAGAGATTCGAATCATCTGATAATTTTTCAGCACGCCGTTCTTTAACCAAATCGATAAAAGTTTGATGCACTTCAAGTTGGAGAGATTTCAAATGCTCAATATCCGCCTTTTTTTCTGGCTGAAATGGATCTAATGTAACTTTGTTCTTTCCTGCTGTGTATACACGCCGTTCGATACCAATTTTCTTCAAAAGTTCCGGAAAACCAAAGGAAGCTGAAACCACTCCAATGGAACCAACAATTGAAGAAGGATCTGCAAAAATTTCATCCCCTGCACAAGCAATCATATAACCACCAGATGCTGCAATATCTTCAATAAACACAAGTACCTTTTTATTTTTTTCTTCTGCCAAGTCACGAATGCGCTTGAAGATAAAACGCGATTGTACAGGTGAACCACCAGGAGAATTAATAATAAGTGCAACAGCCGGTGACTTTTTGTGTGCGAAAGCCTTCTCTAAAAGATTTGCACACCTACTGAGGGAAAGGGTACGAGATATAGATGCTGATGAATCCATAATTGCTCCTTGAAGGCGCACCACAGGAATTTCAAGTTTATCGGAAGAAAAACGGCGTGGAATAAAACTTTTAATAAAATCCATCAAAACAAAATCTCCTTATAAATTAAGAACAATTAAATAGGCAAGGACAACAAAAAGGAACAACGCTATAATATCCAAAAGCGCCAATCAATCCCCACATTACAACCAGAAATATAACTTCACCCAAAAGCTAAACCTCCCTAATGACAAAGTGTAGACTTTAAATAATAAACTAAAAAACACAAGATACTATTAGAAAAGTTCCCACAAGCTTATATATCCATTATTAATTGCATCAACTCGAGGTGAAAAAGTATGGTCATTACCTTCATGTATAACCAATGCCGGTAAAATAGATAAAGCTGCTCTGCTTCCTCGTTTTGCGTAAAATAAAAGACGAATTGCTGCTGTTTTCGCACGGGCATGCACAGGAATTATACAAATACCACCAAAACGCCCTTCTAAAGCACGCAAGATATCTGTCAGCGATTGTGGACGTGCAATGAGCCCTAAGTATCCACCTGGCTTAACAATAGCTGCTGCACTCCGCAACCAGTTATCAAACATTGCTTCAGACATAACATGTGCTTCAGATTTTTGTTTATCAGGTGTCTTACGATCGGTGGGATTATTAAAAGGTGGATTCATAATCGCAAAATCAAAGCTATTATCTATCAAACCTGCTTTTATACGGGCATTCCCTTTGAAGGTAACATCTGCTTCTAGCAAACAAATTCGGCTAGCAAATTGTTTATTTTGTTTTAGCATAAGCGTTTTTTGAGCGTAAGATACCATAAAAGCTGAACGTTCAACTAAGGTAACATGAACTTTCAGACAACGCGAAGCAACAGCCAACCCTGCAGCTCCAGCACCTGCGCCTAAATCAACAACCTTGCCCTTTAAATTACTTGGAACCAAACTAGCCAATAACATCGCATCCATTCCAGAACGATGACCATATTTATGGGGTTGAACCAAATAAAATTTTCCGCGGTGAAAACTGTCAATTGTTTCACCACTCTGATTCGTTGTTTTATCCATTTAAAAGCCTAATGTTCACCTTTATAAACTGCATTTTTGCCATTCAGCTGCTATTTTAAATTTTTTTATTATTTCATAACAACAAGATTACACTCGCTAAAGAACATTTCTTGCCAATAACATTCCAAGCTTACACTTCAAAGCGCCATCAAAAGCTTGAGTCAAAACCAAACCCCCTTTATGCTAGTAAATAAAGTAAATTTTATATATGTCCATTGCAATACTCTAGGAGTAAACACATTGAGCGCAGCTATCAAACCAGAACAAATAAGAAATAATCAAATTTCTCTTCAATCTCTTGTCAATCTTACTCAAAAAGATATGGAGCGTGTAAATCAATTTATTCTCTCTATGGCAAAATCAGAGGTTGAGATGATCCCTGAAATTTCTAACCATCTTATTTCATCAGGTGGAAAGCGATTACGCCCAATGATTACGCTCGCTTCTGCTCATATGTTCGGTTATCAAAGTGACGGACATATAAAACTCGCAACAGCTGTTGAATTTATGCATACAGCAACATTACTACACGATGATGTGATTGATGAAAGTAATTTGCGACGTGGAAAATCCACGGCACGGATGATTTGGGGGAATCAAGCAAGCGTACTTGTTGGTGATTTCCTGTTGGGTCAGGCTTTTAAAATGATGGTCGATGTCGGTTCCATAGAAGCGCTCTCTGTCCTAGCGAACGCTGCTGCAATTATTGCTGAAGGAGAAGTCATGCAACTTTCTGCTGCAAAAAATATCAAAACCAGCCCTTCAGACTATCTCAAAATCATCAATGCCAAAACAGCCGCACTTTTTTCAGCAGCCGCTGAAGTAGGACCGATTGTTGCTGGCTATGGACATAAAGAGCGTTCTTCATTACGTGAATATGGAACATCTTTAGGTTTAGCTTTCCAATTGATTGATGATGCACTTGACTATAGCGGTAGTGCTCAAAGCTTAGGAAAAAATATAGGGGATGATTTTAGAGAAGGAAAAATAACAATGCCTGTTATTATCGCATATGAACGTGGAAATATAGTAGAAAAAAATTTCTGGAAACAAGCACTTGAAGATGGCAATAACAATAATGAAGCCTTCGCATACGCGCAACACTTAATAGAAAAGTATGATAGTATCACAGATACAATAGAACAAGCACGCATCTACGGAAAACATGCAATTGATGCTCTTGTTCCCATGAACGAAAATCTTGCTTACAATGCTCTCGTTGAGACTGTTGAATTTTGTATTGCGCGCGTAAACTGAATTCTTTGCAAGAATCGCAGTATTTCTCAATAAAGTAATGAGATATGATCTATAAACAACACCATCGATTGATTATCTTGAAAAGGATTAGCTCCATGTGCTCTGCAACGGTATCCCGAATTTTTACCCTCTTTATCGTGGGTATCATGCTGATGCCATTCCCCACCTACAGTAAAATAAGCACCGCAATTCATACAAGCTCATTTACAGGTGCTTATTTAGCTGGAAGGGTTGCAAATCATGAAAATAAAACAGAACTTGCTATCAATTACTTTAAACAAGCACTCATTTATCAACCTGATAACATTGAAACACAAAAAGAGCTCCTTGAAGCTATGCTCTCGGTCGGAAACTTTAAAGAAGCTGTCCAACAAGCCCAAAAACTCAAAGAGCAAGATGTTATAACTCCCTTTGTTTCCTTAACTTTGTCAGTAGAAAGTCTCATCAAAAAAGACTATAAGAATGCCAATTTTCTTCTACAATCAAAAGAACCTCCGAAATCCAATAATCCAATACCTGAACTCATCGGTGCTTGGATTAAATTTGGATCTGGACAAAAATCTCAAGCAATCACTGATCTTAAGAAACTCAAAGGTCCTGTCTGGTATGACCTTTTTATATCTTATCATCTAGCACTTATGAGCGACCTTGCAGAACAGCCAAAGGATGCAAAAAAATATTTCATTAAAGCACTGAATAACAAACAGGGAACTCTTATCGCTCCTAATACTTATGAGCGTATTATCATAGCCTATGCCTCATTCCAATTGCGCCATAATATGCGCAACCAAGCTCTTCAAACAATCCAGCATGGCGAACAAATGTTGTCAGATCGAGAAGTCCTTAAAAACTTTCGAGAAAAAATTGAAAAAAATTCTTTCTTAGAGAGAGTTATTAAAACACCTCAACAAGGAGCAGCCGAGGTATTATATAATTTTGGAACAGCCCTCAACTACAAAAACTCAGGGCGAATTGCACGTATTTTTAAGCAATTATCTTTCGCCTTATACCCTCAAAATGACGCAACACTGTTTCAGCTCGCACACATTTCTGCTAAATTGAACGATCCACATCAAGCAATTAAACTTTATCGCGCTTTATCCCCTAAATCTCCTTATTATAAAGATGGACAACTTCATCTTGCATTCCTTCTTGCCAATAACAACAATTACAAAGAAGCAATAAAATTACTCACATTGTTAAATAAAAAATTTCCCAATGATCGTAATATTTTGATAACGCTCGTTGCTTTTTATATGCAGGACAATAAATTTCTTGAGGCCATTAAAACTCTAGACTACGCTATTACAAAGATAAAAAACTTTCAGCAGGACGATTGGAAACTCTTTTATCAGCGTGGTATTGCTTTTGAACGTTTAAAGCAATGGTCAAAAGCAGAACTTGACTTGCGAAAATCACTTGAATTTTTCCCAAATCAACCGCAGGTTCTTAATTATTTAGCCTATTCCCTTGTGGAACGTGGTGAGAAGCTTGAAGAATCGCTCCGTATGCTACAAAAAGCCTCTGCTTTACAAGCTCACAACAGCCATATTCTCGATTCTTTAGGGTGGGCTTATTATAAACTAAAAGAATATAATAAAGCAGTGCAAATATTAGAAAATGCTGTCAGATTACAACCTGAGGACCCAACACTGAATGATCATTTAGGGGATGCCTATTGGAAAGTTGGGCGTAAACGTGAAGCAATCTTTCAATGGAACCATGCAATTGACGGAAAACCAGAAAATTCTGAACAAATTCAAGAAAAGTTGAAATTTGGTTTGCAATAAACGATGCTTAACCATAAACCACATGAATAATAAATAGAGAAACTAAAATTACTTTGGTTTTTTGTTTAGTCCAATATAAAGAGTATAAAGCGTGAAACTACCTGAACATCTTAACCCCAAACGTTCTTTTCAGGGACTAATCTTAACTTTGCAAAATTATTGGGCACACTATGGATGTGCAATTTTGCAACCTTACGATATGGAAGTCGGAGCTGGGACTTTTCATCCAGCAACAACATTACGCTCTCTAGGACCACGCCCTTGGAAAGTTGCTTATGTCCAACCCTCTCGACGTCCAACAGATGGCCGATATGGTAAGAATCCAAATCGTTTACAACACTATTATCAATTCCAAGTGCTTCTCAAACCCTCTCCGCTCAATCTACAAGAACTTTATATAAAGTCGCTACAAGCTATCGGGCTTGATACAAAACTGCATGATATTCGCTTTGTTGAAGATGATTGGGAAAGTCCCACTCTTGGTGCTTGGGGGCTTGGATGGGAATGTTGGTGCGATGGAATGGAAGTCTCTCAATTTACTTATTTTCAACAAGTGTGCGGCATTGAATGCGCTCCTGTTTCAGGGGAACTCACATACGGTCTTGAGCGTCTAGCGATGTATATCCAAGGGGTTGATAACG
Organism: Bartonella sp. AP88XZML; assembly: GCF_042195565.1. NCBI lineage: Bacteria > Pseudomonadati > Pseudomonadota > Alphaproteobacteria > Hyphomicrobiales > Bartonellaceae > Bartonella > Bartonella sp. AP88XZML. The sequence continues at coordinate 49,610 of NZ_JBHIOQ010000062.1, read as the reverse complement.
TCTATGACCTTAACTTTAATGGTTTGGAGGGAGAAAACAAAATAAGTTATAGAGATATTTTTTTACAGGCAGAACAGGAATACTCATATTATAACTTCGAATTTGCTGATACAAAACTGCTCCATCAGCACTTTATCGATGCAGAACGCGAATGCAGCGCACTTCTTGATGCTGGAAAACCAAATAAAGAAAATGTATTCCATCGCTGTGTTTTTCCTGCCTATGATCAATGTATTAAAGCAAGCCATATCTTTAATCTTTTGCAAGCACGTGGCGTTATTTCTGTAACCGAACGACAAAATTACATTCTTCGCGTTCGTAATCTCGCCCGCCGTTGTGGGGAAGCCTTCTTACTCACAGAAGCTGGACAAATATATACTGGAGAAGCCTAATGTCTGATCTTCTTCTTGAACTTTTCAGTGAAGAAATCCCTGCACGTATGCAACGAAAAGCTGCTGCTGATCTTAAAAAATCTGTTACAGATCAACTTGTGAATGCTGGATTGATCTATGAAGCTGCTCGTGAATATTGGACACCTTGTCGGCTCACATTGGACATACGCGGACTTTCCATACGCTCCAAAGATATCCATGAAGAACGCAAAGGTCCCAGTATAAAATCACCACAGCATGTAATTGATGGTTTTCTACGTGCAACAGGATTAAACGATATTTCTGAAGCGCATATTGGACATGATGATAAAAAAGGTCATTTTTATATTGCTAAAATTGTTAAAAAAGGTCGAGCTGCAGAAGAAATTATTGCCGATATTTTACCGGATATTATCCGCAACTTTCCGTGGCCGAAATCTATGCGTTGGGGAAAAGATTCAGCACAAAGTGGTACTCTGAAGTGGATTAGACCTTTACAAAACATTCTTTGCATCTTCGGACCAGAAATTGGTGAAACACATGTTATTCCGTTTACAATTGGTTCTCTTAAAAGCAATAATTTAACTTATGGTCATCGTTTCTTAAGTGATGGAAAGCCATTTCAAGTGCGCCGCTTTGATGACTATGTTACTCAACTTGAAACCCATAAAGTCATTCTGGATGCCGAAAGACGAAAGAATATTATTTTAGCTGATGCCCAAAATCTCTGCTTTGCAAACGGTTTAGAACTGGTTCAAGACAATCCCCTCCTAGAAGAAGTTGCTGGTCTTGTTGAATGGCCTGTTATCTTGATGGGTGATTTTGACCAATCATTCCTTGATATTCCTCCAGAAATTATTCGCTTGACCATTCGAGCCAATCAAAAATGTTTTGTCACCCGCAAACAAGGAGAAAAAGTAAAACTTTCTCATCATTTTATTCTCGTTTCTAATATTCTTGCAAATGATGAAGGCAAAGAAATTTCGAAAGGAAATAGTAAGGTTGTCCGTGCCCGTCTTTCTGATGCACTTCATTTTTGGCAAACCGATCAGCGTGATTTGCCTGATCTTCAACAATTGGAATCTTCTATAAAAAAATTTCAACTTGATATAAAAAAGCCTCTCGATCAAAGAATGGCACGACTTGATCATTTGAATGTAACTTTTCATGCTAAATTAGGTACACAAGGAGCAAGGGTAGAACGCATTGCTACACTCGCACAAGAAATTGCCCCTTTGATACAAACAGATCCTCTTTTAGCAAAACGTGCAGCCATCCTTGCAAAAGCTGATTTGCAAACAGAAATTGTCGGAGAATTTCCTGAACTACAAGGTGTTATGGGGAAAAAATACGCCCTTCTTCAAGGGGAAGATCCTCGCATAGCTGTAGCAATCGAAGACCATTATAAACCTCAAGGACCAACAGATCGTCTTCCACAAGAACCACTTGCTATAACCGTTATGCTCTCCGACAAAATTGACATGCTCGTTGGCTTTTGGCTCATTAATGAAAAACCAACGGGCTCAAAAGATCCCTATGCGTTAAGACGAGCAGCATTGGGAATTATTAGGCTTGTACTTTCGCGAGATTGGAAAATCAATCTTATGCCACTGTTTCAGTTAGCAATGAATCTTTTCTTACAACAAAAAAATAAATATGAAATCTCTCAAAGAGAAAATTCACAATTGATGAATCTGCTTCCAGAAAAAAATGAATATATTTTATCAGACCTGTTATTCTTTTTTCATGACCGTTTGAAAATCTATCTAAAAGAGGAAGGTGCTCGTTACGATGCCCTTGAAGCCGTTTTAAATAAAGATTCTGATGATTTTTTATTGGTTGCACGTCGTGTCGAATCGCTTATCGCTTTTATCAATACCTATGATGGAATGAACTTTGTAGCCTCTGTAAAACGTACTGCCAATATTCTTGAAAATGAATTTCAAAAAAGCACAACAATAGCGAATGAAATTAATCCTGAGCTCTTTGTCGAGAAAGAAGAAAAGCAGCTCTATCATGCAATCTGTGAAGTAGAAAGAAAGGTTCTTGCCCCCATCAATGCAACAAATTTATCATTTGCCCTCAGTGTGCTAGCGCCACTTGGAAAATTGATTGATATATTTTTTGAAAAAGTATTGGTGAATGATAAAAAACCTGATATTCGTGCTAACCGTCTTGCTCTTCTCAAACGCACTTACATTGTGACACAATCGGTTGCAGACTTCTCAAAACTTGTCATTTAAAATCAAAATACCCTATTAACTGATAAAAACAATGAAGATAATTTTTTCTTTTTTATGACTTTTATTAATTAATATTGAGAAAATTATGCAACCAAAGAGAGTGTTCTTTATCTCTCAAATATCATTAATTAAGATATGTTTTCATTTTGATAAATGATTCTTTCTCAAGAGACTCTTTGATAAGTTCATCAGCCTTGTTAGAATCTATTTCCCTTGCAATAAGGGTACGTGCTGTAGAAATTGCCAAATCAATCGCCGATGAAGAAACCATGCGTATTGCATCGGCTTCTGCTTGGGCAATTTTTTGTTCTGCCAATTTATTGCGGTTTTTTACATATTCTTCTGCTTTTGCACGGGCCTCAGCAATAACAGATTCAACTTCATGCTTTGCTGCTGCAATAATTTCTTGCGCATCTTTTTCTGCTTCTGCATGTTTGCGTTGATATTCAGCCAATATTTCCTGTGCCTCTTCACGAAGACGCAGCGCCTCATCCAGTTCATCTTTGATACGTTTCGCGCGTGCATCAAGATGGTGTATAACCCTCTGTGGAATTTGGAAATAGACTAAAAGAGCCAAAAAAAGAACTAACCCAACAAATGCCCAAAAAGTATCAGTCATCTTTGTCTTCCTCCATAATCCGCAGTTTTAACAACTGAACGAACAGCCTCTTTGCTGATATCAACGTCAATCAATTTTTTCACAATTTCAAGAGCTACTTCTTCAGCGATAGAACCAACATTTTGCATCGCTTTATCCCGAATTTTTGTTATCTGTTTTTCAGCATCTGCGAGTTTTTTCTCTAGACTCTCTTCAATTTCTTTCCGTTCAAGCTCTGCCTTTTCTTTTAATTCTTCACTAGCTACCTGCGCTATAGCCTGCGCGTTCAAACGCGCTTCCGCTAATTTCCGCTCATAAGTTTCAACAACAATGTCTGCTTCTTGCTTCATGCGCATTGCCTGATCTAAATCAGATGCTATTCGATCTCGCCGTGTTTCAATAACACCGCCAATACGTGGTACAATTACACGGGAGATAAAAAGATAAAAAAGTACGAAAGAAATTGCCAACCAGAAAAAATGCGAACCAAAATGCACAAAATCAAAAGGCGGAAACACACGATTTGCATGCTCTGCCACTTTTTTAATATGTTCTATCGACGTTTCAGTGTTCTGTGCATAAGCGCTTGAAACAAACATCTTCTTTCATCCCTTAAATAGCTTATTAAAGCCCTCTATAACCGATGATAACTGACTAACATCTCTCTGGTTAAGAGCCTAAAAGGGTAAATCTTTCCTCATGCAAGAACAGATATACCCTTTTGATGATGATTAAACCCCAAAAAGAAGTAATAAAGCAATGAGCAATGAAAAAATTCCCAAAGCTTCTGTTACAGCAAAACCAAAGACGAGACGTCCAAACTGACTATCTGCTGCTGATGGATTTCGTAATGCACCAGAAAGATAGCTGCCAAAAATATTACCAAGTCCTAAAGCTGTTCCAGCCATACCAAAGCAAGCAAGACCAGCACCAATATATTTTGCTGCAAGCACCATTTCCATGTTATTCTCCTTTAAAGCGAAATTGCATTATTCGACGGAAAACCGCCAGTTCTATTAATGTCCTGGATGAATTGCATCATTAAGATACATACAAGTTAAAACCGTAAAGACGTAAGCCTGAAGAAATGCGACCAAAAACTCAAGAGCAGTAATTGCTACAGTCATAATAAGCGGTAAAATCGAACCACCCACACCTACGAGTCCTACCCCAATCATTGAAACAACAAACCCAGAAAACACTTTAAGCGTAATATGACCAGCAAGCATATTCGCAAAAAGACGAAGAGAAAGACTAATTGGACGGGAGAGAAAAGAAATAACCTCAATCATTGTCACCAGAGGTAAAACCACAACAGGAACTCCACTGGGAACGAACAGTTTCAAAAAACTGACCCCATGCTTATAAAAGCCATAACCAATCACCGTCAAGATTACCACCATTGCTAACGAAAACGTGATCATGATTTGAGACGTAACCGTATAAAAATAAGGAAAGAGACCAATAAAGTTAGCAACCAAAATAAAAGTAAACAGAGAAAAAACTAAAGGGAAAAACTGCATTCCCTGCACACCAGATGATTCCCGCAGAGTCGATGCTACAAATTCATATGCCATTTCCGAAAGAGACTGCATCCGCGTTGGAACCAATCCACGACTCGATGATGAAATAAAGAGAAAAATAGAAGTTACAACAACCGTGAGGACTGTAAACAATGATACATTTGTAAACGATAAATCCATATTTCCTATGGAAATCTTAATCAGCCTTGAAACCTCAAACTGATGAATAGGATCTGGAGCGTGTGCTGTCACTTCAACCTCATTTATCGGACCTCTCATTGGCCCCTTTATCTTGTTTATCTTGGCGCAATACGCCTTTTTTTCCTAATTGACTGGAGGAAACATACCCCACAGACCGAAGAATACTCAATACACCCGCAGCAAATCCAAAGAAGAGAAAAAATACCAATCCCCAAGGCCATGAACTTGCTAACTTATCAAACCCCAACCCCAAAACAATACCAACTATAATACTTGCCAGAAACTCATTGGAAAGCTTAATTGCACCTGCCATCCTTCCTTGTGATTTTTCCCGCTTACTCTTATACTCCCACTTCTTTAATGCTTGCTTGCGCACTAAAGCTACGCTTAAGTTCCTACTACGACATTCCAAATCCTCTGAATGAAGACACTCTCCTTGCTTTTTCTCTTCAGCCTCCTTACGGCTCATAACGGGTTTCTCGCCCATCGCCATCATTGGCTCCTTAATTAAAAAGCAACGTAAGAATACATTTCATAAAACCGTGTGTATCATATTGTTCCCGAATTTATTCGTCAAGATACTAAAAGAAATCTATCACAAGTTATCGTATAAATTTCATTGCAGAAATAACGTATTTTTCAATTTACATGCTTTCTTAAAAAGATATTCTAAGCACCTAAACCGATTTCACGACAGCACCCGTGAATGTATAATGAAAAGTTCCCGTGAATAATATAAAACTTATAGAACAACCATTTTACGCTTAACGAAAGGTGTAAACTAATACCATCTTATTTTCCGGCTCCCAATGTTATATCAGTCCTAGTTTTGAAAGAGAACATAGAAAACTAAAAACAGTATGAGAACGTTGGTTTTCTCCTTTTATTCGAATAAACTTGCACTTTTCATTTTATGAAAATGATAATAATCAATGGTTTCTGTATGATCCTATTCGCAAAGTATTTTATATACACCATTACAAGCCTCATCACGAAATGAGCTTGAGGGTATTAAGAGAAGCTCCTTTAAATACAAGATATTAATAAATCAAAAATTTCAAATAGATTAAGCCAATAGAACACAATAAAATTTAAATATGATTACCATACCACTTTATACAATTTTAATCTACTTTTATAAACTTCGCTCCTTACAATTGAATATCTGTGGATTCAGCAAATATTTTTGCTTTTTATTCAGACAAACAAGCAAAAGCGCTTATTCATAAGCTTTATTTTTATGAAACGATAATCTAATGCTGCTTTTCAAACAAGCATCATAATTATATTCCCCTACCCTCATATTGCATCTATTCTTGCACTTAAATAACCCATTAAGAGGATTATGTACTCTTTCTTAAATACTCCCTATTAAACTCTTCTCATGACATGCAAATAAATGATCTTTATCAAGATGAGAGAGCTCTATTCAATAGCGCTCATGATAAATGATTATCAATAAAATTAAAACTTTAGCAAATAAAACTTTTTCTTTTATGAAAAGAAAGATCATTAAAAAACTTATTTTTAAGATTCTTAAGTATAGATTTCATTCACTTAAAAAATTAAAGAGTTATCATTTCTTCTTGGAACGTGTCGCAAAAGGATTATCAGAAGCTCGTAATGATATGCGAACGGGTATACCAGACATATCAAATGTTTCACGTAACCCATTGACAAGATAACGCAAATACGACTTGGGCATACTTTTGGGGCGCGAGCAGGAAATCATAAATCCAGGAGGACGTGTCTTAACCTGTGTGATGTATTTAACCTTAAGTCGACGTCCAGAAACCGCAGGAGGTGGATGATGTGCCACAACAGTTCCAAGCCATTGGTTCAATTTAGCCGTCGAAATGCGACGATTCCATACACGGTGCATCATCATGACATTTTCCATCAGTTTATCAATCCCTTGACCATATTGTCCTGATAAAGGAACAGCTCTCAAACCACGAACTTGAGGAAGAAATCGCGCACCTTTTTCATGCAAATCAATCAATGTGGTCTGACTGTTTTCAATAAGGTCCCACTTATTGAAAGCAATAACTGGAACACGCCCTTCACGAATCACAAGATCAGCAATTTGTAAATCCTGCTTTTCAAAAGGTATCGTTGCATCAAAAACAATGACCACCACTTCTGCAAAACGAATAGCACGTAAAGTATCTGCAACAGATAGTTTTTCTAATTTTTCTTGAATTCTCGATTTTCGACGTAAACCTGCAGTATCAAAAAGTTTAATATGACGACCACGCCATTCCCAATCTACAGAAATAGAATCACGCGTGAGTCCTGCTTCTGGTCCTGTTAACAATCGCTCTTGTTTCAACATACTATTGATAAGAGTGGATTTTCCTGTATTGGGACGCCCCGCAATTGCAATCCTAATGGGCTTACTTTCATCGTAAATAAGCTCCTCTTCTTCCAAATCCTTTACATCATCACCAACAGATGCAGGTTGTATCATTCTATCTTCTTCTTTGTTGTTGCCAAAAGCATGCTCTGACCCAACAGCATCTATAATTGCATCACGCAGATCACTAAGTCCCAAACCATGTTCAGCCGATATTGGGCACGGCTCCCCCAAACCTAATGACCACGCCTCATACTCTCCTCCTGTTGCCGCTCTTGACTCAGACTTATTGGCAACAAGCACAATTGGCTTTCCTGATTTGCGAACCAATGAAGAAAAATTTAAATCACTTGGTGTTATTCCGCTCTTTGCATCAAATACAAATAAAATAAGATCCGCTTCATCAATTGCAACTTTTGTATGAGAACGCATACGCCCCTCAAGTGTATGATCACCTGCTTCTTCCAGCCCAGCGGTATCAATCACATCAAAACATAGATCTTGAAGTTTTGCCGCATGAATACGCCGATCACGTGTTACACCAGGCTTATCATCAACCAAAGCCAATTTTTGCCCAACCAAACGATTAAATAGTGTTGACTTCCCAACATTGGGACGACCAACGATAGCAATGGTAAGGCTCATCGATTTATTCCTTATTTGCCTTGCCCTCTGCTTGTATAAGCTCAAGCATCATTCGAGCCCGATCTGTTATTTTTAAACCCAAAGAACCTTCTTCAGAAATTTTCTTAAAATAATAAACCGCCTCATCCATTTTATCCGCCTTATAAGCAGCTAAGCCTAAAGCTTCTCTTGCAGACATACGCATAGGATCGGTATCACTTGCCATATCTTTGATGCGCTTTTCAACATCAGTTAATGTCCCTGTATCAACCAGAATATAAGCCGCCCGAATTTTTGCAACTTTCTGCAAAATCTGCGGTGCTTTCTCATCCGCTGCAACAGAATCAAAGATCTCCACTGACTTAATAATATCACCTTTCTCCATGAGTAAAGAAGCCTCACGTAAACGAGCAAGAAAAGGATACCCCCCAAAATGAGAGGTTTTAACAGTTTCTAATTGCTTTATCGCTTTATCAAAATCACGTGTATCCGCAAGATCAAGACTCTTTACAAATGCATCACCAATATAACCAGCTTTCTTTATTTGTGTATGATGATAAACTTGATAAGCAACTATCATGAATATAAAAAGAATAGCTGCTCCAATAATTGAAAAACCATACCGTCTCCAAAAAGCAAGCGCCTTTTCCTGACGAAATTCTGCATTCACTTCAGCAATAAAACTATCATACGACATATATCATACCTTGAAAAAAGTTACTTCACCTATGCTTTTACGCATAAATGGATAAAGATGGTAGCCCTAATTAACTAAAAATCTTTAAATTGCTCGTTTATTTATTTTAAATCAACATGTAGCCAATTCAATCAGATTTTTGCAACAGTCTTAATCGAAAATGATGTAAGCACCCTGTTTGTTCACATTACAGCTTTTACATATATTGAGTCTTATGAAAAATTCACTGCCTTAATATTTATCATGATTGCCTATCATCTCAAGCGAACTTTCTCCCCATTATATAGAAGGATAATCTTTTGAAGTCTTCAACCGCAATCGTTGGTTGTATTGGATTATACAATTATAATAGAAAAACCAATTCTTGAAAAAACTTGAATAAACAGTAAATTTCCACGAATACCTACTAAAACCAAATAGATAAATCTTATCTGTATCAAAAATACCGAAGCGCCATGATTAAAGTGTGGTATAATTCCAAATCTTCAGTTAAAGTTCTATATACAAAGTGTATCCCTTCAGCTTATCTTCATGCGATTAACAACTTTTTATAATTGATCCTTAAAGTTTTTTAAAATATCCTATTGTAAGGGCCAAACCCACATAAGCATTGGAACAGCAATAATAACGATCAACACCGCCAATGGAGCACCCAAACGTGGATAATCACTAAAACGATATCCTCCTGGCGCCATCACGAGCATATTACTTTGATGTCCAATAGGTGTAAGAAACTCACAACCCGCACCAATTGCAACAGCCATCAAAAAAGCTTCAGGCTTATAATGAAGGGAATGAGCAAAACTTGACGCAATTGGTGCTACCATCATCACTGTTGCTGCATTATTCAAAAATGGCGTGACCAACATAGCTGTCACCAACATAAGTGCTAAGGCACCAGATGGTGGGAAAAATATTGCCAATTGGCTCAGCCATTGACCAATGAGATCCGTACATCCTGTTTTCTCTAACGCTTCACTCACTGGAATAAGAGCCGCTAATAGTACTAATATTTGGCCATCTAATGCCTGATACAGATCACGCGCGGGCAAAACGCGAAAGATAACCATTGCAGCAGCAGCAGAAAAAAAAGAAAACGCAACGGGAACAATATGAAAAGCTGTAAAAATAATTGCTATAAATAAAACAGCTAAAGAGATGAAACCATGTCGTAAATTTCCAAACACAATATTTCGTTTTGCTAGGGGCAGGCATTTCAATTCTCTTAACAAATTTGGAATAACTGCATCCTGTCCTTGCAAAACAATCACATCGCCAAGATGGAAAATAATATCATCAAGTCTTCCCCGCACCCTTTCATGTTGACGACTTAACGCAAGCAGATTTACATTATAGTGATCAAATAGGGAAAACTCTTTCGCACTAATACCAATAAGGGGTGAATTATGGGTGATGACTGCTTCAATAATATCGATGTCACTGTCCTTATCACCTGCAGCAATAGTTCGCCCCTTAGAAAACTCTAAACGAGCAGAGTTCATCACGCTATCTAACCCTGTATGCGACCCTTCCAGCAAAATAATATCATTTTCAGACAAAACAAAATCTGGTAACGGTGAAATAGATACTTTGTTTCTGATGATTTGAATCACCATAACATCACCACTTGATGGCTTAACCAAATCAACAATATTTTTTCCCACAATCGGTGAATTTATTGGAATATGCACTTCTGCAACATAATTACGAATATCAATGGCATCATCAAACGATACACCTGAACGTACACGCACAGGCAAAAGCCAATAAAAAAGAACCAAATATAAAACACCAGCCGTCGCAATAACCGCACCAACTGGTGTAAAATCAAACATAGTAAAAGGTGTTCCGGCTAAACGTTCTTGCATCGCTGAAATAACAACATTGGGAGATGTTCCTATCTGTGTCATAAGCCCCCCCAACAAAGAACCAAAGGCCATGGGCATCAAAAAGACAGAAGGAGAAACCTGAGAACGACGTGCAAACTGAAAAGCTATCGGAAGCATAATAGCCAAAGCACCAATATTTTTAACAAACATTGATAATACGACAACAGAAAGAACTAAAAAGGCTAATTGAAGACGCACAGATTTCACGTCTGGCCATATCCGTTGAATAATAAACTCCATTATACCAGAGCGCGATACAGCCGTACTGACAACAAACACACTCCCCACGATAATAACGATATCATTACTAAAACCGCTAAAAGCTTCCTTCGGACTGACAAGACCAAGGGCACAAGCTATTAATAATGTACAAATAGCAACAAGATCATAACGAAATCGATCCCAAATAAAAACAACCATCATGAGACCAATGATCGAAAAAGCCATTATTTGATTTTCTGTCATAACACTTACCTCTCCCCATTAAATTATAATGAACAAGAACATATTTTTTATGTTTTAAATATTCCTATAAACAGCAGCAAGATAAAAGCAGACATCGGAATATTTTAGGATAATTTTAAAGTGATAAAAAATTATGATGCGCATAAACTTACCTCTCCTTATTATGCGTTCTTTTCTATAAAGAGCTAAACTCAAAGAAAATTGATAAAAGTTGATAAAGCTATATTGCAAAAAAGATGAGAATAACTCTAATATAGAGAGTAGATAATTGTTGAAACTGGTACACGCTATATTTAAACCTTTGTCGTTGCTTAAAAGAATTTATCTTCACTCTCAATTCAAAGAGTGATAAAAATGAAAGAAGAAAGAATGGTCAATCTTAATAGTGGGTATCAAAGTAACCTCAGATATTGGCTCACTTGTATTATTGGATTTGTTGCTATCTTGGCAATTATAATTGTTGGTGGATTTTATATCGCAAAACCCTATCTTGACAGTTTTGTAAAACAAGAAATAGCCCGTCGTGGTATAAAAGCCCGAACATCTGAAGTAAGCATTCTAGGTAAAATCAATTTGAAGAATGTGACATTACCTGTTCCAGCTGGTACATCACTTAGAATTGGTGCCATTTCTGCCCGTCCTCCCCTTTCCTTTATTCCCGGAACTTTTACATTTTATAATGTTGATTTAAAGCATAATAATATTCATGTGCAAATTCCCCAAATTTCTCTTCGGAGTGTATCCTTAAAAGAAAAAGATAGAACGATAACATCACGGCTTTTACAATCAATGATGCGTATTGAGCTTTCCTCAATTATTGCTCCCAATATACAACTTTCTATAGAAAATAAAAATAACCGAATAGAAACGGTTGAAGTCAAGAATTTCCAGCTTTCTGATTTTAGAAATAACCATATCCATTCAGTTAGTATCAAAAATATGGATCTTAAAACGGTCGTAGCAAATGGTGCCAAACAGATGCAACTTATGGCTAAAAGTGATACAATAAAAGCCCATGATATCGACATCAACTATGCCTACTCTATCATTTTTGGAAAAAACAATGCTCTCAATCAAGGTAAAACCGTTACTGGCCCCATTTCTTTGAATAATATAAGTGTCGATATTTTTGAAGAAGCAGAAAAAAACAGCTCTTTCTTCCTTGGGCAGTTTAAAACATCTGGTTTAAAGATGAAACCGCTTGAGCAACCTCCTGAAAAATTAATCAAAGCTTATCTTAATGCAAGAAAAGAGAATAATAAAATCGCCGAAAAAGTAGCACAAAATGGTCTTCTTCTAAACATACTGCTCGCCATTACCTCAGCGGATGCCAAAGTTGATAATATCACCGTTGATATACCGCAGTTGAAAGCAACGCTCGAATCATTCCAATTCAAACCAAGTTTGTGGAAACAACCTATCCCTAAAAAGCTTTTTCTTTCTCTCAATAACCTTTCCGTTTTACCTAAAAAAATGAATGAAAAAGACTTAGATTTCTTCAAAAATCTGAACTTTGAGCGCTTTAATGTTTCAGGAAAAATTGATATTTCTTACGATGAAAAAAAACGTATACTCTTTCTTGATACAATGTCTTTCAATATGAAAAACGTTGGATCTGGGAACATATCGGCTAAGGTTATTGATGTTGATGAAAAGCTTTTTTCTGGTCAGAAAAATATAATGATTGCTGCGTCTCAAGACCTTGGCATCAATGAAATTGATATACAATATACGGATGCAGGTTTCATTGATAAGCTTTTTTCTTATCTTGCGCAAAATCTTAATGACAGCCAACATGATCTAAAAAAGGAACTTTATGACGATTTCTATCTAATGATGACGCAGACCCCAAAAATTCTGCTAAAAAATCATGACGAAGCAGAAAAAATTTCAAAATCCTTAGGAGAATTTGCTAAAAATCCACAAACATTGATCGTTAAAATTAAAGCAAACGATAATAAAGGTCTCGCAATAGTTGATCTCGAATCTGCTCTACAAAATGATCTATCTAAGGCTTTAAGCAAAGTACATCTCACTATTAAAAATGAAGCGTCGCGTTAAACATTTTGTGCTTTAAACATGATGATCTTGTCTATAAATTAAGAACTTTATTCCTCTTTTTTCTTTTGTATGATACAGAAGGTATCATACAAAGTCATTTATACAGAGAGTATAGAATCTAAAATTGACGATGCTTGGAGTTGTTCATGTCTGATTTATCTTCAAATCGCCTGCCTAATCGCGTTTCTCGTGTCACTAATCAAGCGCTTTCTGCTATCGAGCGTTTTCTCCATATTGAAGCTCTTAGTGGTGTTGTTCTTTTATTAGCTGCTGCTGCTGCACTTATTTTTGCCAATTCTAAATATGCTGCTTTCTATGAATCTTTTTGGCATACACCTCTTGGCTTTAATTTGGGTCATTTCACTCTTTCATGGGATTTACATTTCTGGGTTAATGATGCCCTTATGACTATTTTCTTTCTCGTCGCTGGAATGGAAATTCGACGCGAAATTCATGAAGGTGCTCTTGCCGATTTTAAACAAGCAATCTTACCAATTGTTGCTGCAATAGGGGGCGTTTGTGTTCCTGCAATTATTTACTTTATCTTCAATTTTAACGAAGGACATATCCGCGGTTGGGCTGTGCCAACAGCAACAGATATTGCCTTTGCTCTAGGTATTCTTGCTCTTCTAGGAAAAAAAATTCCTTCTAATCTTCATATTATTCTTCTATCATTAGCAATTATTGACGATATTATCGCTGTTCTTATTATTGCTTTTTTCTACTCAACAAACATTGATCCTAGTGGTTTAATGATTGCAGGAGCGGGTATTGCTTTGGTACTATTTTTTCAGTGGATCGGGCTTGCATCAGCATGGCTTTACATTTTACCTGGTGCAATCATTTGGTGGGGTTTAATGGTAACAGGCGTTCACCCATCGCTTGCTGGCGTAATCTTAGGGATGATGACTCCCGTTCTTCCTACCCGTACTCTTGTAGCGCCACTCACCATGCTCAGTAACGCTATGCAAATTCTTCAAGAAAAAAATACAAAAACAGATCTGCATCATATTTCAACAGCATTGAAAAAGATGCGCAAAGGACAACGGGCCATGATCGCCCCAGTAACACGTGTTCAAAAAGCATTGCATCCATGGGTTGCATACGGTATCATGCCAGTTTTTGCCTTCGCAAATGCAGGAGTAAGTTTTGCAAACTTTGATCTTTCTTCTGACAAATCATTCTTGATTGTTCTGGGTGTTGTCATTGGTCTTTTCATCGGTAAGCCTCTTGGTATTATCACTGCCAGTTATATAGCTGTAAAATCAGGGATATGCCGCCTCCCCCCTCATATGACCTGGACAGGCGTTTTACTCATTGGTTTTTTAGCAGGAATTGGCTTTACAATGTCTATTTTTGTTTCAATGCTCGCTTTTAAAGATATTATTCTGCTTGATGCGGCAAAAATTGGGGTCCTCTGTGGCTCTGGTTTATCTGCTCTTATTGGTCTGGGATATGGATTTATTTATATTAAGCGCAATAAAGGAATTTCTCATAGTTCCTAACAAACTAACTGAAAATACATTTTTATGCAGAACTTTTAAAAAGCGATTTCGCTCATTTGTTGGGTTCGGACGATATTTAATGTAAAAGCTGTTGTCTCGCCTCATCTTTACACTTATAAAGGAGAAAACTAACATCATCATACTATTTACGAGCTTCTAATGTTGAAACACCTTTGACTCTTAAGAAGTCTTATAAGAGATATTTTATTCCTTTCTTCAATATTCTTTTACTCATGCACCAGCTCCACTCATGTTGTGCACAGAAATAATTTTAATTGTTTCAATATAAAAGGCTTCGTGGTTTCATAAAAGCTGCCTTTCGTCGAGACTATTATTCACTATAAAGAAAAAATTAATTATTATGAATCAATATCTTATGTTTAATTATACGAAACAGATAAGAATAAGCAAAGTTCAATAATCAGTTAAGTAATTCCATGGTTTATTTTTTTCCAATAAACCACCCTCCTCGTTACTGATTTTATTGCCGGTATTCTAAACAACTTTAATTTTATCTTCTTAAAAAGCACATTATTTTTGGGTAAAAATATTTAATTTATCATTATAAATCTTGAATGAAATTCAAATATCGTATGATTTTTTCATTTCAAATCTGTACATGATGAATCAATCAAGACTATTCGCTTACACGTCACAAGCCGAAGAGAAATATGGATTATTGAGGAAAGAAATAAGAATGCTTCATCATATCCATACAAGAGCTGTTCAACACGAAAACTAAAAATTAAATGATGACGACCAACTGACACCTTTGATCTAAGAAGGAGATGGGGCCCCAATAAATTTTACGTTACACCATCCACAAACGCCGTAATGGGCTTGGGGAGAAATATTT
The DNA here is from genome assembly GCF_042195565.1 of Bartonella sp. AP88XZML. Lineage (NCBI taxonomy): Bacteria > Pseudomonadati > Pseudomonadota > Alphaproteobacteria > Hyphomicrobiales > Bartonellaceae > Bartonella > Bartonella sp. AP88XZML. The sequence goes on along the minus strand of NZ_JBHIOQ010000062.1, from coordinate 34,221 downwards.
CTTTAAAACAAGCGCGTAAATTGGCACTATAATAGCGTTTTTTTTACGTGAAAGGCATATATGATTTAATAACGCAATAAACAAAAACGTGAACCAATGTGTAATATCCATTATTTAAAAGATATTGCTGTCAACCCCTTTGAAAGTTGTAAAGCAGAATTAAAAGGAAGTTGTAAAATGGAAGTTGGTTTTCACTTTTATGGCTTCATATTCTCCCCCAATTAGGTTTTATCTCCATTTCAGAAATTACCCCAACAGGTATACGCAACATCCTTGTTCCTATCTGGCATACAAAAACAGGAGTTGCTCGTAGTCCCCTTACCCGTCTCAATATATATCGTCAAACATGCATCTACGCTGATATTAGATATTGATACAGGTAACAAAAAACAAAAGATTTTTTTGGAATAACAACGTCATAACATTACTACTAGATTGACAATGGAGTGGAAAAATATTCCCGTTTTTTATCATCGACACATCGCTTGTCTCACTCCATGAAAGAATTAAACTTGAAGCATGCTTCCATAGGGAGCACTCTAGTTTACGTAATTAACTCGCGGGAAAAAAGAAAATCCTAGTCATTTAGACTATTCTAAAACATATGATTGGTGGAAAAATAGAGCATATATATCGTTGTTCTCCCCTTTTTCCGCTCTTATTTGATATTTATTTTCTTTTTGTTTAAAGAGCTCGCTCTATATTTCTTGATACCATAAAATACTCTTCATAGATAATTTAAAAAGCAATATTTTCGAGACTTTCAAATTATACAACGCCACATAAAATACAAGAAGAGTTTTGCTTACAAAGACCACCATTTGCAAAATATGTAAATATGATAAGAAACTAGCACAATATACTGCAAAAACGAAAGAATGTATTTCATGTGTGATTGGCAGTATGACACAGAAAATACTTATAATAGAGTAGTTAAGGGAAGAAAGTTAACCTAAAGAACATATGGAGGTATCAAAACTTTGAAAATCTTAATCATAATTCAAAAAAGAGAAATAGACATGAAAAAAAATTTAATTAATAAAATCATAAAAGCAACACACTGTAACATTATCATTAATTTTGATCTATATTTACATGATTTTATGAAAAGTACTTCTGAATAAGCTATAAACGCATAAGATATGGTAATTTTATAACTTATAGTGCAACATAAATATTGTCTATAAAGATATATTTTTTTATTGCCTCATAATATGGAAAAAATTAAATTTTCAAGATATACATAAAGTCATAAACAATCATTTGATGACAAACTAAACATCTCTAGAAAATACATCATCAATTCTATTTTTGGTAATTCCGTCACTAATCCAATGAGCGCCCATTTCTCTAAGATTTATAATATTAAATCTGTATTCACGAGGCTGTCCCTCATGTAACATGCATTCTTTGAATAAACGCAGTGCATTGTTCCTTAGTTCTATTAAGGCTTATCGTATAAGTCTTCTCCATCCCACTCTATAGGTTCTAAAACGTTTATAGACGGCATATTTTATATCCCTTCTTAAACAGAGTTTTTTACCTAAACATCTTTCTCTTGTAATATATAAGTGACCATTTTAAATTCATCATGAACAAGTTTAAAATAAGAGAGTTCTGCTGTATTAAATATTCCATTTAAGTTTAAAATATAAATTATCCTTAACAAAAATTATTAATTATATATTAAAGCTTTACGTTATTGAAACTCTGTTGAAACTAAAAAATACTTATCCCTTATCAAGTGCATAAACAGCATGTAATGTTCTAACCGCAAGTTCAGTGTAAGCACTATCAATCAAAATAGAAATTTTAATTTCTGAGGTCGTAATTGCTTGAATATTAATACCCTTTTCAGCCAAAGCCTTAAATGCTGTAGCGGCAACACCTGCATGACTACGCATTCCAATACCAATCACAGATACCTTGGCGAGATCGCTTTCAAATTGGAGAACATCAAATCCAATTTCTTTGCGATTCTTCTCAAGAAGTGTAACGGCTTTTTCTACATCTGATGATGGTACCGTAAAAGTCATATCAGTTTTTGAGCCATCTTCAGAAATATTTTGCACAATCATATCAACATTAATGCGTTCTTCAGCCAAGGGACCAAAAATTGCTGCCGAGATCCCTGGACGATCAGCAAGCCGCCGAAGGGAAATTTGTGCTTCATCCTTAGCAAAAGCAATACCAGTAACATTTTGTTGTTCCACAATTTCATCCTCATCGCAAATAAGTGTTCCAGAAGAACTCATTGGATCCTCCATGCCTAACGCATCAGGATCCTCAAAACTTGAACGCACAAAGGTACGAACCTTATGAACCATTGCCAATTCAACAGAACGAACCTGTAAAACCTTTGCACCAAGAGAAGCCATTTCTAGCATTTCTTCAAAAGCTACTTTTGGTAAACGACGCGCTTTCGGCTCTATACGTGGATCCGTTGTATACACACCATCCACATCTGTATAAATATCACAGCGATCAGCTTGTACAGCAGCGGCTATAGCAACAGCACTTGTATCTGATCCCCCACGCCCTAAGGTAGAAATCCGGTTATCCGGAGATAACCCCTGAAAACCAGCAATAACGGCAACCTGACCTTCCTGAAAACACTCGATTAAAAAAGATCCATCAATATTAGTAATACGTGCACGGCCATGCGCATTGTCTGTATGAATAGGAATTTGCCAACCAAGCCATGAACGTGCATTCACCCCCATTTCTTGAAGTGTCAAAGCCAACAAACCTGAAGTAACCTGTTCACCAGAAGCAACCACAACATCATATTCACGAGCATCTCTATGCATAGAGGAAGCATCACTTGTCCACTGAACAAGTTCATTTGTTTTACCAGCCATCGCAGATACGACAACGGCTACCTCATTGCCTGCATCAACCTCTCTTTTGACATGCCGTGCAACATTATGAATACATTCAATGTTTGCTACAGATGTTCCACCAAATTTCATGACAATGCGCGCCATTAATAACACTCTTACCTTTACATCTCTTATCTCAAACAGTAATGAGAATTAGATGCTGTATCAATTAACCATTTTCTCGACATAGCGAATATCTATCATTTGTGCAAGTTTCATTATGATTATATTAATTTCTCTTGACTTTGTATAAAATCTACTTGACCTGATCATTAAAAATAAAAGGAAGGCAACATGATCGATGAAACACAAACAACTATTGATCAAAGTGAAATTGATCATTTTTCACGTATTGCTACAGAATGGTGGAATCCACAAGGAAAATTTCGACCTCTTCACCAATTTAACCCAACACGCCTTGCTTACATCAGAGAAAAAATCTGTTTAGAGTTTAATCGTGACCCTTCTTCACTTACGCCCTTTGACAATTTGAAAATTCTTGATATTGGCTGTGGAGGAGGCTTGTTATGTGAACCAATGGCACGTCTTGGTGCTATGGTTGTAGGCGTTGATGCTGCACAAACAAATATTGAAGTCGCAAAAACCCATGCAGCTCAAAATGACCTTTCCATTGATTACCGCACGACGACAGCAGAAGTACTTGCCAATGAAGGAGAAAAATTTGATATCATCCTTAATATGGAAGTTGTTGAACATGTCGCTGACGTTAATCTCTTCATAGCAGCTACAGCAAAAATGTTGAAACCACAAGGGTTGATGTTTGTCTCAACACTCAACCGCACATGGAAAGCATGGGGGCTTGCTATTGTAGGCGCTGAATATATTCTACGTTGGCTTCCTAAAGGAACCCATGATTATAAAAAATTCCTAAAACCTCTAGAACTTAAAAATTTCTTATCAAAAAACGCTCTGACTGTCATTGATGAGATAGGTATTACTTATAACCCATTAAACGACAGCTGGAATCGCTCAAAAGACATGGGCGTTAACTATCTCCTTCTTGCAAAACGGTCTTAAGAATATGTAATTTACAAATATTATATGCCTTGTAATAGAGAATTCAGCTTTCCCTCAGCCTCTAAAGCATAAAGATCATCACAACCGCCAACGTGATAATCACCTATGAAAATTTGTGGAAATGTATTACGTCCATTTGCACGCTGTACCATTTCTTGGCGAAGGGATGTGGAAGCATCAATATCTGTATACTTTACGCCTTTTTTATTAAGCAAATCACGTGCTTTTGTACAATAAGGACAACCAGGACGTGTATAAATTATTATCTCTTTCATAGTATTATCCTCCAATATTTTTTAATAATATTCATTTTAAATTCCTCTTAAGAAGAGGGAAAAATAGAATCTTCTTTGAGAACACGCGAAAATGTTAGCACATCAACCTGTCGTGCACCTGCATCTTTTAATGCAGCAGCTGCTGCTGTAACTGTTGCACCCGTTGTAAATACATCATCAATCAGCAAAACAGAACATCCTTTGAGATATTTTTTAACTTTATGCGAAACCTTAAAAGCGTTTTTTACGTTAAGTTTTCTCTCTCTCGAAGAAAGACTAACCTGCGGACGGGTATGCCGACAACGAACAAGCCAACTCGGTTTTAAAAGCTTTTTTTGTGATGCTGCAATATAACGTGCAAGCTCAGCAGATTGATTATAACGCCTCTCCCAAAAACGACGAAAATGCAATGGAATGGGAATAATAACATCACAATCATCAATAACCTCGCGTCCAGCAAACATCATCCAATTGGCCATAAATGATGCCAATTCTATATGATCACCATATTTTAAGCGCGTTACTAAAGTTCGTGCAAGCCCTTTATGAACAATGACTGAGCGAACACGTGAAAAAGGATGAGTATTACGGAGTGCTTCACCACTAAGAAAACCTTCCCCCATATCACAAACAAAAGGAGTCCCCATAACAGGACAATAAGGTTTCGTGATAAATTGAAGTTCTTTCCAACATTCGGAGCAAATCGTACCATAAGTAGAAACATTTTGCTTACATCCAGGACAAATTGGTGGATAAAGCATCGTTTTCAAGCGTTCAACGAACTTACTTAGTATATCTCCGCTATTTAACGCCGCTTCTCGAAAATACAACATTATAAATTTAGGCTTTTACAAGTTTCCCTTAGAACAAAAGTTCCTTTGTATTTCCTCAATTTATAATTTTAATTCCTTTAAAAACTCTTACCTTCTATAAATTTATTTCTTTCATATTATAAACTTGACAGAGCTTGCACAAATAATGAACCTTTTCAAAATATATTCTTTCATAGATCGAAAGTGTTCTACAATATGTCGCATCCTTTAATTTTTGATCATAACCGCATTGAACAATTCCGAAAACGAGCCTTTCAAAAAGCAAAAAAAGGATGTGACTTTTTACTCTCTCACATGGCAGAAGATCTCTATAAACGCCTTAGCACTGTTGATCGCCTCTTTACATTAGCTCTCGATTTACACAGCCATACAGACCTTTCTGCGCAAGCTTTAATGAAATCTGGAAAAGTTTGTTCTATAGAACGCATTGAGACCGATCCGCTTTATCAAAGCCATGATAAAAAATTTCATTTACGTCATCGAGAATTTCTTGATTTACCTCAAAGTTACTGTGACCTTATTGTTTCACTTCTTTCATTACAATTGACCAATGATACCCCTGGTGTTCTAAGCCAGATAAAAAATACCCTTAAACCAGATGGCTTATTTCTTGCTGTTATGGCAGGAGCTGGCACATTAAGAGAATTGCGCGAAAGCCTGCTGCAAGCTGAAAGTGAAATTTATGATGGAGCAAGCCCTAGGGTCTACCCTTTTGCCGACATTCGTGATGCAGGCGCTCTTTTACAGCGTATTGGCTTTGCCCTTCCTGTAGCAGACGTTGAAGATATCACAATACGTTATAATACAATGTTCGACCTTATGCACGATCTTAAAGCTATGGGAATGCAAAATGCACTCATAAATCGTTCACGACGCCCTGTATCCAAACGTTTTTTTCTCCGCGCAGCTGAAATCTATGCACAACGATTTAGTGATCCTGATGGACGTATTCGTGCACATTTTTCTTTCATCTGGCTCTCTGGTTGGGCTCCTCATCCCAATCAACAAAAACCGCTCCAGCCTGGTTCAGCGCAAATATCTCTTACAGATGTTTTACAGCCCCAAAAAATATAATCTAAAATTATTTTTTAAAAATACTTTTATCTGTTGTCCGTAATATTTGACTGGTGACCGTTCCAGCTATCATTGAATCGCTCACGTTTAGAGCAGTACGTCCCATATCAATTAGCGGTTCAATAGAGATAAGTACAGCAACCAAAGTAACAGGAAGCCCCATAATTGGTAACACAATCAATGCAGCGAAAATAGCACCTCCCCCCACACCAGCAACACCAATAGAACTCAACGTTACAACACCAATAAGCGTAGCAATCCAAGTAGGATCAAGAGGATTAATCCCCATAGAGGGTGCAATCATGGTCGCAAGCATCGCTGGATAAAGACCAGCACAACCATTTTGTCCAATTGTTGCCCCAAAAGAAGCTGCAAAACTCGCAATGGATTGTGGTACACCTATCCACTGTGTTTGCGCTTCAATATTCAAAGGAATACTTGCAGCACTTGAACGACTGCTAAAAGCAAATGTTAAAACCGGTAAAACCTTTTTGAAAAAACGAAAGGGATTAATCCCAGAAATACCAAGCAATACACCATGAATTCCAAAAATTAAAATAATACCGACATAAGAGGCAATGATAAAAACCAGTAAATTTAAAATATCTGTAATACGCGATATTGCTCCTACTTTCGTCATAAGTGCAAAAATACCATAAGGCGTCAAAGCAATCACAATACGGACTAACCGCATAATCCAAGCTTGTGCCACTTGAATAAATAAAAGCGCTTTTTCTCCTTTTTCTGGCTCATCTTTCTTTAAAAGAAGAACCGATGCACCTAAAAATGACGCAAAAATCACAACACTAATAATTGACGTACGTTTAGCTCCACTCAACTCAGCAAATGGATTTTTAGGAATCATAGACAAAATCATCTTTGGTATATTCATATCTCCAAGTTTAGAAATATGACCTTCAAGAAGAGCAGAAACATTTTGCCCTTCATGCACCAAACCATCGGTTGTTAATCCAAAAAAATTAACCACAAGCACACCAACCAATGCTGAAAGAGCCGTTGTAAAAAGCAATATTGAAATTGTTATTATACTCATCTTTCCAACAGCATAAACAGAATGTAAATGAGCAACTGCTGAAACGATAGAGATAAAAACCAGTGGCATAACAATCATTTGCAACAATAAAATATAGCCCTCACCGACAATGTTAAACCATTCAACGGATTTCAATAAAGTGCTTTCACCCTCTCCATAAATAAACTGCAAAACACTTCCAAAAATCAAGCCAAGGATAAGCCATAGCATAACACGTAGTGAAAGACTCCATTGCATTTTCTTACTTTGAGAAACCAACAATAAAAAAATAACAAATAGAAATAAATTGACGAAAAAATTAAATGTCATTGTCTATGCTCACTATTATTATGGTTGACATAAATAATCTGCATAATTCAAAATCAATGCATGATATTTAAAATTAACCTATAAAGCTTACAAGGCTTTTACAAAATCATTATTTTTTTAATTTATAGATTAAAAGAGAATTTTTTATCTACTAATAAATGTTTAAAGAAAATAAATAAAATTATTTTCTTATTATTTAAATTTTCACTCTCATAAAATAGTTAAAAAAGAAAAATATAAGCAACATTCATTGCATCTTAATACTGAATAATTCCAGCATATCTTATCCTATAAATCTCTTTACCTCTCTCTTTTTCTATTTGAACTGAAGCGAGCTTTCCAAGCAAGGATGAATTAACAATCGAACATTCATGATTTTTCTAGAAAATACACCAACAAGCTACTTCTGCTCATTTTATGGACTGCACTCTCAATAGCTTTGATCAGCACTTCAAATATAATTATTTTATTGAAAATACTTTTTATACATTCTTTCTTTGCTCTCAATGAAAGCTTTTTTATTTTTCAAAACTCTTTTTATAGTCATAAAAAGGCTTTGAAAGACAAGATGTTGATTTATAATGATAATTTACTGTTTTGCATATTAAATGAGAATCCCGAATAACGTAAGATTCTCTCATTTCAAACCTGTTTATCTTGAATCAATCAAAATCATTTGCTTGCACGTCATAAGCAGGGCTGGCCGTATGGGTAAAAATGTATAAGAAAGGAGTAGAAATACCTCTGATGAAACATCTTAGTGCAAGAGCTGTCGCAACATTGGAGAGCGGAGCTTGAGCAGCAAATATAAATAATATGATTGCTTTTTATAATAGCGCAGTAAAACGTTTTAACGATACCTATTCATATGCTGATCGAACAACACGTGCACGTGCTGTAGATAATTTTGTCACTTTAGATATAAAAAAGATAAGTTGGAGTTATAATGTTACGCAAGAACTAATAAGAAGAAAGGTTTTGAATTTGAAGAGGCATGCCTCACTCAGAGTTCATATCATCCTTTTACGCAACAGTGGTTTTATTATAATCGGAATCTCAACGATGGAATTTACCAAATGCCTCGTATAGTCCTGATAGGACAAAAAGTTGAAAATAGGATGATACAAATTACAGGCATAGGAGCACGAAGCGTTTTTTCTGTATTGATAGCTAAGAATTTGCCTAATCTAGATGCAATAGATACAGGTCAATGCTTTCCACTGTATCTTTATAAAAACGTTGAATCTCTGTAACTGTTCATGATGAAAAACAATCCCATTTATTTGCAAATTCAATAAAGGAAAGAAAAACATCTGGTTTACAGAGGCGTGATGCCATTACGGATGAAGGACGAGCACATTTTAAAGCTGCTTATCCTAGTGGAGCATAACAAAGACGATTACAAATTTCTAGATAATGAAAACAATGGAAAAGACTGAGGATATATGATTACAATGAGAGGCTTTAAGCCTACAAATATTATAAATTTTATGAATAGTACAGTTTAAAGCATTAAAAGCAGTCTTACAGTAGATTTACAATGTATGGGGATAATTAATTGCCTATAATAAGTTGCGCTCATACTGATAAAGATTATTCTGCTATAGAAATGTTGTGCTTTTTTGAATTTTTGTGCGTATTCAAACACTCATTCGTTACAAGCTCAATCTCTTTATCTCGTGCCTCTTTATCAAGAATAATAGTATTTTAATATAATACCCCTTTGCATACAAATAGTTATTTCTTATCTATGAATAGCTTATAATTTCATATAACTCTATGAAGATAATATTTTTTATTTATCAATATTTAATGATGTAATTAACACATTCATTATATATAATAATCTTTATTTCTATCTATTTACATAATATATTTCTTTTTTTTATAAAAATAAAATTGAGTTATACATACATAGATCTATCGGTATTTTTTCTACTGTCTTTTTAGCGCACTGAAAGATTGATATCGTAATTTTTGTATAATAAAATACTCTTTCATATAAGCATTGTATATTGAATTATAATAATTGACTATTAACCGCAAATTATATTTTTTTATCCCTTTTAAAAGTGAAAAATATTATTTTCAGACCTATTCATAAGTAGATGAGCCAAGTGAATAAAAAATGTTTGATAATAAGCTTTATCTCTTATGAACTATCTTTTGTACAAAGGGACAACATTACGATTACGGAAATATCGTGATATTATTGGGTATAAAAATCACACTGCCCAAGAGATTTTTGTATTGTATCCTTTCCGTTATGAGAAATGTTAAAAGCAAGGTAGGATATGCTCTCTAGAGCAAATGAGTGAATGAACCACCACGGTGATATGCATTTTTAAAAAAGTAGGAAGTATCTTTGCTTCAAATTTAATAGGCACATTCTAAAAATAAAGGTTCTACCGACTCATTCCAAATAGAATAGTAATGGGACAAAAATTTTTCAGCATCTGTTTGTCCCATTGCAACAACCTCTTCTAGAGGATTAAGAAAATTTGTTTCATCAAAACCATTCGTATCATACTGTTTGCGATTTTTTAAGCCTTTGCGAGCAATAGCGAGAGCTTGACGTGCTAACTCTAAAAGAATAGTTTGACGAAAAGGAGTTCTTAGCCCTTCTTTAGGAACGCGTTGGCGCAACTCTAAAACTTCTTCAAAACACCAATCTTTTGTCAAAGCCTCTGCCTCATTAAGTGCTTCCCTATCATAAAGAAGCCCAACCCAAAAAGCCGACAACGCACAAATGCGCTTCCAAGAACCACAATCAGCTCCCCTCATTTCTAAAAATCTTTTTAAGCGGACTTCAGGAAATAACGTTGATAAGTGATTAATCCAATCTCCCATGTTTGGAATTGAATTTGCAACTTGTCCTTTTAATGCTCCATTCATAAACTGACGAAACGTTATGTGTGTACAATCATAATAACGACCATCACGCACAACAAAATACATTGGAACATCAAGGGCCCATTCAACATAATCAGCAAAACCAAAACGCTCAGAAAATACAAAGGGCAGAACGCCTGTCCTCTGATTATCCGTATTACGCCAAATTTCAGAACGCCACGATAAAAAGCCATTTGGGCGCCCTTCTGTAAAGGGCGAACTTGCAAATAATGCCGTTGCAATGGACTGTAACTTCATGGATACTTGCATTTTTCGCCGCATATCACTTTCAGATGAAAAATCAAGATTAACCTGAACTGTTGATGTGCGATACATCATATTAAGACCATTATACCCCACTTTAGGCATATAATCAGTCATAATCTGATAACGTGATTTAGGCATTCGCGGCGTTTCAGCTAAAGTCCACTTTGGACTAGCTCCAAGACCTAAAAAACCTATACCTAATGGTTCTGCAATTTTTTTGAGAAGAGTTAAATGCTCCATCAACTCGTAATATGTATGGCTTACTGATTTTAATGGTGCACCAGATAATTCAAATTGTCCCCCAGGTTCCAAAGAAATGGCTCCCTGATCAACTGATCCTACGAGCCCAATAATATTCTCTTCATCTAAAATAGGTTTCCATCCTAAGGCGCTTTGCATCCTCTCTAAAAGCGCTCGGATTCCCCTCTCTCCTTCATAAGGAACAGGGTGAAAACCATCTCTATAAAACGGAAATTTTTCATGTTCTGTACCAATGCGCCAATCATCTTCTGCTTTATACCCCCCTTGGAAATAGCTAACCAAAGAATCTAAGTTATAAATTTCACTTTCATCAGTTATATCAAGCGCCATAACTTACCGTATCCTATAATTGGTATCATCATCTTAAATAAATTGTTTAGAATGATTTTACAGATTTCTCAATCCATTGCCCAATCCCCCACGGTAGCATTAAGAAGAGCCAAAGCAGCAACAGCGGCAGTATCAGCGCGTAAAATACGCGGACCTAGTGATATTGGAAACACAAAAGGATGTTTTTTTAAAAAGCTCCGCTCTTCTTCACTAAAGCCACCTTCCGGTCCAATAAGAATACCAGGTGTTGTAACGTCACGCTTTTTAAAAGAAGGTAATGGATTATGCAATTTATGCTCTTCATCACAAAAGAATAAAGGCTGTGTCTCATCCCACTGTGCTAAAAGTTCTGCTAATGATAGAGCCGATACGCATTTAGGAAGAGATAAAATTCCACACTGTTCAGAAGCTTCAATAACATTGGCTTCCATACGCGCCATATTGATACGCGTAACCTGCGTATGATGCGTTATAACAGGCTGCAAAATCGATACCCCCATTTCAACAGCTTTCTGCACCATATAATCCAACCGCGCATTTTTGAGTGGAGCAAAGCAATAAATAAGATTGGAATGCGTCGTTTGTAATCTTTCTTGATGGATAAGCTGAACCACAACAAATTTTTTCTTAACAGTGATAAGTTTAGCAAGCCACTCACCATCCTGTCCATTAAAAAGTAAAATTTCTGCTCCTTCTTTCATACGCAAAACATGCATAAGATAAGAAGCTTGTGCCCCCTCTATCTTTATTTCTTCATTCAAAGCCAATGTCTGTCGGATAAATAATCTTTTAAGTTTATAATTTATGCGCATAAAAATTTTGCCAATGCTCACTATCGTCATCGAGAAAATGAAGAAAAATATATAGCAAAAAGAAAAAATTATATCTATAGAACTATAATATATTAAAGAATTATAGAGTTTTTTTAGCTTTATGAGATAATAATAGGAACTTATAGATCCTTAAGTGATTCTGCTTTCATAAAAGTTTAAATAATGCACCATTCATCTTTGCATTCAGTCATTGATGCATCCGTGGAGGAAAAATATGTCTGCTAAAAAAGCTACAATTATTACGATTACAACCCTCTTAGCCTTTATTTTGATTACAGTGGGAATTGGTTCTGTTGGAGCCGACGGGAAGCATACAATTACCAAAGATGGCTATGGTATTTCTTCTGCGATTCAATAAGCACTGGCCAACATCCTCCTTAAAATTTTAATGTTTTTTAGCAATTTTTATAAGATTAGCACCGATATTATGAATCTCTTGTATTTGAAAGATTCCATAAGAAGGTTTTTTATTCCTCTCTTCAGTCATTTATCTATACCAACCTCACTTATTATGACGGTGAGGATGGTTTTTACTGCTTCACGACGAACGGATTTAAAATGAGAGAATCTTCCGATAATGGGAGCTCTGATTTAAATTTAAAAGACAATTTTAAGTTGTAAAAAGACGAATTACCATTATAGGATAGAATATTATACAGATGAAAAACGATACTCAATCTGCGTTAATATCTTTTGTAACCCAAAAATCACCATGATTTTGTCCTTTAGAGCTTAGAGAAAATGTAAAAGGCCATGCAAGGCTATTAGCAAGACATTGGACATCTTTACATAAAGTTTCTGATCTATAGTTTTTGCGTAGTTGTGCCTGTAATATCAGTTCATTTTCCTTCCCTTGCGCAATAGCAGTTGCAATGATTCCTTGAATGGATAAGCTCAAGTCTGCTGTACGCATTAATGACTCTGTTACCTTCATCATACCTTCTGAAAAGCTTGTCTGAATATCCCAGTGATCAAATGTTGTTGAAAAAGTATCATTATTCATTAAAAGAAATTGTTGTTTATTTGAAAGTCTTGTTTGTAATTCATTCAGATCATACCCTAATAGCCGACCAGAAGACATCTTCAGTGTTAACTCACCCTGCATTTTCGTAAAAATTTCTGGCCAAGAATCAGCAAGTGTTCGTACCGTTGCAGTAAAATTCGTTTTGCTTTGTATAAATGGAATAAATCCCAAGATTTCTAAAGTCTCCTGCATATCAATAGAAGCACCTGAAATATTTCCTCCAATACGCACTTTCTGTCCAGCTGAGGTAACTTCAATATTACTTTGCACAGATCCACCAAAAATATTCGCATGTCCAAGATCAAAAATACCATGACCATCTCTTATTTGTATTGCAGCAGCTAAATTTGTGAGTGAAATATTTCCTATTTTAGCTTGTGGCGCAGAAAGTCGTATATCCACGCCAATACAATCAAAAGTTCTAATGTCAAAGCAGGCATTTTTCTTTTTACCTGAAAAAAACATTGAACCCAAGAGGCTAAGGTCTAGATTATCAAAGGCTAAAGAGCCCATGACATTTGGTACATAATCTTGAAAATCGAGTTTTAAAGCTCCTCGCGCATTGGCTTTCCCCATCGTAAATGTAACATTGTTCATTTGGATATGCATTGGCTGCGCTAAAAAATGAGATTCCCATACAATGGGTATTTTTAATTTATGTCCCCAAAACTGATTTCCACCAACCCAAGACAATGTCTGATTCCATCCAGGAGAACGCATTGACACTTTTCCGTCAAAAATATAATATTCAGATAATCGAGCCTTTCCTGTAAAAGTTATTCCCCCACGTACAGAATTGAGACTTGCCCTAATATGACTTTTGCCTCCAGCAAAAAGCAGTAATGCTTGAGAAGCATCAAGTGATAATTTTGTAAACTCTCCGCGCCAACGCGCATCTGCACGTAACCGTACTTCCTGAGTTGATTCCGGCCAATCTAAAGTTGCATTTAATCCTGTTATTTTTTCTGCTACTCCTGAAAAACTATCGTGATACACAAGAACACCATTTTTAATGACAATCCGTCCAAAAGGTTGTTTTAAAAGGTGCTCTATCTCTGGATGCTCAGGATTATGTTTTAATATTTCACGCGTATTACGTATTGCCACCCCTAATGCACCTTGTGAGCGAGAAAACCGATCAAAAAAATCTGCTATTGTTTTAACAGGCTTTTCCATAACAAATTGAGGATGCATAATCCGCGTCTCTGAAAAAGAAATATGTCCCCAAAGAAGATCGACGACAGAAAGATCAACTTCTATTGATTCAGCTTCCATTAATGGCGCAACATCATCCATTTTTGATGTTAAAGTAACGCCAGAAAGAAATGCTTTAGGATAAGGAAAAAGATGTAACCGCGGTGGATCACGCAATTGCACATTGTAACCCGTCCATGCACTTAAATCCTGCGCTAAACGAATACGAATCGCATCTGTAGAAATAAGATAAGGTAAAACGAGAATCCCCACTCCAAATAAAAAGATAATTGTAATAAAAACTCCGCTCAAAAATTTTATTATTCTGATGCGCACATTATCCCTCTATACTTATCCCCCTATAACAGATTAAAAACAAACTTAAATGATCATAAAAAGTTTTTATAACCCTATAATTCACTATATCCACTTTGTATCTTCATTATTTTTGTTCTTTATCCAAAATTTATTCAAACAGCAATGTTGCTGCTTCTTTATAAAGCAATTATTTAAAAGTCTTCAAAACTATAAATCCACAACATTATAAAACCATTCTTACTGTTCTCATATGAATATTGCTATAAAACTCTATCGTATTATTAGAAAATGCTTTACAAAAAAAACAAACAGCCTTACCGAAAGGATCTCTGAATGAATAATATTATCGACGGAAAAAAACTTGCTGAAGAGATTATTGTGAAAGTTAAGGCCGAAACAGCAAAGCTCCGCCATCACTATAATATACAACCTAGTATCGCTGTTATTATCGTTGGAGATGATCCTGCAAGTCAAGTATATGTCACCTCAAAAAATAAAAAAGCCGAAGAATGTGGGTTTCTTTCAATCAAACATGTCGTTTCCAAAGAAACGCAAGAAAAAGAACTCCTTCAACTTATTGCAACATTAAATTCTGATCCCAAAATTCATGGTATTTTGGTACAGCTGCCTCTCCCTGCTCATATGAATACAAATCGCATAACACAAGCCGTTGCTTTCCAAAAAGATGTTGATGGTTTTCATTATATTAATGTAGGAAAACTCGCAGCAAACGCACTTGAAGATGCGATGATTCCCTGCACTCCAGCTGGAGCCATGATGATGATTGAACAACACTGTGGGCAAGATTTATCTGGACTTGATGCTGTCGTTGTTGGACGCTCTAATATTGTTGGAAAACCTATGGCTGCCCTTTTAACAGCAGCCAATGCCACTGTGACAATTGCCCATAGTCGTACCCGTGACCTTGATGATGTGTGTCGAAGCGCTGATATTCTAGTAGCAGCTGTAGGCCGCCCACAAATGATTAAAAAAGACTGGATAAAAGATGGTGCAATTGTTATTGATGTCGGTATTAACCGCGTTGCTGCACCAGAAAAAGGTATAGGGAAAACACGTCTTGTTGGTGATGTCGATTTTGAAAACGTAAAAGAAAAAGCTGCTGCGATCACCCCTGTTCCAGGAGGCGTTGGACCAATGACAATTGCCATGCTTATGGTTAATACACTCAAAGCAGCTGCGCGATCACACAATCTGCCTATACCAAAATTCTAAAAATTGTAACAATTCCTTGTATATGGTTTCATTGTATATGGTTCAGCTTATTTATTTTTGCATTTTTCATGTCATAAAAACAGATGCCCCTTGATCTGCACGATTAACGAATTGACGAAAAACATGAAAAAGTTCGCGTCCAACACCATGTTCGTTTTTTGAAAGATCCGGAGGTATGATTTTTCGCGCGTTAAATTTTGCTAAATCCTCCAAAAGAGTTAATTTACCCTCATGAGCATCAAGAAAAACAATATCACCATCCTGCAAACGTGCAATGGGGCCATTATCCACTGCTTCTGGTGTCACATGGAGAGCAGCAGGAATTTTTCCTGACGCTCCTGACATACGCCCATCGGTTATCAATGCTACCTTTTGACCGCGATCTTGTAAAACGCCTAAAATGGTCGTTAATTTATGAAGCTCTGGCATACCATTGGCTTTTGGTCCTTGATAGCGAATGACAGCGATAAAGTCTTTATTATGCAACACTCCAGATTTAAAAGATTTTTGTAGTTCCTCTTGATCATTAAAAACAAAGACTGGTGCTTTAATCTGCCAATACTCTGGTTTAACAGAGGAAACTTTTATAATAGCTGTTCCCAAATCTCCTGATAAAACACGAAGACCACCATCAAGCTGAAATGGCTTTCTCCACCCCGCTAACACCTTATGATCACCACTTTCCTTAAGAGCCGCTTCACGTACCACATGACCATCAGCAGAAAGCTTTGCTTCAATTGCATAAGCATTGAGATCTTTACCAAAAACCGTAGAGACATCTTCATGTACCAAACCTGCCTCGATAAGCTCGCGAATAATAAATCCCATTCCCCCCGCAGCATAAAAATGATTAATATCTGCTAAACCGTTAGGATAAATGCGCGCTAAAAGAGGCACAACGGATGAAATTTCTGCAATATCATGCCATGTCAATTTAATACCGCAAACAGCAGCCATAGCAATCAAATGAATCGTATGATTGGTAGAACCTCCTGTTGCATTTAATCCTACAATGGCATTCACAAAAGAACGCTCATCAATGATCATACCAAGTGGACTATAATGATCACCAAGATCTGTCATTTCAAGTACACGTTTCGTAGCTTCTTTTGTTAAAGCATCACGCAATGGTGTATTCGCATTAATAAAAGAAGCTCCCGGCATATGAAGCCCCATCATCTCCAGTATCACCTGATTAGAGTTAGCTGTTCCATAAAATGTACATGTTCCTGGCCCATGATAAGAACGTGCTTCTGATGCTAAAAGTGTTTGGCGATCTATTTTATTTTCCGCGTAAAGTTGACGTATCTTCGCTTTTTCATCATTACCTTGACCACTTGTCATGGGACCAGCTGCTATAAAAATTCCTGGTAAATGACCAAATGTTAGTGCACCAATCAATAAACCTGGTACAATTTTATCACACACCCCAAGATACAATGCTGCATCAAAGACATCGTGTGATAAGCTTATAGCTGTCGCCATTGCAATTACTTCACGCGAAAAAAGGGAAAGCTCCATCCCCGCATTTCCCTGTGTAACACCATCGCACATCGCGGGAACACCACCTGCAACCTGTGCAACACCACCAACCATACGGGCCGACTCTTTAATTAAGTGAGGAAACTTTTCAAAAGGTTGATGCGCTGAAAGTATATCGTTATATGCCGTGATAATGCCAATATTCCCAACGATATTTCCCTTCAAACGCTCTTTATCTATTGCACTACAAGCAGCAAAGCCATGAGCCTGATTGGCACATCCTAAAAAACTCCGTTTGGGGCGATGAACTTGTGCTTTTGCAATACGATCTAAGTAAATTTCTCGTGTTGATCGAGAACGTTCATAAATCCTTCGTGTAACTGTGGCAATTGTCTTGGAAAGTGCCATATTTCTCTCCCCCTTCATTGTTTCTTCCCCTCATTCATTGAGAGAGATTACGTTTTATTCACCTTGTGTCGCATACTTTGATTCACTTATTTCATTTTCTGCAGGCGACCAATAAACCTGAACGAGATGAGGGGAATTACGCAAAATTGCCCGAATAGGCATTTCTATTTCAAACCCGTCTTGACAAGCTTCTTCAAAACAATCGCGTTTCTGAAAACCTTCGAAATGGAGAATAATACAACGAGATTGCATAATAACTGGCAAAGTTAGTGAGAGTCTTGGCTCAACAGCACTCTTAGCATGAAGGGGTAAAACAAGTGCTTGTGTTCGTAAATCAAGCGCTTGCTTTAAACGATCAGCATCAGGAAAAAAAGATGCCGTATGTCCATCCTCCCCCATTCCTAAAACAACAACATCAAAGGGTTTAGGCAAAGTATTAACACGACTCGCCGCTGAAAAAGCAGCAAGTTCAGCAGTAATTGCTTTATGATAAAGCCCTACAAAACGTGCTTTTTCGGCAAAATTTTGTAACAAATGACACCGTACCATATATTCATTTGAACGTTCATCGTGTGTAGGGACAAAACGTTCATCGACCAAAGTGATAATGATCTTTTGCCAATCAATATCCGCTTTTGACAAATAATGAAAAAACAATTCTGGTGTTTTACCACCAGACACCGCTAAAACTGCTCTCTTGCGCTCAAGAACAGATACACTAAGCTCTGCGGCTACTCGATCTGCTAATGCCAAGGCTAAAGTCTGAGGGGTTTCAAAATCTAAACGGTCAATATTCATTCTATACATACTTATTGCTCTAAACTAAATTGTTCCATATACGCCCATCACGTTCCATGAGGCTCATCGAAGCAGACGGCCCCCACGAACCAGCGTTATAACTGTGAACAGGCTGTTTTATTGCTTCCCATCCCTCAATGATTGGATCAATCCAACGCCAAGCAGCCTCAACTTCATCACGACGCATAAACAGTGTTTGATCTCCACGAATAACATCCATTAATAAACGTTCATAAGCATCAGGATTACGTTCAGAAAATGCGGAAGCAAAACTCATGTCTAATGGAATGTGACGAAACCGCATACCGCCATAACTTGGATCCTTAATCATCAACCATTGTTTTACACCTTCATCAGGTTGGAGACGAATTACAAGCCGATTAGAAAAAATTTCATCTAAATCCACATTAAAAATATTATGAGGAATAGGTTTAAAAACCACAACAATTTCAGACATTCGCGTGAACATGCGCTTACCTGTTCGTAAATAAAAAGGCGTATTAGCCCAACGCCAGTTATCAATCTTAACCTTAAGTGCTACAAATGTTTCACTCTTACTCACTCTTCCCAGATCATCAAAATAGGACTCTACCGATATACCATTTGATAGACCAGAAAGATACTGCCCACGTACAGTATGCTGCCCTACATTATGGACATCAAGCGGTGTTAAAGAATGTAAAACTTTAAGTTTTTCATCGCGCACAGCATTAGCACTGTTAGTAAATGGTATTTCCATCGCAACCAAACAAAGTAATTGTAGCATATGGTTTTGAACCATATCGCGTAGAGCACCAGTGCTTTCATAATATTCTGTACGCCCCTCTAACCCCAAAGATTCAGCAACGGTTATTTGAACATGATCAATATAATTGGAGTTCCATAGCGGTTCATAAAGTGTATTAACAAACCGCAATGCCATTAAATTTTGAACAGTTTCCTTCCCAAGATAATGATCAATACGAAAGATCTGCTCTTCATTAAAGGCGCTTGCAAATACATCATTAAGTGAAACAGCTGTTTTTACATCACAACCAATTGGCTTTTCAATGATAATCCGTGTTTGTGCTGTCACCAAATCATTTTTTTCCAACTTCATCGCAATATCAGCAAAAAGTAACGAACCAACAGCCAAATAAAAAGCTCGAATATCCGCTGAATCTTGTGACAGAAGAAGGGCTAAATCCTCCCACCCTCGATTTGAGGAAACATCAACAGAAACATAGCTTAAACGTGCAAGAAAACGATTGAGTTCTGTTGAATTGAGATCTTTTGGATGGATATGTTTTTCTAAAGAAATGCGGACAAAATTTTGATATTCTTCACGACTTAAGGAAGTGCGCGAAACCCCAATAATACGTGTTGGCTCACTGAATTGCCCAGCACACTGACAATGATACAAAGCCGGCAAAAGCTTGCGCAACGCCAGATCACCATTGCCACCAAAAACAATACAATCAAAGGAAGAAACTGGAATAATTTTACGCACCATGAACTTGTTTATTTTTCTATTCGATTATGAAATCCCATATCACTTATAAAAGCTTTCATCATTAAAGCAGACAGATACTAAATAAGCCATTAATTTTCTTCATTTCAAGCAATGTTTCCATTAAAGGCGATCCAATAAAGAAAACCAACGCATTGCTAAAAATATAAGCGGATAACGCAAAACTCTTCCTCCCGGAAAAGATGAAATCTTTAAGTCTTGGAAATAGGAAAAACGTTCATATTTTCCAGTTAACCATTCTGCGTATAATTTTCCCACGAAAGGAGCCAGCATAACGCCATGCCCTGAATAACCACCACAATAAGTCATCCTTGAAAAAATTTGGCGAACATAGGGCATGCGTTCAACTGTGATGGCAACCGTTGCTCCCCACCGATGGCTTAAATTGATAGAATGTAATTGAGGATAAATTTCAACAATTTGCCGTTTTATACGTTCATCTAAATTTAGAGGATGCTTATTATCATAACTTTCTACACCACCAAATAAGAGACGATTATCAATGCTTTTGCGAAAATAGCGAACCATAAAACGGGAATCATCAACCGATTCCCCCCCTATAAGAATTGAACTATGCTTTGGTAATGGGTCCGTTGCTCCAATATAAGAGCGAATAGAAACAATATTTTTTTCAATAAAACGCTCCAGACCAAGTTTATACCCATTTGTTGCAAGTAAAACATGCTCTGCTGTTACACTACCTTTTTCTGTTATTACTTTCCAATGTGCTCCCTTGCGCCTTACGGTCGTTACTTGTGACTTCTCATAAAGCTTAGCACCAGCATCTTGTGCTCTTTTTGCCAACCCAATAATCAATTTTAAGGGATTTATATGACCGGTATCCGCATCATAAATACCACCACAATAAAAAGTTGATCCAAGTCGCTCAAATGTTTCAGCCTTATCCATAAAAGTAAGCGCGTGATAGCCATAACGCTGCATCGCCTCAATATGCTGTTGATAAGAGAGAAGCTCACGCCTTTTATGAGTTACAGAAAGCTGTCCTCCTATCAAATCACAAGGACAATTAGGCATTGCGCATAAAGCTAAAATATCTCTTTTAGCTTCTTCTGCTAAATCAAATAGAGCTTTACTTCGCTCAAAACCATACTTTTTTTCTAATGTTTCTACCCATTGCCGTTGCCCTGTTCCCAGCTGTCCACCATTGCGCCCTGAAGCACCATCACCAAAACGTGATGCTTCAAATAAAACAACATCTACTCCAGCCTTGGCTAAATGATAAGCAGCCGAAAGACCCGTAAATCCGCCTCCAATAATGACCACATCACACTGTCTGTTTTCACAAAAAGAAGGATAAGAGGGACGTTCTCTTAAAGCATCTTCATACCAAGAAATTCCTGGAGAAATTGAATTATAATCAATCATCGTCATAAAATTTAAACATTCAGCAGGAGATATTCACGCTCCCACGGACTGATTACTTCCATAAAAGTTTCAAACTCTTGTCGTTTGATTGCAGCATAAGTACTGACAAACACATCCCCTAAAATAGCACGTATCACTGTATCTTGTTCAAACAAATTGACTGCCTCAATGAGCCCACGCGGTAACTCAATATTATCAGCGTTTACATTATTTATCGCTGGCTCATCCGGCTCAATTTTTTGTTGCAAACCAATAAGACCACACGCTAAAGAAGCCGCAAGGGCTAAATAAGGATTCGCATCTGATGAAGGAAGCCTATTCTCAACACGTCGCGCTTGAGGAGCAGAACGGGGAACTCGAAAAGCTGTAGTACGATTATCATATCCCCACCGCAAATTAACAGGAGCCGAATTATCAGGGACAAGACGTCGATAAGAATTCACATAAGGCGCAAGCATCACAAGTACGCCTGGCATATGTTTTTGCAATCCACCAATAAAATGGCGAAAACAGATACTTTCTTCACCATTTTCCTGTGTAAAAATATTCATACCGGTTTTCTTATCAACAACCGATTGGTGAATATGCATAGCAGAACCCGGCTGCCCTTGAATGGGTTTTGCCATAAAAGTTGCATACATATTATGTTTTAGTGCTGCTTCACGAATTGTTCGTTTAAACATAAAAACTTGATCCGCTAATTCAATAGGATCACCATGACGTAAATTGATTTCAAACTGTCCTGCTCCTTCTTCATGAATGAGGGTATCAATTTCCAATCCTTGTGCCTCTGAAAATTGATAAATATCATCAATCAAATCATCGAATTCATTAACACCAGCAATGGAATACCCCTGTCCACCACCAATTGAACGCCCAGAACGACCAACCGGTGGAACTAACGGATAATCAGGATCGGGATTTTTTTGTACCAAATAAAACTCAATTTCTGGTGCCACAACAGGGCTTAAACCCATTTTTGTGTAAAAATGAACCACTGTTCGTAAAACATTGCGTGGTGTGTAATCCACAACCTGACCATTTTGATACACAAGATCACAAATCACCTGTGCCGTAGGAGCATCTTCCCATGGAACAATGCTTAACGTAGAAAGATCAGGCTCAAGGCGTAAATCACCATCTGCTTTAGGATATTCAAAACCATGACCATCTTCCGGATAATCCCCTGAAATTGTTGCCATAAAAACTGCTGAAGGCAATGCCAATGATGTTTCCGATGTAAATTTTTTAGAAAGCATCATCTTGCCCCGTGGTACCCCTGCTTGATCAGGCGTAATACATTCAATATCCTCTACCTTACGAAAAGCAAGCCATTGTGAAACTTGTTCCCAATTGCGCACACCACGTAAACTTTTGAGAAAACGAGAGACAGGTTTAAAATTCTTACTTTTCGTTTGTTTACCATTTTTTACAGCCATAACATACCAACTTTAAAAACAATCAAGTCCTATTCTTATTGTATCAGCCCATGCATAAACGACACGAAAAAAATTTATCAACTGATATTTTTGAAGAATACTATAAGATCCATCAAGGTAAAAGAACTTTACGCTCAAAAAGCTATCCTATCACCATAGTGAAAAAATTGATATTGCACCCGATACATCGGTGCGAACCTTCTCCTTATATAAAACAGCGAGAAATACCATATTGTACGTAACCTAATTCCGATTCAAATAATCATATATAAGCAAACATTGACGAGAATAATAAAGGCGAGATATTTAATTTCCTTTTGGTTGTAGCAATGCTTCATATTAAAAGAAAAGAAACTTTTCTTTTAATATGAAGCAAGTTTTGTAACTCTATTGTTATCCACATAGAAGTAAACACCCTAGGATGGTGAGTAGCCTTTACAGCTAGTGCTTACAAACACTCATCCCGCCATAATATGCGTAAATGTATTTTCAGTATAAGTCATACGCTCAGCATTTCCGACATGAAACTTAACCATCGTCTGCATAACAGAGCTATCAACCTTGTTCTGAGCGGATGGTACAGACTCTGCACTTATATCAATTCCCACCGCTTGACATTGCACTTCGCACACAATATTTAGAGCTGAGAATCTAGTAGAGCATACCAAATCCAATAGATAGGATTTTTTGCTAATTGCGCCATGCGTGATCCAACATTTGATAGTTTCCAGCCCACTAGGAGGTGTGTTATTTATATCTAAAAAGCCAAAAAATCAGGATATGAGAACACAATAATATCAATTTCCTTTGAACTAACGTTCTTTATCGTCGATCTTTCACTATCGTAAAATCTTTTTTGTATCAGTCGCTTTCACATACTTTGACTTATGATCTAGTGATACTGTGCAGATTGAGTACACATTCCCAGAACCCAGATTGTAATTAAGTTCGTACCATTCTGCTCTTTTATAGAGCTAATATTTGAAATATAAATAACCATAATCTTCAGATATAATACGCCTAGGTCCAATAATTACCGTAAGCTTATGTAAATCACAACCCAATTGTGATAATGCCTCATAAATTTTACGAGGGTATTCGTCATTGACCGTCACGGCATCGCAGAACGCTGTGGAAGTCAGATATCTCTCGCCCTAGACTGATAAAACTTTTTTGATCCTTCAATGCGTAAATATCCTTTCCAGCCTTAGTTAAGGTGGATACTATTAACTCAGTTGAATTCAAATTAGAGCCCATATGCAAAGGCACCCCATTAAGCCTAATCCTATTGGATTCTAGCAAAGATAATGCGGCACGTAACTTCGCCGCAGTCATACCAAAACGCGATCTATCCCCGTTTGCCAGTACATGGCACAATATCAATGAGATTTTAGGTAATATGTCAAAATGGCGGGTAAGAGCGATGATGTCATGTAATTCGATAATATTATCACACTGGACATTTATATGTTTTCTAATAGATAATTCTATCTCTTCTCGAAGTTTTACAGGGATATTAAAAAATATATATCTACCTTTAAAACCATCTTTTTGCGCTAATGATATTTCATAACCAGACGCAAATTCCAAGTCCCAGCAACATAACAATGATGCCCCGCACGTCTATTAAAATACCCTGCTTTTTCTCGCCCTAGGCATTCATAACCCGACCACGTAAAACAGGATACCAATTACAATATCAGACCATAAGGCTGCAAGAGAAAGTTTTTTTATATTTTTATCTTTACATTGCCTCTTAAACAAGCTAGCCTGTTCATATAATAAGTTATATGTGTAATACATATAGCTTCTACAAAAGGAGGATTCATTATGTTCCGTGAAAATCTTTGGTAATACACTCGGGTGATTGGGTCACCAGTCGCCCGTCAATAATATAGTGCGAGTTAAGAAATTGGGGGAGGTAAGCTATGCAACTCGTGGATCATCCTTTTGTGAAGTTCGATCAACTCAAGCCGATTTACAACTTCACATATCCGTTATTTCGCACTATTTCAAATGAATTTTACGATTACCTAGACTTTAATAAACTAGCGCACAGTAAGCAGATTCCACAAGCGCGTACCATTTCTCTTTATTTGCATATTCCCTTTTGCGAAACCATCTGTTCCTTCTGTCCCTTTCAGAAAGGGGCCTACAAGCACGTTAAACAAATCGAATCTTATATTTCAGCGCTTACCACAGAGATCAGAAACAAAGGAAATTTCATTCGCTCGCTTAGAGGGCCCATCCGCAGCATCTATATAGGGGGCGGCACACCGTCGCTTTTGTCCGCAGATAATATCCGACACATCGGGAAAGTATTGCATGCCGAATTTGAGCTCTCTTCCTTAGCCGAATTTACACTGGAAAGCGAACCGAAGAGCGTCACACGTGATAAACTTTATGCTGCCCGTGAGATCGGCGTTAACCGGATCAGCTTCGGTATACAGAGTTTCATTGAGCGTTTCCGATCATTGTTTAACCTCACCTCAACACGTGAACAAATCAACAATACCGTGGCTTGGTCACAAGAGATCATTGGACATGTCGGTTTCGACCTACTATATGGCATGCACAGCCAACAAACCGAAGAACTATTATACGATTTGAAGCAAGCCAGCGAGCTTCACCCTGAAACCATCAACCTCTATGCAATCAACAATCTGGCTATCACGTCGCAACTGCATAAGTCTTACGCACAAAAAGGGCTAAAGCCATCCAGCCTACAGCATCGACAGACGCTTCGCTTATTTAGCGACATCGTTATGCGCAGCTGCGGCTATTCGCCGTGTAATGGGCATTCCTATATCAAAATTGCCAACAACACTCCTCTAACGCTCGCTAAAACGAGTTCAGCTAATTATTTCCGCTATCACAAATATTTGCATGGTTATCATGACGATTATGTGGTTGGCTTCGGGGCGTCAGCAATGTCGATTCTCGGCTCACTCGTCACACGAGCCAATCCCAGTCGAAGCGGATACATTACCGACATACAACTTAAAGGCAAATCCAAAGTATACTACAATTGGGTATCAGCGGAGCAACAAGCCTCCAAGGCTTTGTGTATGCGGCTACCTTATAACGGCTATGCCAAAAAAGAAAGAATTGACTGGACCGCACTTCCCTCTTTCGTATACAATAACCTACAACAGCTCATAGGTGCAGGTCTCATCGCAGAAAGTAATAACGATCTCCAGCTGACTCAGCGTGGTTGGCAATGGTATTCCAACCTTATGTATTTTCTTCTACCTCAGGAAGACAGGAATATCTTGGACGACTATGTCGCAAACATGCTAAATACAACCGCCGTACTTGATGGAACAGCGGAAACCTGTGTGGTATCTTAAGGAGAACAGAATGTTCACTCTTTTTGCCAATAAGAACATACGCTATTTTTGCCTAACCGTTAGTCTTCTCGCCTTACTCAGCGGTGCTTTGCGCACTGCCATACCGCTATTAGCAAGACAATCTGGATATGGCGTAGTCGGAGTAAGTTGGGCGCAAGGTCTCTTCTCATTAGCGTGGCCAATTTTCGGCATCCTTGCAGGCGCTTTACTTGATCGCTGCGACAAAATAAAACTTGCCACCTCGGCTCTCCTCATCTTCATGCTACTGCATATTGTACTGTTCGTACTGCTCATGATACAGATTGCTCCAGCCGAACAAATTTTCTTCTATGCAACCATTGCTGGATTCATCGTCGTTTCTGCCGAAGCTTATATAATGACGATTCCACCACTTATCATGGAGGGAGAGCGATTGATGACCTTCTACTCAATTGTCTTGTTTTTAGATTTCGGGGTCTCCTATTTTCTTGCCCCTGTCATAACAAGCAGCATTTTAGCGCATAGCACACTGCTATTTCTTGGCCTGTTAATCGTGCTTTTTATCACATTGATTTTTACCGCTCGCCGTGCTGTTCCTACATCGCCAACACTTGATAAAGAAAACATCACTTTCCGTTATATTATTGCCGGCTTTCATTTCATTTTTTCAAATCGGCATCTTACCTCCCTTACATTACTCACATTCTTTTTATCGGTGGTATTTGGAGCATTCCTAACCTCATTCATCTTCTTCGTTACCGACAGTCGGTATCTGGGCCTACATAGCAGCCAATATGGCGTGATGTTTGCAGCCTACGCGCTTGGTACAATGGCAGGATCCCTATTTGCGCCGCGTATACGCTATGCACCGGTGCGCCTAGCTGTTCTCACTGACGGTTTAGGAACGGTTGTCTTGCTACTGATTCCAGCCTTTTCAAAAAGTGCTGTCGTCGTATGGGGCATCACCTTTATTGCTGGCGTTGGAGCAAGCTTATGGTTTATTGGTGTTACCGCCTTCAGGCAGCGCCTCACACCAAAGCAACTTCTCGGGCGAGCTAATTCTGCTTTTCGGGTGATCGGCTATGCTGGAATGCCGGTCGGAAGCTTTTTGGTCGGCGTCCTTGGTTCTTTTATATCATTGCAGTTTGCTGCCGCCTTTATCGCTGGACTACTATTGGTGGCTATCGCGATAACGCTTCCATTTCTTTGGCAGGCTGATCATATAGACACACCCAACCCTGCCACGAGGTAACAACTGCTTTTAAAAAAAACACGGTCAAAAAAGGCACACATACCCTATTACGCAATCGATTGATCTGTTCTTTGGACGAGAAAATTATCACTATAATGGCTGATAGAGCCAAGCGGCACTATAGAAGCAGCCAAACAAACGCTAAAGACAAAACAGCCCCTTTACGTTGTATTGGGCGATGATCCAACGCCTATATGAAGGATGCAGAGAGCTTATAGCGTACGAAGTGCAATTCTTAACTAAAAACTCCGCCCTAGCAATGCCTACTTATACTCCAGTTAATCCGTCACCCGCTGGAATCAAATGCCTCACCCCTTTACTGCTCCTCAAAATACATTTTGCTTCACTTACGCGCCGTATTCTTCCTTTGTAATTAAAAGAGCAGCCCTCCTTTCCTAGTTTAGGATCTCTGCCTACACAACGCAGCAACAGATACGACCATATATGCAATCACGCCTTAGGACCTGCATAGTAGAAAGCTTAGTTCGAGAGATTCATAAAGCCTATATCCCAATAAATTTGCCGCCCAATCCATCTTTTAAAAGGGCGGTTTTATATAAACCGTTAGAGCAAGCTATGAAATCCTTAGGTGTATTAGAAATAATTGGCGGTTTTTACCTCAGACCAATGTTGATTGACTTTTACTCGTGCATATACGCAAGCGGTGCTACTCTTTTCTCAAATAGAAAGGACATAATCGTTACCATCTGACCTATTATTGTTTGAAAAGAAAGAAAAAGTATCAGTGCAACTGATGATATTGAAGAGCTATCTCATTATGTGGCTGTACTTAATTACGGCATTGGGAAGCTAGTCACGCACTCACCCGTTTCTGCGCGCCTTCTGCATGATATTCATAAGATTTTATTACGCGGTAAACGCGGTACGTCCAAAAGCCTTGGCTAATTTCGCAAAGCACAAAATTAGCTTGGCGGTACGCAACTAAAGACAGCGTCATTCGTGCCGCCCACTCCTACCACAGCCCCCCCACTCTCTCTACCACCATCCCCCGCTTAGAATCGCGCCAACTCATCACCCGGTACCTCGTTAAATACCACACCAGTCTCAAGGGCGGTAAAATGCGCCTTGCCGCATTTAATCTTCAGCATTTCTTTAAGACGCAAATCAAACTCGCTATTCGTTCCTTTTGTTTCCAGTACAAAATAAAGCTTTTGCGCGCCATCTCACTCTAAAAAAACCACCCAATCAGGCGTATAAGAACCAATGGGAGTGGCTATTTTAAAACTTCTTGGCAGTTTAAAAAGCAATCTTACATCAGAGTCATTATCGAGATTTTGCGCAAACTCTTTCTCAATACGGCTCTCACAAATCTCATGATCATAAACACTTTTCTCATTGACCACCGTCGGCCCTATGATCGCCTTTTCCGACCTAATTTTACAGATGTGGGATCAATCTTATTGTGATGCGCACATCCAGAGATTATTTTATCCTCTGCATTAGAACCAAAAACATGAACAATACGCAAGCAGCTTCGGTAAGAAGACCAACCGCTCAATCTCAACCTACACGAAAATGCATATGCAGGCGAATGCCCCCCATAATATGCAATATTTCAAGCCCGTCCATAGTGGTATCCCTTTTAAAAATTGTGCCTATGGCTTATAATAATCTCCAAAATATACATTTAGCCCTTGTCTGAAATAACTCAATTTTGGATTGATGAGAACGAAAACGCGCTGCGATAATCACGTTGTTCAGCCCTAATGACCGGAAAAGGGCGCCAATATTCCTGTACCACCAACGACTAACTAACGGTATTTCTTATCATTTTTGATCATATCCTCCACCCTTATTGTACATTTTATCAGCAAGATGTGCGCAGCAAACCCGTACATTTGCGCTGCTAAGTCTCCATGTACGGTTTTCATTCTCAAACGCAAAATCATCTTTAGCTGAAGCAACTTGATATTGCAGTGCCTGTCCATAAAGCGTATGCACAATTAGTACCAAATATACACAGGGCAGTGCGCATTTTGGGTTGTATTGTCATGAGAGAGAAGACCAAAAGCTTTATCCAAAAAGCATCATAATCTAAATTATCAAGAGCATTCTTCAATTCCTCTGAATAAGATCCGTGATAAATAGGACTTGCAAGAATAACACCGTCGCGGCTGCGATTGTTTTAACAAATGCATACACTTTAGCATCGCAATGGTAATAACTTATAAAAACAACAACTTTTTTAAATGCCTCCTCAACGGCGTATGAATATAAGCACGTTTTTTCTCGTCATTTTTTAAGGTATTAAACTCTTCCAATCTACCGAGCTTACTCTTAAATTAAAGCCGAATGATTTTAATAAATCCATATTATTTTAAAATTCAATAAAGAATATTAAGGCTACAATCAAAGGCACTTCTTTTCAATATTAAGCAAGTTTTGTAAGCTATATTGTTATCTCTATAGAAGTAAAACAGCCTCTATGGACGGTGAGTAGCTAAGCCTTCACAGCTAGTGCTTTACAAGCGCTTTATAACACTCACTCTGCCCCAAACATAGGATTGCATTTTATTAAATAACCCACGCGCATATAATTAAAGATAGAAACGATTAAGCTTGCACCAATCATGCCAAGCCAATAGCCAATAAAGTCATATTCAAAAAAATGCGTCATTAGCGCTCCCCCAAATAGGCCTAACCCCCAATAACTTATTGCTACAACAATTGTTGACCAAAACGTATCAAGCAACCCCACAAGTATGCCATTGAGCATAGCTCCTAAAGTGCCAAAAGCAAAAGACAATAAGACAAACGGAAGCAACTCCCAAGAGAAAACAACAACGCTGTCTTCAGAAATATTAAAGATGGTTGTAAGGATAAATTCATAAGAGAGATAAACAACCACTGATAAAAATAAGACATAAGCTACAGCAAAAACTGTGACACTCATACGCAATTGTTTTAGAGCCATATTATTCCTATCTGCTCTATACCACGCTGCTATTGTCGCGGCTGCGCTGGAAATCCCCAAAGCCACCACAGAAATAAGCATATCGAGTCGCATCCCTATCGTATGTGCGGCCAAAGATTCGATCCCATAAGCCGTAATCATGAATGCAATGACAGAAGGAAAGCCCTCCGCAATAAGAATACGTATACCAATAGGTAGCCCTACTCGCAGCAATTTTATTATTCGTGAAATCTCTAACTTTGGTCTCAAATAATTAAAGCGAAAAGAATGAAAAGCAGAATTGCGGGACAATATTATTGCTGCTGCAATAACAATTAAAATACGGATCAAACTGCTCGCAATTCCAGCACCAAAGACACCTAATCCGCTTGCAGAACCTATACCAAAAATAAGCAGCCAAGAGATAAGAAAATTTACGAGGATAGCCGCAAACATAACCCAGGTTAAGGGCTTTGGATTACCAATTGCTGACAGTAATCCCCGGCTATTCACATAAAGATAAAAAAACACCACTCCTATAGCAGCACCACTATTATATTCCTGCGCTATATTGGCAATTGTCCCATCTTGGCCGAGAAAACACAAAATATTCCTCGTGTTGAGTAAAATGATCGCACTCATCATTCCAATCACAAGGGAAAGCCATATTCCTTGATCAAACCATGCCTTTAATGCATATCTATCTTGTCTGCGAAAACTTTCCGCAAGTTTTGGTGCAACCGCGGTAATAATACCTAGCCCAAACAACATAACAAAACTAAATATACTCAGAGCTAACATTGTACCACTCAAGGCTTGCACGCCTAAATGCGCTACAAGCGCTGCATCTGTGAAGGAAATTATCATCTGAGAGATAAACCCTATAGCCAGTGGCATGCCAAGAGATAGCAATTGCTTCATCACAACAAACATTGTGAAATACCCTTCCATATTGAAAGGTGTATTAAGATCGGATCTTTTAAACAAAACACATTGATTTTTTCCGTAAAGCCTTTCCATCGCAAGTCTTGCCTAAAGGATGCATAATGAGAACGCATTACGGTAAGAGGAGATGCCCAGTTCTTAAAAGAGAAGCGCAATGCGCCTTTATTGGTTTTTTGGACTTTATGCCATGCGTTTTTTTTGTACAATATTATGCCCCCAAGCAACTACAGTCATTGATAAAAGATCCTCAGCGAGCCGTTTGTTCGTCTTGTATATCCATTTTTAGTATTTTTAATCAAACTTTTTGGTACTGCAAGTAATACACCTGTGCTAACCTTTGCTTATTCGCTGCTTACATACGTAAAAAAACAAAGCCGACCAAGTTGTCAAAAAACACAGGCATTAGCATTTTTACAATCCATTGTGCCTATACACCGATTAAAACAGCTATTAATTTCGACTAAATCCATATAAGATGACCCACACACTATTTTTTCCTGTGTCTTTATGTAAGTCATAGGCAAGTTCCTATTCAACTGTATCTTCACTCTCAGACCTCTTCGTTTTTTATTAACTTTTTATCAGTATAAAGCCAGGCCAAATTAAGCGGGATAATTGAACATATACAAACCAAGGCAAAACAAAAAGCTGCTTCTATACAAACATTATTTGCCAACCAACCAATCAGTACAAGCGCTAAAATACCAAAAATACGCGCAAGAAAACTAACAATGGATAAAACCATATTTGCATTCTTTTGTTGAATATGTTTAAAAAATTCTGCTTCAAACTGCGTCATAGGAACAGAAAAAAACTGTGAAATACGGTGAATAAAATAATAGGAGCCCAACTGTTTGCAACGAGAAGCAGAGCAAGCATAACAACAGCACTTAGGACGAGTGAGCACAAAGTTATCGCCATAGGAGCATATTTTTGCATAAGATATTTAATTACAAAGCGATTAAATAAGTATTTTACGAGAGTATAAGACACAAAGCACAGGCCAAGAATAAGAATTTTAGTCTTTCCTGTCGCATTGTCTAATACTCCTGTCTGTCCCAAAATAAAAGGTTGCCAAAAATGAAATATTGGCTGCAATGCAGCAACAATAAAACCACATATCAATATATAATATAATCCGATTTTTGAGGTAACTAAATAAGTAAAAGCTTCTGTTGCATGCAACAAAGAACCCGAGTCTATTGACTGACTATCCGAAGCGGATGCAATACCTATCCCCGTCACCCGACTAAACAAGAATACAAGCACGAGAAACCCGAAAGAACAAAAATAATATGCCGACTGATAATTATCCATACACAAAACAATAAGAACACCTAGCGCACCAGCAACCATATTCATGAATGCCATCAGTTCCCGCTTATAGACGTTTACTTGGTGGTAGATCAAACTACCCTTGTATCCACCGCCGTCGATTAAGCCTTTAATCCATGTACTATCAGCGCCAAAGCATAAAGCAAAGCCTAAAGCATATATAATTTCTGCCGGAATTAAGACAGAAAGATTAGGCGCGTAAATACATAAAAAGAAGAAGAGCGAAAAAAAGAAACATGATAAGATAACATTTTTTTAACGCCAATTTTATCTCCTAAAAACCCACAAGGCACTTCAAAAATACAAATAGCCGCGCTAAATACAATTTGTAATAAGGATAACTGTGCTATACTAAAGCCCATAGACAAGAAAAAAAGCATAGAAGGAACCTGTAATCAACCGAACCCCGCTCATTGCCCCACAGCCATAGAGCAACTTTTTAACTTCATAATCTATCGTCATTAATATATCCAAAAGCTATAAAGCTGGCAGCCTTTTTTGCCGCCAGCTTTGTATATTTTAAAACTTCAATTCATAGAAGCGCCTCAAGCAACCATTTTCTGCTCACTTGCTCGGGCTTTGAGCGCAGCAACATCAACCCGTTTAATTTTTTTTCAGTGGTTTATACATATCTTTAGTTTTCATAACTTTACCTCCTGTATTAAATGAAAACAATTAAATTCAACATGAAGTGTACATTATAAATACCTTTTATCAATTTATTATTTTGATATGAAAAGCTTTTATCCCCTCCCCCTTAAGTATTTCATGCTCCAATCATTCTGTAACAACCACCGCAGCACTTGGAAACTCATGCGCCCCTTCGGGCAAAGTACGCTTATATTCACGCCAATTTATCACCGGCTGGTCGTTAAACGCAACGCTCGTTTGCAGTGCAGCAAAATGCGCTTTGCCGCATTTAATCTTCAGTATTTCTTTAAGTCGCAAATCAAACTCGCTGTTTGCCCCTTTTGTCTCCAGCACAAAGTAAAGCTTTTGTTCGCCATCTCGCTCTAAAAAAACTGCCCAATCAGGCGTATAAGAACCAATGGGAGTGGCTATTTTAAAACTTCTTGGTAGTTTAAAAAACAATCTGACTTCAGGATCATTTTCAAGACTTTGTGCAAACTCTTTCTCCACACTGCTTTCATAAACCACATGATCATACACACTCTTCTCACTCACAACAGCTGTACGCTCTAAATTTGCCACAAGCTCTTCACTGGTAAAAAGCTCTTGCACACTATATTCTTGCCCGACCAGCTTTAAATATTTAATGCCATCAATTGTAAGATTAACATGGGTTTTATTGAGTATTTCTTCTATGCGCTCTAAAAAAGCTTGTGGATTTTTTACAAACTCATGCTCACGTCCACTCTTGGTCAAAATACCAATAATTGTCTTTGTGGTTAATTTCAGCTTTAAGGTCAAATAATGTACAATGTTCGGCAGTGCACAAAAACTATAATCAAGCGCACTCTGCTTTAATAATTGCTCTTCATAGGTCACACCAGCACTATCCAGTTCTATCTCTACAAGGCATTGATTTATAATGATAATCTAGCGTTATTCATATTGAATGAGAGTCCCGAATAACCTAAGATTG
>NZ_JBHIOQ010000061.1:0-6381 GCF_042195565.1 Bartonella sp. AP88XZML | reverse complement strand
TTGTGTCACTTCCCTTGTACCAATGAATTCGGGTGATAAACCCGTCACCTGATTAATTGCTTCCTTAGCTTCATTAAACAGCTGGAAAAAGCCCTCTGGAAACTGTGCTACAGGCTTTGGTTGTATCTTGCCTTCTGCAAGAGCGCCATCTTCAGCAACTAGCAACGCATCAGCCCGCGCCCAATCTTGCATAGCCTGCCTGATGTCCTTAAACGCCCCTTCCTCGACAATAAGCCCCCCTTTGGATTGGCTATTAAGGATATACATCACTTGACTAAAATATTTATTCGCCCATCGTTGTGGATCTTTTGTCGGACGGACAACCCCATAAAATTGCCGTTCTATCTTATCAAAATACCCTGTTATACACTCCCAACCCAATTGACCCGCTGGAACCAAAGGTTGATCAGGGGATTCAAGCAATTTTCTCCCTAAAAAAGCACGTTTTACGACCTTTTTATTGAAAGCTGCCCCTTGGATATCGGGCATCATGCACTGGAGCTGCTTAAATTCTTCCTCGCTATAATCACGAAGTTCTCCAGTGCTTAAATCGGGCGCTTTGTAATATCGCTCGCTTTCAAACCAACGGCATTCAACAAGCGTGACCATCCGACGACCGTTTTCAACATCAATGCTCCCTTCATCACTGTAATAATCAAGATCATTATGGTGAACACCTTCATGAGAGCTCCCATCCCTTGCCCAATCTGCACTCAGCTCTGTCCAATGAGATTTGGGAAACATCTGCTTAGCTACTTCTAACGGCTTGCGGTCTACATACCACAAACGTTGCGCATCGGTTAAATTCGGTTGCACCGCTGCACTATCCCAAACCATCTTTAACGGGTCTAAACGCGTAATGACCGGTTCACCATCGAGGCTGTTCTCATAATCAAGCCGTGTATCAGTCCACCCCATGCCGCAGATAACCGCATCTTGGAAAGCATCACTATCAGCGTATTCTGCATGCGCCATGTCCCGAAACCATTCTGCCGCACCGGTAAGCAATTCACTAGGCAATGCCTTCCCTACTTGACGGGGAATAAACTGCACTTCGCGCTTGTTATTACGCTCTGACCCCACAACGGCATTGACCAATGGGGCAATACGATTAAAGGTCATAACGGGGCGGCGTTGCTTTTTTAACGCCGATAAATCTTCTTCATTCCATTGATCACCATTGTAAAAACCAAAATCCTCCCGCGCATGTTCACGCCATTTATTCACATGCTCCACATCTTCTTTGTACCAGCTCACAAGCTTGCGAAATAAGCCTTCTGTCGACAAATCTGATGCGTTACTTTCTTTATCTAAATGCTCTTCATCATACATCATTCTGCCATCCATGAGGTACTCTCATATTCCGTTCTGCCGCTATAAGCTGGTCGCTTTTGTATTTCTTTTGGTGGTTTGTATGAAATACACATCAGTCCAAAGGCATCTGCCCCATGACTGGACCAATCGTGCTCTGCTCCCAAGCCAATATTGCGCTTCTCATCCCATTTCTCGTGATACCAGTTCAGTGCCTTACGTCCTGCTACCGTCGTCTTTTCATTAAACCAAACAGAAGGCAAAACACGGCGGACTGTTTCTATACGTATCTTAACAGCTCCTGCTCCCTGATTAGGGATAACTTTTGTTTGAAAGCCTGCCTGTTTAAGAGCGCTCTCAAAACTCACATTGTGCACACGGTCTCTGGTCGCCCCATCATGGGGTAACACCATCAATGCCTTCTCATAACCATTGTGACGCAACCAACCGATATGTTCCGATAACGGCTGTCCCTGTGCTTCGTAATAATCAAGTACTCTGATCTCCCTACCAACAAATTGCGCTATCCATATCGCCGTAGCATCTGCCTTAGCACCTGTGCCCCCGATATCCCAAAAGGCGCGTATCTGCATTAAAGGATCACGCGCAACGCGCCCTATCCGCCCCTCTTGCTCGGCTGCCAACATTTCCTTTTGATAATAAGCGCCTTGAACCGCTGTAAGATAAGCCCCTTCCCAGATATGCTTATAGGTCTCGGGACGGTTTCTCAGATCATCAAGCCGCGCTTCATTCAAGATCTTGGGAAACTTCGGGTTGTCTGACCAATTGATCTCTACACGCTTAATGGCTTCATTGTCTGAAAAGCGAAACCGCTTCTCAACGGGGGCATTCTCTCGCAACGGGTTCCATGTCACCCATAATTCTGCCCGCCATCCCTCTCCTTCTTCTCGCAAAGTCGGTATAAGCGTTTGCCAAGCCGTCTCTGTAACGGGCTCTGCCTCATCAACCCAACAAAGCAAAATACGCCCCATGGATTTAATGCTCGCAATATTACGGTCCAGACCAGAAAACTGAAAGGCTACGCGACCATCTATCGACTTAATCGAAGATTCCCCAACCTTGTAATAGTCCTTTAAAAAGTCGTGCGCTTCAATGGCGCGCTTAATCTCCTCCAATGAACTCTCTGCCAAAGAATTCTGAAACTGACGTGCACAAAGAATGGTCCCCGATATCCCCTGCATACCAAATTGATAGCCTTTTAAAGCAGCCATCAATNCACCCCAAGCCGCTCGCACCAAAGCGTCCCCTGCAAAAATAGGAATGAGTTTTGGTACAATACTAATCTGTCGTGTTGTCATTGACCAAAGGCGCGATTTCTACACGCGTTATCATCTTAATGGCTCCCCCATCTTCACCTGTTACCTGTAAAGGCAACACCTTACCAAGCAACGCTAAATAAGCCGCTGGACATTCTATAGCCTGCTTTTCCAAATAAGAGATCAAACCATCATCACCATATTTCTTACCAGCGCGCTCTGCTGCCTTAAGCACTGCTTCTTTCAAAATACGTGTCGTTTTATTTGGCACACCTTTTACTCGCCCTTGACCTGCCTTTGGGGGCGTTTTTTTTGCAAGTTTTTCAGTGGTTTTCATGTGTGTTTCTTTTTGTAAACAAGACAATAAAAAAACCCCGCAAAAGCAGGGCTCTGAACAATCATATAAACTTATAAGAAAGGTTATACCTTTACCGTAATTCTAGACGCAATTCGACTAGTACAGCAACGCCA
Organism: Bartonella sp. AP88XZML; assembly: GCF_042195565.1. Lineage (NCBI taxonomy): Bacteria > Pseudomonadati > Pseudomonadota > Alphaproteobacteria > Hyphomicrobiales > Bartonellaceae > Bartonella > Bartonella sp. AP88XZML. Next base: position 3,322 of record NZ_JBHIOQ010000061.1, on the reverse strand, counting down.
TAAAACACTATTTTTCATATCCTGTCAACAAAAAAATCACTATATTGTGTATTTTTTATTTTTTCACCTAAATCTAGTGTCTTTAACAACCAACCACTCACAATTGTATCTTCTAAACGAATCAATTATACGGAAGCACAAAGTTATTGATTAGCAAAAAGCGGGGGGAATAATGGAAATAATTATAGTCATAGGAGGAATATTAATAGCAGCAAATATGATCTACCACATTTCGAAGGTAGGAGAGAAAGGTTGGAATGTGGGATTCGAAAATACGATTTTATTAATCATAATAATCGATGTGTTTTTATATTTTGAATTCTCAGTGAACATATTACTAATAATAGCAACTTTGCTGTCTTTTAGGGGCTATTTAAGAATGAATGACTATGAAGAACAATTCGAGTTACTTCAGGAACATAAAGATCGAGAAATAGAAATATACAAAGAACAAATTACGAAATGGGATAGAAGTCTTTTAAAGAAGGCTCAAAAAATATCGCAAAAATGGATTAAGCAATGGAATAAAGAAATTAGACAGTGGGAAAAGGATATACTAAGAATAAAAGATCCCATAATGATAGGTGAAGATTATGAACATCACCATCCCATCATAAAAGATATCTGTACTCAAGGATATAAAGAAATACCGTTTCTCTATAAGAAAGCTTTGGAAACAGAACCTTCTGCTGAGCATTGCGAAAAAATCAATGTATTCAAGAAACACATAGCTTTTAAGAAAAGCTATCTAAAAACAATGCGACTCATGAAAAAAAACGGGATAGTTGTTGAAAAAATCGTAGATCCCCTTACAGAAAAAACATGTCATAAACCTACAATGTTTTTGTTGCATTGGTGGTTATATGTGGTTGATGATATGATCATAGCCGAGTACGAAAAACAAGCGTTACATGGGTTTTATAAAGATGATAAATCGCTTGACATCTACTGGGATGAAATGTCTAAAAATACAGAATACGAAGAGATAGAAGAAATACTGAAATCATGGCATTTGCCTCCTAAGTATGAATGCCTAGTAGGGATAAAAAAATATTTACTGACATTGTTGTATGACATTTCGGATGACTATAGAATAGCAAGAGAAATTTTTATTCATTATAAGCGTCTTCTTGAAACTGTTACAGAAGGATATATTTCTTTAGATGAAGACCGTTATACCGAAGAGGTAAAATGGCAGGTAAATGAGTGTAAAGAGAAAGATAAAGAACTCATAAATGAAAAAGATAATTATAATCTATACATTTCTAAAAATATTCCAACATTTGAGAAAACTTACAAATTAGGAACAATAGAACAAATTAAATCAGCAAGTAAAAAATGCTATAATAGATTTATCTATTGGGATATGCTCGTAAATATAATAAATTCAAGAGAGAAACTACAAATTATCTTCGGTGAAGAAAAGGTGAATGCACTGAAAAAAGCTATAAAGGAAGAATACAAACAATTTCATATCGAAAAGCAGGAGGCAATTTTCGAAAATAAAGATTTTCATTACAACAAATCCTACGAGCATTTGGTAGAATATTTGTTATAAACCAATACGATTATGCGCTTTTGTGAAAAGTATTTGTCCAGACTTTGCTTCAGTTTTCTAACACCTAATCGTCCAAGCCAAGCTCTTTCCTCACCTCTTCAGAGCTATAAAAAGTACCCTCTCCCCTTCGAACGCGCTCTCTTACTTGTGAAGCTAAATAATAATCCTCTGCTTCCTCTATTCCACGTTCAATAATCTCACGCAAATAAAAAGACTTTGTACGTCCTGTCTTAGCAGCTAAATTATTCAAACGTGTTTCGAGATCACTTGGCAATCGAATAGATATCGTCATAACACAATCCTTATATTTGTATTCACTGTAATACAAATATAACGAATTGTACAGAAAAACGTTTCACGTCACATTGCTTACTTTAGCATCGTTCTTAAAGATGCATAAAAAAACTATGTTAGAAATGTTGATAGCTTGGCTAACACTTCGTTCATAATTATAGAGGGAACTGTTTCCATTTTCCTTCCCTGACGCGCTGCTATATCGAGAGCTCGTGGTTGATCACAACGTATCACACCTGTGGTATGTAATCCTGTTCCTGCTAATGAAACAGCAAACCCTGCGGTTCTCGCAAAATTTCCTCCACTTGTAATAGGTAAGACAATTGGTGTTTTTGTGACACGATTAAACGCCTCCGGTGACACAACCAGTACAGGACGCGTTCCTTTTTGCTCATAACCAGAAGTTGGGTCAAGCGATACAAACCAAATTTCGCCCCGCTTCATTACAAGAGCTCTCTGCCAACAGGCTTGGCATCAAACCACTCCATATCACCATCCGCAAAATCATCTGAAGGATTACATTGCGCTAACAATTCTTCAAGAGTATAGCTAGGGAATGCCTGTGGTTTTACAACCAATTGTCCATTGTCAATAGCCAAACCCACTTGCGTGTTTTCAGAAAGATGAAGAACATCAAGCAATGCGGGCGGTATAGAGAGCATAACAGACCCTCCAACTTTACGTAATTTTGTTGTGTGCATAAAACACTCCCTTTAATATTATATAAAAATATAACATTCTAATGCATATTCTTCAAGAGCTTTTCATGCTTTTATAGAAATAAGAACAATAAAACATTTACCATTTAGTTTTTCTGTCAAAATATTTATGAAGCGCGTTAAGAGCGACCCGCAATGAATTCACAAGATGTGGTAATGTTTGGTCTTCGACAACAATATATTGTATTGCTGCATAAAGATTATACTGTCTATAGAGATGTTGTGTTTCTTTTATCGCCTCTTGCATATTAGAAAACTGTTCTGTTGCAAATTCAACCCATTTTTCTCTTGCTTTGTCATCAGAAGATGATGGCATTTCATCATAAACAGCGCTTGGTAAACCTTTTGCACACAAATAGTCATTTTTCACTTCAAGATATTTTTGCGCAGCATCATACTGGTCTTGAGTAAGCATGCCTTGCAAACACAGCCGCCCAACATAAGTACCAGCAAGCGGATTTTTAGCCTCTTCAATCGTCAAACCAAAGCGTTTAGCACGCATTTCAATTGCCAATTGATTAACAGGATCTTGACGTACTTTCACTTGTGAAATGTAAGCATCTTTCTTCTTCATACATCCCCTAATCTGTGGGAGCCCACATGTTTCTCTTTGTTATATTTTATCAATCAAAATGGTATGCTGTCATTAAGAGATGCACTATGATCAGCGGCACCTGAAGCGATAGCATAATTTTGAGAAGTAATAGATGAAGGGGCAGATTGATCTTTCTTTACATCAAGCAAATACAAC
>NZ_JBHIOQ010000060.1:0-1034 GCF_042195565.1 Bartonella sp. AP88XZML | reverse complement strand
TTGCTCCATACCAAAGAATCCTGTGCTACTCCTTCAGAAACCTCTTTAATCCGTGCATTCACATTCTTGATATTTGCATCAAGACCTGAAAAAGCGGTTCCAACACCTTCATATGATTTATTTGTTACATCACCCTCTTTAGAAACTGTCGATAAGTCATAGCTGGGAGCTGTAAAAGTGCCATCAGCACTAAACGATGCTTTGCCTCCTAAAATTTTTGCTAAACTCGCAGCTATGGTATTAATCTGTCCACCCGTAACCGCATCGCTCGAACCCGCCACTAGAGAACCATCAGCCAGCGATGTGACCTTGCTGTTTGTCTTTTCACCTTCTTTTCCATGCAAGGCTACAAAAGCATTACTCTGATTACTCCATGATAAAGAATCCTGTGAAACTCCTTCTGAGACTTCCTTAATACGATCGTTAACGGTTTTGATATTCTCATCAAGTCCTTTAAAGGCTGTTTCAACACCTTCATACGATTTATTTGTTACATTACCCTCTTTAGAAACTGTCGATAAGTCATACGTTGGTCCTGTAAAGTTTTTGCCATCAAAGGATACAGCGCCACCTAAAATCTTTGATAAATCCGAAGCTATGGTATTAACCTGTCCACCCGTGATTGCATCATGTGAATCCTTGGCAATCTTACCATCAGCAACATTATGGAGACCTACAGCTGTCTTATCTTTACCACCTAAAGTCACACTCGTGTAATTAATGCCGCCATTATCACCATCTTTTTTATCGTAATGAACAACGGCTGAATCATCAGACTGAAGGCTGGTAGAAAGATCCTTCAGACTTTTATCAAGCTGACCTTTGTTAACAGCTTCATTATCCTTTGTTGCTTCACCAACACCTGAAATTATCCGATCCGCACCAGTCTTGTTGGCTATATTGATTTCACTGCCTTCTACTGCAGCTCCAATAGTGAGACGATGTGTTGTTTGGTCTTGCTGAACAAAGCTTTCGCTTTCTACTTTGTTAATCACATTATTAACCTGTTCAGTCAATTTATTCTGAACATTCGT
>NZ_JBHIOQ010000059.1:0-68291 GCF_042195565.1 Bartonella sp. AP88XZML | reverse complement strand
GCCCAAAACAATACCAATAAAATATTGAACAAAAAATCCTATTTCAAGACATTATTGGCAACAAGCAATTATAGGAAAAATAAGAAGCGTATAAAAGTTTCATGCCCGATAGCAGCGGCTTTCAGATTATAATACCCCTCCCCTCACAACGATTGCAACTTTTCTTACATATCGCAAGGATGTCATGTAAAAGGCTAAAGATAGAGTACATATTCTATAATCACCATTGCATAAATATCTTACACACTTTATGCTTTTCCACGAGAGCAAAAGGAAGATGTCAATGTCATCTAAACTGACGCGTAACCAAACATTGGTTTTAAACACTTTAAAAAATGCAAAAGGGCCTTTAAGTGCTTATGCGATTCTCAATCACTTACGCGAAGAAGGTTTTCGTGCACCTCTCCAAGTTTATCGTGCGTTAGAAAAACTCGTACAATTAAAGTGTATTCATCGTCTTGAAAGTGTAAATGCCTTTATGGTCTGTTTACACCCTGAAAACTGTCAACATGAACTTACAACGTTTATAATTTGCGAAAACTGTGGCACAGTCAACGAAATACAAAATCAAACGATTGTATCGAGTTTAAAACAGATGGTTCAAGCTGTTGACTTCCAAGCACATAAAAGCACCTTAGAAGTACGAGGTCTTTGTAAAAAATGCGCAATAAAATAAGACCGCTAACTTGAAAACAAGATCTCTAACTTGCAAGTTTATATATTTAGCATTATGTACCAGGGATCGCCTTATTGTTTGAAAAGCTCTTATCGTCCGTGCATGTATATCACCCGATCTTAGTGATGGGTTTATTATACTCATTGGAACATAAATATTGAAAGTATAAAATCATGTCCGTAGCTGAGACAATTTTTTCAACCAAAAATTTCAATAAAACGCAAAAAAAGAAAGTAATCAAGGCTCTTCTTATTGTCTTTGCACTCTTTGTGCTTTGGTTTAGCTACAAATGGATAACGCAATGGCGTTATATGCTATCCACTGAAGATGCCTATGTACAAGGAGATATAGCCGCTATTGCGACTAAATTAAATGGATATATTGCAAAAATTGCCATTAAAGCCAACCAAGTTGTAAAAAAGGACGATGTTTTATTTTACTTAGACAATGGTGATTATCAAATAGCCTTGGATCAAACAAAAGCGCATCTTGACACACAGAAAAAAACACTTCTACGCATTGATGCACAAATCACAGCCGCTCATAGTGCTTTAGATGATGCAAAAGCGCAAAAAGCAGCCGCTTCAGCCATAGCAACCAATGCACAACTCACCTTAAAACGTGTAACAGAACTGAAAGCCAATCGTTATGCTCCTCAATCTGATGTCGATGATGCCAAATCAGCTTATGAACAAGCCATTGCAAATATTAACAGAGCAGATGCACAAATCGCTGCAGCACGTGCAAATATCCGAGTACTAGAAGCACAACGAAGTGAAACAGAAAGCCAAACAAAGAGTTTAGAACTTTCGCGTGAAAAAGCACAACGTGATCTTGATTCAACCATTATACGCGCGCCATTTGATGGAATCATAGGAAATTTAACAGCAAAAACGGGAGATTTTGTTGTAAATGGCCAACGTCTTGCAGCGTTAGTCCCCATCCATGCACTTTATATTGAAGCAAACTATAAAGAAACACAGTTGCAAAATATTCATGCAGGACAAAAGGCTTATATTTCTGTTGATGCCTTCAAAAAGCAGGTCTTTACAGGAACAGTGCTTTCTATTTCACCTGCAACAGGTGCTGTTTTTTCTCTTCTTCCTCCACAAAACGCTACCGGTAACTTTACAAAGATTGTCCAACGCATTCCCGTACGTATTTCTATTCCAGAAGAAGTCTTAAAGACCGGACATATCCGAGCAGGAATGAGTGTTTCAGTAGAAGTTGATACACGTACAAAACCACAAGATAAAAGTCTCTTATAATAACAAGCAAATAACCTCATTATTATGACATCTTCAATACCAAAGCCCATACAGTCTCAAGAGCGCATAGAAATCCGTAACATTGTGATTTTCATAGTTATGGCCTTTGGCATGTTCATGGCGATTTTGGATATACAAATCGTTGCCTCCTCTTTAGCCGAAGTTCAAGCTGGTCTTTCTGCAAGCTCTGAAGAAATTTCATGGGTTCAAACCTCCTATCTCATCGCTGAAGTCATCATGTTGCCCCTTTCTGGATTCTTAGGAAGATTGCTTTCAACACGTATTTTCTTCACCATATCAGCGATCGGGTTTACGATTACTTCTGTTCTTTGTGCAACAGCAACATCTATTGGAGAGATGATTATCTACCGTGCATTGCAAGGTTTTATTGGTGGAGGAATTATCCCAAGCGTTTTTGTCGCCTCTTATGTTCTTTTCCCTCCTTCCAAACGCCCAATTGTTACCCCTATTGTTGGACTAGTCGCAACATTAGCCCCCACTATTGGTCCAACGGTCGGAGGTTATCTTTGTCATATCTTATCATGGCACTGGCTTTTTCTCATTAATGTGCCTTTTGGGATTATTATTTCAATTCTCGCTTGGAAATTGATTGATTTTGATAAAGCAAATCCATCTCTCATGGCTAAATTTGACTGGTTGGGGCTCATTTCTATGGCTGTTTTTCTAGGAACTTTAGAGTATGTACTAGAAGAAGGCGCACGTCATGATTGGCTGAATGATAGGCTGGTTCGGAATTTATTCATTATCATGATTCTTGCTGCCGCCTTGTTTTTCTGGCGTGCTTTTACAGCAAAAGAACCCATTGTAGATCTCTCTACTTTTTCTAATTTCAATTTTTCAGCTGCATCCATTTTTTCCTTTTCACTGGGGATAGGTCTTTATGGACTCACGTACCTTTATCCTGTCTATTTGAGCCAAATCCGCCATTATGATGCCCTTATGATTGGAGAAACATTGTTTCTTTCAGGATTCGTCATGTTATTAACGGCTCCCCTTGCAGGATTCCTTTCAGCACGAATGGATGCACGTTTAATGATGGCAATAGGACTTTTTGGTTTTGCAATAGGCACTTGGATGGCAAGCACTATCACAGATAAGTGGGATTTTTGGCAGCTTTTTTGGCCGCAAGTTTTCCGTGGTGCTTCTGTAATGTTATGTATGGTTCCTATTAATAATATTGCCTTGGGAACACTCCCACCAGAACGAATGCAAAATGCTTCTGGACTCTTTAATCTCACACGGAATCTAGGTGGTGCTGTAGGGCTTGCCATTATCAGCACTATCATGACAAAACGCACGGATTTCCATTATGAACGAATAGCCGAAACACTTAACCACGCAAACAGACAAGCAACTGAAATGCTTTCAAAGCTTACTTTATTATTCAAAACAGAAACCTTTGATTCCTATACCCTGGCTCTTTCTCAATTGTTTAATATGGTACGCATACAAGCAATGATTATGGCTTTTAGTGATATTTTCTTTATCATAACCATCATCTTTGGTGTTTTGACATTTATGACCATGTTTCTCAAAAAAATACCACCTCTCATGGATTCACCACCAAATCACTAAGCTTAATTAAAATTGAGAAATATTTTTTATCCTTATCACTTTCCTCGCTTCCTATGCACTTTACCTTTTCTCAAGAGACAGTATAAATAAATATGTGATTCTAAATGATTCTTCTGATAAAAATTCTTTTCAATGCAGGCTCTTTACGCACTTTTAAAATAACTTCTCACATACAAAAATTGTTTTAGATGATCGGTAAACAAAGATCTTACCTAACGTGCTCCACACTATAAAGATAAAGCAGCTATTTCTATAAGATTTTTGATTTATCACCATAGGGCACAAAAGATTAAAAGATTCTTGGCCCTTTACTCTTTTGAGTCTTACAAGAATATTCATAAAAGATTTATGATTCTTGTGATTTTTATTCACGCACCTATTTCCCTTATAATGTGTAGGACAACGTTTTTTTGATTCTGAATGCAAAATTTTACATGAAAAAATCATTTTGTATTTGATCCTCTCATGCTAATTGCAAAACGATTTACCTTTATAGTAAAAAAGTAATTATATATTTTTTTCAAAAAAGCTGCTTTTGAACATGTAATTTTATTTTTTACACTCTTTTAAAAAAGCTGATACCTATAATTTTGATTCTACTGCTGCATATTTTTCTTTCTTAAGCCCCTTCTCTTTCAACAAGCGCTAAAATTGTATAAAATTTCTCAAAATATCTCTCTATTGAATCAATCAAAACCATTCCCTTGCACATAAAAAGCAAAGAAACAAAAACTGTTTAAGAAAAAAATAAAATATCCAACCGTTTCGATGCAAGATCTACCAACGATATTGAAAACTGGAAAATGTATGATGATACTGGCTTTTAAAGAATACAAAACCACTCAAAAATCCGGTTCCTTTAATATTATAAAATAGGACGCTATTTAAAAAAATGAGCTTAAAATATATTCCTACTCACTTAACTGAAATTATCAAAAATAAGAAACCAGCCATATAATGAAATCGCAATACAACTCCCCAAAAACTTTGTACCGCTAAATACTTTGGCTCTAGCCAAAACAGTATGCTCTCCTCAATGCCAGCTGTTGAAAAACAAAATAAACACGATCTTCAAGCCACTTTATGATGCTGAAAACGATTTGAAACTTCTCGTTCTCCACTAGGAACCAAAGTGCCATAACACCCAGAAAGATAATGTGGTATCAGTTCCAACGCTTGAAAGCGATGCTTTTCGTAAGGACCAGGCATTGCCAAATTTTCTGTTAAACTATTTGAAAAGCCAAAACGTTGATAAAATTCAAAATCCCCTACCAGCAAAATGGCGCCATATCCCAATTTTTTTGCTGTTTCAATTGCATGGCGGACTAAAATTGATCCTATTCCCATACCAGCACATTCAGATGCAACAGCCAAGGGGCCCAAAAGTAAAGCATGTTGTGTTTTATTTTTTCTTTTAGAAAAAGAAACATGCCAAAGACGGACACTTCCCACAAGCTCTCCAAGCGCATTTTTAACCACAAAAGAAAGTCCTTGAGCAGCTAACCGACCACGACGTAAAGCCTCTGATGATTTACGTTTACGTCCATACCCCATCGTTGAATCAAGCAAAATTTCTCGATAAGGCTTATCGGTTTCTTGCTCCAATAAAAGTGTAAAACATGCCCCATCTTTTGTTTGAAAGTTCATCATGTTCATCTCAATGACCGCCCTCTTATAGCGCCATGACGAGCATAGCAAAAAGTCTAAAAAAACTATAGTTAAAAGGAAACCTCAGATCACATATGATCGTAAAGGCTCAAAACCATTAAAAGCAACCGATGCGTAAGTTGTTGTGTAAGCACCCGTTCCATGAATCAATATTTCATCTCCTATCGTTAGGGATAGAGGAAGCGGATAAGGTGTTTTTTCATAGAGAACATCTGCCGAATCGCATGTTGGTCCAGCCAAAATACAAGGCTCCATTACCTTATCATCATGAGGTGTCTCAATAGGATAACGAATGGCTTCATCCATAGTCTCAGCAAGACCATTAAATTTTCCAATATCAAGATAAACCCATCGTACATTATCATTATCAGCTTTTTTAGATATTAGAACAACTTCTGTACGAATAACACCAGCATTGCCAACCATCGCACGTCCTGGCTCAATAATCGTCTCAGGGATACGATTACCAAAATGCTTTTTCAATGAATCAAAAACTGCTGTACCATAAGCTTGTTCTGTAGGGACATCTTTCAAATAACGCGTTGGAAAACCTCCCCCCATATTCACCAACCTTAGTGAAATACCTTCTTGTTCCAAGCGCTTAAAAACTGTAGAAGCATCCGATAAAGCACGATCCCACGCACTCAGATCAACCTGCTGAGATCCAACATGAAAAGAAACACCGTAGGCTTGCAAACCCAATTGGTGTGCCCGTCTTAGAACATCAACCGCCATAGCTGGAACACAACCGAATTTGCGTGACAATGGCCACTCTGCACCTTTGCCATCGGTAAGAACACGGCAAAAAACACGTGTTCCTGGAGCAACACGCGCAATTTTTTCCACTTCTTCAACACAATCAACGGCATAAAGTGAAACTCCCAATGCATATGCTCGTGCAATATCACGCTCTTTTTTAATCGTATTCCCAAAAGAAATACGCTCTGACGTTGCTCCTGCTTTTAAAGCCATTTCAATTTCTGCAACAGAAGCCGCATCAAAAGAAGATCCTAAAGAACTCAGAAAACGCAAGATTTCAGGAGCTGGATTTGCCTTTATTGCGTAAAAAATACGAGACTGCGGCAGAGCTTTTTCAAAATTTAAATAGTTGTCACGAACAACATCAAGGTCAACAATTAAGCATGGACCTTCAGAACGATGTGTTGCAAGAAAATCGCGAATACGTTGCGTTGCCATCTGCAATTCTCCTTGAGGGAAAGCTCCCCCACTCTATGCTTGGACAGCCAAAGCTGCCAAAAGCTAAAGGACAAAAAACACACAACAACCATCCCCATTCTGATTACAAAAAATCAGAAATTAGCATTGCATGCAGCGAAAGAACAGCGCGAAGCCGCGTTATTCTATTTTATCTGCCTTTTTGATTGGAGTTGAGAAAACCACTTCCGCACTGAAGGCAATGAGGTGTGCCTCTATAGTTATCCCAGCATTTAAAAGCTGGAAGACACCAGAAAGGCCCGCACCGTCGTTGCTTCAAGATGTCCTCATTCTTGCAATTGGCTGTAAGAATGACTGGAGCGGTTAGTTCCAGGTACCGTACCGGTTAATCTCACCATTTGAGAACCAGCGGACACCCACAGGCACGTGCGACTTTGGGCAAGGCATCCTATAAAACGAATCCTTTCTCATTTCAATCATTTTTTTAATTTTAAACATTTTTTAATTCTTAAAGATAAAATGGTGCAAAAAAACAACACTCTCCCCCAGACAAAGCCATCCATCCGCTTTCATGAGATCACACCCCTTACATTATCCGTGCAACATAAATCACTGTCTTGTGTTTAAAGCCCCTCGTTTCTTTACCCTATTCTATCTCCTAATATCCGCAGCAGAAAATAACGCAAAATAAATTATTCAAAACTTAATTTATAATGACAATTTATTATTGTGCCCTTAAACAAAAATCCCATTATAAAATCCTCTTATTTCAACCCTCTTACAATGAATCAATTAAAATCATTCTTTTGCGCATCACAAATAAAAAACAATTGAAAAAAGGAGTACCTCTTATATATCCTCTCAAATGCAAAGATGACCAACATTGAAGACTGAGGATAGTAACGACTGAAGCACCATCGTCTTTAAAGATAACGTGTCCTTCCCCCAACAAAACGCCATCATCTTTCTCATTTACATCCTAAAAAACACCCCTACTTCCACATTCATTTCACAACATCGCTTAAGCAAAATATCATGAAGAATTCCCCGTATAATATAGCTTGTATGATATAGATCAACTACATCTCACCCTCTTTATACTTATGAAATTAAAAACAAACGCTCCCATTCTATCTGCCAACTCCCAATATTGCAGAAACTCCTACATTGAAATGTTTCATAACACCTTATCTAAAATGATTTTTGTCCACACGTTGCTCCCATTTGCAACGTACAAGTGAATGAATTTTACGCGATTCGTTCTCATCTAATCTGAAAGCAATAAAGTTCACAATATTGAACTATTTTATTCAAATGAAAATAAATTATCATTATAAATTAATGTATTATATTAAATTCTGAAATCATAAACTCCTATTATCATTTTATTTTTTCCACCTAGCATCTGCTTTTTCATCTCCTCTTATTAATCACATCTTATTCATACGCTTTTCTCTTAAACTATAAATCTCCCTCCTCTGCGCTGTTGGTGAACGGCTTTTCTATTTTAAAATGAAAAGTATCTGAAAACTCAATCCTATAAAGTCAAGGAGAGCGAACAATCTATAATGATTATTTATAAGTCAAATAATTTAACATAAACAAAAAGACCGAATAATATCCGGTCTTATAAAATATTTTTCTACCAATATTAAAAAACTCTTCTCTCTTAAATTTAAGAGAAAAACGCTACAACTTAAAACTCTACACTGCGATATCCTTATGTCCCTTGATGAGAATCAATTGCACGCAACTTCAACAATTGAAATTGCCTATGGCGCTCACGAAAGCGCTCTCTATCGGCTTCACTACGCGTGTTATAACAAGCATCACAGGAAACACCTTCCTCATAATGAGGCGATAATTTGCTTTCAGCATTAAGAGGAGAACGACACGCACGACATAATTCGCGTCCACATTCTTCAAGACCATGTTGAACAGAAACACGCTCATCAAAAACAAAACACTCACCCCACCATAAACTCTTCTCTTTTGGAATTTTTTCTAAATATTTCAGAATACCTCCTTTTAGATGGTAGACTTGCTCATAACCAAGATCACGAACATAAGCTGTTGATTTTTCACACCGAATGCCGCCTGTACAAAACATAGCAATTTTCTTTTTTTTCTTTAACTCAGCCTCATGTTTACGCACCCATTCAGGAAATTCGCGAAATGTTTTAATCTGCGGATCAATCGCTCCTTGAAAACTCCCTATCGCATATTCATAGTCATTCCGTGTATCGATTAAAATTGTCTCTTCATCTTGAATAAGAGCATTCCAATCTTCAGGATCGACATAAGTACCAACAACTTTTAGCGGATCAACCCCTTCAACCCCCATTGTCACAATCTCTTTTTTCAACCGCACTTTCATGCGATGAAAAGGCATTTTTGATGCCCATGAATATTTAATCTCCGGCGTTTGAAACGCTGGCTCAGCCGTAATAAAACCCACCAATGCCTCAATCGCATCACAAGAACCAGCAACTGTTCCATTAATGCCCTCTTGTGCTAAAAGCAGAGTGCCTTTGATATCCTTTGCTTGACATAAATCCTGCAAAGGTTTTTGTAATTGATGATAATGCTTCAAATCTGCAAAGCAATAAAGTGCAGCAACTTTAAAATTCTTTTCCATGTGTTTTGCCATAACGCGCGTTTCATTCAATTTCAAGATTTATTCATGTACTCTTTAACATATTGTGCTTAATCAAACGATACAAATAATATCATCTCCAAGAAGAAAAAATATCATGTGCCAAAAAAGAAAAAAGCTTTTATTATATCTCCAAGGACAAACTGTCATACCTATTTTACTCATTGACAATCTACAAAGTGCTGTACCCTTAACACGCGCTCTTGTCAAAGGTGGATTAAAAACAATTGAGATCACCTTGCGAACACCAAATGCCCTCAAAGCAATTCAGAAAATCACACAAGAAGTCCCTGAAGCAATTGTTGGAGCCGGCACAATTCTCAACACAACACATTACGAAAAAGCCGAACAAGCTGGAGCCAAGTTTATTGTAAGCCCCGGATTATCCAATGAACTAATCAATTGTGCAAAAAATAGTGAAATTCCCCTTCTTCCCGCTGCAATGACCCCAAGTGAACTCATGCAAGCATTAAACAAAGGCTATTCATATCTTAAATTTTTCCCTGCTGAAGCTGCTGGAGGTATTTCCTTCATCGAAGCTTTAGCATCTCCCTTCTCTGATATCTGGTTTTGCCCAACAGGCGGTATTACACAAAAAAGTGCACCACAATGGCTCCAACTGCCCAATGTCTTCTGCGTTGGAGGTTCTTGGATAGCGCCCCAAAAACTTATTGCCATAAGTGATTGGGATTCGATTACTGCATTAGCATATACCGCATCACAACTTCCCTCTCCCTCGAAAAAAGCTCTTTCTACAATATAATGTTAAAGTGCAAGAATATCAGTCCCTTCAACAAGACCAAAGCTTTCACACATTCTTGCGCAACCTTTTAACATTGCCATGGAAACACAAATCATCACCCAATCTTCATCGAGATGAATTTGGGGAAGTGCTATTGTTTCAAAGCCGCTTGTTTCAAAAAAGCACCCACTCTCCATAACAGTCGTAATACGCCCCATATGCTCAGAAAGCTCACGAGTGGTCATAGGATAAAATTTCAACTGTTGTGCATATGCCCCACAATGAGTGGATCTTATTGCAAAAAGGAAACAAGATCTTTTGCACAAATTGACTCATTCTTTTCGCGCGTTATTTAAATAAGAACAACTTCTGAAAATTTTTCATAAATGTCAGGCTCACGAATAAAGCTTGCAAAAGAAAAAAACACGTACCGGTTTGAAAGAAGATAAAGCATCAACTTTCCCACTCATTACTCCACAAAAGCGCGCTCTACAACATAAGTAGCAGGAGCATTATTGGCCCCTTCAACAAGACCAAAGCTTTCACACATCCTTGCGCAATCTTTTAACATAGCCATGGAACCACAAATCATCACCCGATCCTCATCAGGATGAATCTTAGGAAGTCCTGTTGTTTCAAAAAAGTCCCCACTTTCCATAACAGTCGTAATACGGCCCATATGCTCAGAAGCTTCACGAGTAGTCATAGGATAAAATCTCAACTGTTGTGCATACTCTCCAATGAGTGGATCTTGTTGCAAAGAGGAAACAAGATCTTTTGCATAAATTAACTCATTTTTTTCGCGCGTTGTTTGAATAAGGACAACTTCTGCAAATTTTTCATAAGCTTCAGGATCACGAATAAGGCTTGCAAAAGGAGCAATCCCCGTCCCAGTTGAAAGAAGATAAAGACGTTTTCCAGGAATAAGAGCATCAAGCACCAGCGTTCCTGTAGATTTTTTACGCATGAGAACTGTATCACCAATTTTAATTTTTTGGAGATGCTCGGTTAAAGGTCCCCCTGGAACTTTTATCGAAAAAAACTCAAGCTGTTCATCCCAAAAGGGACTTGCAATCGAATAAGCACGATAAATCGGCTTTTCTGCATTTGGCAAACCGATCATAACAAACTCACCCGAACGAAAACGAAAACTTTCCGGACGATTCAGACGGAATTTAAATAACCGATCTGTATAATGACAAACCTCTTGGACAGTAAGGGCGAACACATTCTCAGGAATCGGAAAATTTGCAACGCTGCTGATGCTTGACGGAACATTGGTAGCAGACGTATTCATACTCTTCCCCATATCTTTATTGAACGTTAAATTTCGAATCTTTGACGTGATATAGTACTTGCACAACCATCTGCCAACAATTTTCTCAACACAAAAACCTCAAGGTTAACACTTTTATGTCAAAATTAAATAAATGAGTCTAGTGCACTCTATAAGCGATAAAATTGATTTCACTTAAAACCAATCAAAGACTAGAAAGTAAATACTGGATACCCAATCCATCTTGAAAACAAATAATATCCAAATCAACGAGTTTTCTAAATCAACAGTTTTAATGTATCAAAAAGTGTTTACACTGTTTTCTATTCAATAAAAATAATTTTAAGTGCATGAGACAACATCCAAAATTGCACAGATGAGTGATCTTCCCTCTCATGGTAGAAAACTTGTAATGCATTGATTTAACGTGGTTAATTTAATCATTTTACCTTCTCTAAATAAGAAGCCAATGCAATATTTAATCAAAACAATCACACCAGCAATAATAGTCTAACATTGCACTCTTCAAAATGATACAATACAATAAATTATGTTTATTTTTTTATATGCCTAAACGAGGGCAAATAAGTAAAAAAGTCTATGTTTTACAAATCATTAGAAGATACCATGTTGATAACAACACAAATAAAACTAAACTATCTCTTATATCCAGAGTACCATTTTACATAAAAAATGACTTTAATGGCAGCATAGGCTTCTTATGATTTTGACCATAGCAAATAGTGTCTTTCCCCTATATCGTAAAGAACCTCAATGAAACAACCAAAAAAACTCCGTATTTCACGAACACAGATAAGCTTTTAAAATGAACAAATCCGTTAATGATGAAATAAATACATCACTCTATACAGCTGTAGCAACCATCGATGTCAGTGCCATTGTTGCCAATTATATCACTTTAGCCAAACGTGTAGCTCCAACACAATGTTCAGCAGTTGTAAAAGCAAATGCCTATGGATTAGGAGCTCACAAAATTGCTCCTGCCCTTTATCAAGCTGGTTGTCGCACTTTTTTTGTCGCACAAATCAGAGAAGCACTCCAATTAAAAAGCATTTTACCATCAAATGTCACGATTGCCCTTCTGAATGGACTTCCACACTTAGCAGAAGAGTTTGTCGCACAATCTGGTATTGTTCCTGTTCTAAACTCTTGGAATGCCATTGAAAATTGGCAAAAAATTTGTCAAAAAAAAGATAAAAAATTTCCAGCAATTGTTCAAATCGATACCCATATGAACCGATTAGGACTGGATCAAAAAGAGTTACAAAAACTCATCAAACACCCTACAATTTTCGAAAAAGCAGAAATAAAATATATTCTTAGTCATCTTTCTAACGGAGAAGATGATACCCACCCATCAAATTATGCCCAATTGACTTCTTTCAAAACTATCCTTGCGCAATTGCCTGCTTGCAAAGTTTCCTTTGCCAATTCTGGAGGTATCTTTCTAGGATCAGATTTTTATTTTGATCTTGTTCGTCCAGGCATTGCACTTTACGGAGTTGATCCGCGGGGAAAACACCCATCACCTCTGAAACCTGTTTTAAAACTTGAAGCCCAAGTCATTCAAAGCCGCGTTGTTGATATAGGAGCACCTGTTGGTTATGCAGAAAGCTTTATAACCAACAGACCAAGCACTCTTGCAACCATTTCTATAGGCTACGCAGACGGCTGGCTCCGTGCTCTTTCGAATAAAGGAACTGTTTATTTCAACGGGCACAAACTTCCCATGGTTGGGCGGGTTTCTATGGATTCCATTATTGTAGATACGACCGATCTTGAACAAAAACCTCAAACTGGTGACTGGGTAGAGCTCATTGGTCGCCATCAAACACTTGAAAAAGTATCTATAGATGCCGATACCCTCCCCAATGAAATTCTAACATCTCTTGGCTCCCGCTATAAATACATTTACACATAAAAACTCTTTAGCCATAAAGAAATAAATTGATAAAAATCATCATTTTAGAAAATTGAGGGGCTTTTACAAAAGATTTTACAACAATCAACCACATAGAATGGTCATAGATACCGTACATTCACAGAAATCTCAAAACAGACAAGTTAATGGACTGTTTTATGGAAGTAGCTTTCATCTAAAATACAAAAACTTAGCCTTTCCCCATAAATTGACAAAAAAGAATCTACTACAAAGTTTTTAAAATTAATTTCCCAATTAAAATCATTCGCTTGCATACCACAAGCTGGACTATGTGTAGATAAAAATGATTTAAGAAAAGAATAATGCCTCTTATGAACCATAGTGCCAAGAGCTATAACATTAGGCGCTGGCAAAGTGTATGGATAGTGCCGGCTTACTCCGTTATGAAGCGTAAAGATTGGGGGATCAATAGATTTACCCTTACACCATTCACAAGCGCCGTCGCGAAATGGGATTAGGAGCGAAATATCTCTTTAAAACAAACATGTGAATTAACAACCCAAGTATATTCTTTTTGGAGCGTTCTGTTTTACATGAGGGTCGTGCCCCCATTAAAAAACACAATAAATAAAAGTGTGGAGCAATGTGCAATCCCCATTATTAAAAAAACATTGCTTTAAATGCTTTTGAAAGCCGCAAAGCTGAATTAAAAGGAGATGACAAACTGAGGATTGAGTTTTACCTTTACGGCTTTACATTTTCCCAAAATGAGATTGTCTTCCAGTTTCAAAGGTTACGTCAACAGAAATACGCAATCCCCTCGCCCTCATCTGACAGACAAAAGCTGGAACTACTCATAAAGCTCTTTTTTTCTCAATCTCTGACTCAAAACATGTGGCTGCGTTAAGTTTGGATGTTGATTTACAGGCAACAGCTAAAGCACACGAGCTCTTAGAAAAACAGCGCTGTAAAGTTACAAACTGACTTGCAATGAAGTGGAAAGATGTGCCGGCTTTTTATAAGACACCTTGTAAAAAACACCCATAATACATTTGGCTTTGCGTTTGCTCATTCTAACAGGTGTTTTTACATATTTTTGCGTCATATTTACAAAAAGCAGATTAAAGAGAAATATTTAGACAATTCTTGACTCGAAAAGATGCAACAACAGAGTTTCGCGTGTCTTTATCATCAAAAACACTAAAATTGATTTTATTCTTTCTACAACCGGTCGTCGTCACCCTAGTGAGAAGGAGTATATCACAACACATGCAACAGACGTGACCCTATCCCCCGTAGGTTTCGCTCTCGTTTACGTGAACTAGCTGGCGAGACCGATGCCGCCTAGTCACTAAAACCATGCCATACGGTAGAAGGCAAAGGAGAGCATGCCTATTGCCGACAAAACACAGCTTTTTGTCGACTTTTTTGATTTTGCTCATGTTATAAAAAAACAATGCAAAATTCTAGAAAATAGACAAATAATTCCATAGTAACATGATCAACAAGCATAAAACCCACACAAAATGTGTGGGCTTTTTTGTTTATGCAAATAAACAAATTAAATACATATTTGTTATTTAATAGGTATTTCCCAATGGCGGGCACGAACAAATGAGCATTCTGTCTCCCGCAACATTATCAATACGCGATACAGGAGGCCAATATTTATTGGCTGGATCAAGAAAACTGTTGGGAAAAGCAGCTTCTTGTCGCGAATAGGGTCGTGCCCAAGCATCATCTAAAGTATCTGCCACTGTATGAGGGGCATTCACCAATGGATTATTGTCTTTTGGCCAAACCCCGCTACCAACTTTCTTAGCTTCTTCAGCAATAGAGAGTAAAGCATCACAAAAACGATCAATCTCTGCTTTTGGTTCCGATTCCGTTGGCTCAATCATCAAAGTTCCCGGAACAGGAAACGACATCGTGGGCGCATGGAATCCATAATCAATGAGACGTTTTGCAATATCATCAACACTCACCCCATACTGCTCTTTCAACACGCGTGTATCCACAATACATTCGTGCGCAACACGTCCATGCTTGCCCCGATAAAGAATGGAATAAGCAGCTGAAAGACGTGCAGCAATATAATTGGCATTTAAAATGGCTATTTGTGTTGCATATTTTAAGCCATCAGCCCCCATCATTCGAATATACATCCATGTAATCGCAAGAATAGACGCACTTCCATAAGGAGCAGCCGAAACCGCATGTGTTGTCCCATCTTGTTCATGACCTGGTAAGAATGGTTTGAGATGCGCTGCAACTCCAATTGGTCCCATACCAGGACCACCACCACCATGAGGAATAGCAAATGTTTTATGAAGATTCATATGACAAACATCAGCGCCAATATCCGCAGGACGAGCAAGACCAACAAGGGCATTGAGATTAGCACCATCAAAATAAACTTGTCCGCCATTTTCATGAATAATAGAACAAATTTCCTTAATACTTTCTTCATAAACACCATGGGTTGAAGGATAAGTAATCATGAGAGCGGCCAATTTATCTTTATGCAATTGCGCTTTCATCTTGAGATCGTCTACATCAACATCACCATCGCTTAAACATTTTACCACAACGACTTCCATCCCTGCCATATGGGCCGAGGCTGGATTGGTACCATGCGCAGATGCAGGAATAAGACAAACTGTACGTTGATGTTCTCTCCGTGATTGGTAATATCGTCGGATAGCCAAAAGCCCAGCATATTCACTTTGAGCACCAGAATTTGGCTGAAAAGAAACTTGCGCAAATCCTGTAATTTCGCACAACCACGCATTTAACTGGTTTATCATCTCCAAATAACCCGCTGCATCCTCTTGTGAAACAAAGGGGTGTATATTGGCCATGCTAGCCCAACTTACAGGCATTAATTCAGCCGCGGCATTAA
Source organism: Bartonella sp. AP88XZML (assembly GCF_042195565.1). NCBI lineage: Bacteria > Pseudomonadati > Pseudomonadota > Alphaproteobacteria > Hyphomicrobiales > Bartonellaceae > Bartonella > Bartonella sp. AP88XZML. The sequence continues at coordinate 52,428 of NZ_JBHIOQ010000059.1, read as the reverse complement.
GCTTCATTGTACAAGAACCAAGAGGGATCATAGCGCGATCCAGCGCCAAATCCTTATCCGCCAAACGACGCAAAAAGCGCATCATATCTGTCTCTGAATGAACCGCATGAAAAAAAGGCTGAGAAAGAAAAGCAGCATCCCGTTTTTTTCCAAAGAGTCGTGGAGAAACCTGATCGCCTAATTTTGCCCCAAAAAGCTGCGCTAAAGCACCAGCATCTTCTTCTGTCGATAATTCATCAAAATTGATTGCAATAGTGTCATCATCGAGAACACGAATAAGGCGCCCACCTATTTTGGCTTGATGCGCAATTTCTCGCGCTTTTCCCTTAACAGAAATACTCACACAATCAAAAAAGCTTTTCCCTTCAACATGAACTCCTGCTGCTTCTAAACCAGCAACAAAACGACATGTTAAATGATGAATTCGCTGCGCAATTTCTTGTAAGCCTTTTGGCCCATGCCAAACAGCATAAGCGGTTGCCATATTAGCCAACAAAGCCTGCGCTGTACAAATATTTGACGTCGCTTTATCGCGCCGAATATGTTGTTCACGTGTTTGCAAAGCTAAACGAAAACCAACGCGTCCTTTGGTATCCACGGATTGACCAACAATACGCCCTGGAATAAGACGCGTTAACGCATCACTCACGGCAAGGTAACCAGCATGTGGACCACCAAATCCCATCGGAACGCCATAACGCTGCATAGAGCCAACAACGATATCTGCCCCCCATTGAGAAGGTGGCTCCTGAAGGGTAAGCGCTAAAGGATCAGCTACAACGATAACTAAAGCTCCCTTTTCCTTTGCCTCTTTTATGATCTCACTGTAATCATGAAAAGAACCTTTTGTATCTGGCCAAGATAAAACAATTGCCGCTGTATCAGAATCAATTTCGCCATTTTGGCTAATCTGAATCCCTTGTGTTTCAGCACGCGTTTGCGCAACACTCAAAGTCTGAGGGTGTAAAAGACTCTGAAGAGAAATTTTTGTTTTTTTCTCACGGAAAAAGCGAAAAGCAAGGGCATTGGCTTCAGCTAAAGCAGTTGCTTCATCAAGAAGGGAAGCAGCAGAAACAGGCAAACCTGTTAGTTCACTAACCAATGTCTGAAAATAAAATAAAAGCTCTAAACGACCCTGGCTAATTTCTGCTTGATAAGGCGTATAAGCAGTATACCAAGCAGGATTTTCAAACAGATTTCGTAAAATAACCGGAGGCACATAAGTTCCATGATATCCTTGCCCAATAAAACTTTTGTGCACATGGTTACGCTCCATCATCTTGGAGAGTTCTTCCAAGGCTTGTCCTTCACTAGCAGCCTCTGGAAGATTCAATGAACGTCCCAAATGGATAGAGTGTGGAACAGCTTGAGAAATGAGTGTATCAACACAATCAAGCTCTAAAACATCAAGCATTTTTTGTGTTTCATCAGGACGCAGCCCAATATGTCGAGAAGAAAAAGAACGCTCGATCATAGTACTCATCCAATCAAAGCCTTATAAGCATCTTTATCTAACAACCCCTCCAGTTGTGTCTCATCCTGCAATGTCATTTTCCATAACCAGCCTTCTGTTTCGGCTTTCTGATTTACCAATTCAGGATTATCAGCCAAGGCTTCATTTATTTCGACCACTTCACCATCAAGAGGAGCATAAACATCTGAAGCCGCCTTCACTGATTCTACAACAGCCGCCGCCTCTCCTTTGGAAAGTTTTGTTCCACTTTGTGGTAAATCAACAAAAACCAAATCCCCTAATTGCTCTTGCGCATAATGCGTAACCCCAACAATCACCACTTGCCCTTCAACGCTAAGCCATTCATGGTCATGTGTAAAATAAGTTTTAGACATAAAAAATCATCCTTTAAAATAACGTTGTTCAACAAAGGGAAGAGAATGAACTGATAATACAATCTTTTTGCCTCGCAGTTCTGTAAAGACTTGTGTCCCTTCAACTTTAAAATCAACAGGAACGTAACCCATCGCGACAGGACCATCAAAAGAAGGACCAAAACCACCTGATGTTACAATGCCAATCTCATTACCTTGATCATCAAGAAGCAGCGCACCGGCACGAATAGGTTGGCGCGTTTGCGGTTTTAATCCAACACGACAACGAGCCGGTCCTTTTTGCAGTGCTTCAAGAAAAGCCTTTGCACCATAAAATTGTGCTTTTTCTCGAACATTTTTAGGAACAGCCCATGTTAGAGCCGCATCAATAGGTGTCGTATCAGGGGTAATATCATTTCCATGCAAACACAGCCCCGCTTCCAACCGCAAGCTATCGCGTGCTGCAAGTCCAATCCACTCAACACGAGAATCACTCAGCAATTTTTCAGCCAACATATGCGCATGCCCTATAGGCAAAGCAATTTCAAAACCATCCTCTCCCGTATAACCAGAACGCGTTATAAACCAATCCTGTTGTGGTTCGAATCCTTGCATAAAGAACAATTCATTCCCTGGTAAATCGGCATCAGCAAGAACGGCTGCCGCTTCAGGACCTTGAAGCGCAAGCAATACCCTTTCAAGGGCAATCACTTGACATTCAAAATCAACCGCACGCTTTTCCAATTCTAAAAAATCAGCCTGTGCATTCCCAGCATTGGCGACCAACATAAAACGACCCTCTTCCAAACGGGTAATAATAAGATCATCAAGAATACCAGCCTGCTCATTAAGCAAATAATTATACCGTGAATGCCCAATCTTTAAAGCTGCTGCATCAATGGGAAAAGCATAGGACAAAAATTCCACAGCTTGTGCCCCTTCAACCGCAATCAATTTCATATGAGAAATATCAAAAAGTCCTGCATGTGCACGCGTATGAAGATGCTCTTTTAAAACGCCAAGAGGATAAGTTAAAGGCATGTTCCAACCCGCAAAAGAACCAAATTTTGCTCCTGCTTTTTCATGCAAATCATATAAAGGAAGTGTTTTTAAAAAAGATGTTTCTTGTGCTGTGCCCATAATAACTCCAAAGCTGCGCTAACGCCCATAGAATATGGTCGTCTCTGCCCCCTCTGTCATCAACCTGAGAGACTCGCGAAAAGATCTTTCGCTTACACCTTCGGCGCGGGTTTTCCCGACTTTCCAGATCTGCCTTCTTCCTTTTACGGTCCTTAAAGCCTGAGAGATTATGGGCTATTTCCCCTTCGGCGGCAATGCGAAAATTTGCAATCTGCACTCTCCCGCAAAAGAATGAAAGAAACGATAACGCTCTTTCCAGCATATTTAAACCTATAGCCTATCTTTATCATACTGTCATTAGTAAAGTGATGAAAATGTTCTCATTTTAAAACTTGCATAAGCTGCTTCAAAAGATTTATAATATTATCCTTTTGAACCTTACAAAAATTGCAAGGAACACATTTTAGGAAATTTAAGACAAAAATCAAAAGCTATAAACAAAAATACCTCTTGAAAATCATACAAAACGTCACACACTAAAAAGATCGCAAAGCAATATTCTTTCGCGCGCAGTTCAACCTTAAAAATAGGGTTTCATATTCTTTTTGAGAATAAGGACTTCAAATATTTTATAAGTATGATTTTAATGCACAAGAAGTAGGTTTTCTGCTTTCTCAATAGTGTCATAAATAGCGACTATTTACAGACTAAAACTACCGAACAAAGGTGACAAAATACTCATGAAAGCTGGTAATATCTCTTACAATTGCGAAAATGATCTTCCAAAACAAATTGCTCTTTTTCCTTTAGAAGGTGCACTCTTACTACCCGGTGGTTTTTTATCACTCAATATTTTTGAACAAGAATCACTTGAAATGATTGAAAATGTTATGGTAACTGATCGCCTATTGGGCATTATTCAACCACTTTCATCGGATACAGATCGCTTCTCTACACAACTTTATAAAACAGGCTGTATAGGGCGCATTACAAACTACAGTGAAACAGGAAATGGACAACTGTTCATTATCTTACAAGGTGTTTGCCGCTTCACTTTAGAACAAGAATTGAAAAACACAAAATCCTATCGAACAGCTCTCATCCAATCAAACATAAAAGACTTGCAAGAATTTGATATTGAAGAAAGCATTAACCGAGAGAACTTACTCGACGTTGTAGAAAAATATCTAACCATACATGAAATGGAATATAATTGGAGCAGCATCATAGAAGCCCCTACACCTATATTGGTTAATGCTTTTTCAGCTCTTATCCCCTTTACACCAGCAGAAAAACAAGCTCTCCTTGAAGCTCCAGATATCGAAAGCCGTGCCCAAACTCTTCTTGCATTAACAGAACGCTCGCTCATGAAACAAACAGGAACAGATTACCGCTTAAACTAATGAATGTCCAAACATGAAAAAAATGACCACAGATCCCAAAATGCTCGAATTGCTCGTCTGCCCAATGACGAAAGGCACGCTCTCTTTCAACCGAAAAACACAAGAGCTCATTTCTCTCAAAGCCAAACTTGCCTATCCTATTCGTGATGGCGTTCCCATTATGCTTGCCTCAGAAGCGCGCCCTTTGCAAAACAATGAAGAAATAACGCATAAAAAATAAAAAATCCTCATGCAATTTCCTTCTACAAGCCCACTGTTATCAAACCTCTATATCCATATGGTCTCTCAATATTCACGTATTCTGAGAAAAGGCATTTTACAATAGAGAAATACACTGATTTAAAAGATATTTATATCGCTTTACCCCTTGCAATCAAAGCCCCAAATAGCACAGCTTTTCTCGTTTCAGTCTATTCATTCTGAAGCAATAAAAAACATTCGCTTGCACAACACAAATATCTGAATAAAAATAACTGAAAAAAGGATTCAAACAGCCCTTGTTTTTACCCACACGGCCCACCCGCTTATGATGTACAAGCAAGCGATTTTAATTAATCCAACATGAAAAGATTTGTGATGAGAGGTTTTAAGATATTCCGCTTTGTATTTTTAGTTAAAAAGAATGATTTATCATAACAAATCAATTTGTTGATCTATCGCGAAAGTACAATATAAAAGCACTTACACTAAATCAGGAGGGGAACATAAGTACAACTGGACATTTATGTTTTTATGACATTCCTATAAGCTTTATAGGCTAAAAAATACGCTTTATTTGCTTGGAATAAGCAATTTGAATTTCAATTGACGATTGAAAATAATTTCCTTATGAATGAAACTTGTGTTTTGGTTATATACGCAACGATCAATAGGTCCTAGATGCCCGAAAAACTCAAACACGAAAAATGAACCCGCTTTGCAGACATCTCTGAGTTCCGGAGATTCTTGTTATGTCCAAGTACTTTAAGCACTAAAAGCAAGAGGCTGACTCGGTTTCAGCACTTCCAGCCCCCGGAATGCCAATGCGAGGGCGCTTGCGACCGGTGGGAGTAGCGGTGGGAGTAGTAAGTACAGACTGGATATCCACACTTTAAAGATATTTCTATAAACTCTATAGACTAAAAAATGCACTTTATTTGCTTGCAATAAGCAAATTGAATTTCGATTGACGATTGAAAATAATTCCCTTATGAATGAAACTTGCGTTTTTGGTCGTATACGCGACGATCAATAGGGTCTGGAAGCCCGAAAAACTCAAACTAGAAATAAAACCGCTTTTTGCGGATATCCCGGATTTTCCGGGGGCTCTTGTTATGTCCAAGTGCTCTCAGCACTAAAAGCAAGAGGCTGTTTTGAGTCAGCACTTCCAGACCCCGGATACTAATGCGAGGGCGCTCGCAACCGGAGGGGAAACAAAGTGCAAACTAAAAATCTACATTTTTACGATATTTCTTTAGGCAAAAAAATTCGCTTCAGAAGAAACGTCATGGGGTTTTCTCAAAAACAATTAGGAAGTCATTTAGGCGTAACATTCCAACAAATCCAAAAGTATGAAAAAGGCTTAAATCGCGTAAGTGCAAGACGTTTACAGGAAATTGCTCATATATTAGATGTTCCCGTTTCCTTCTTTTATGTTGATGGCGCAAAAAAAGAAGAGAACCTCTATCATTGTGATGACAGAATAGCAAGCAAAGCAGAATATTTACTTTTAAAAAATTTCAGAATACTGACCCGCAAAAAACAAAGAGCAATTTTGCAGTTGATTTCTGATGAAAAAAATAACCCCTTATTTTCATAAGTTCATTGCAAAGATAATCAAAGTCCTTAATAATCTTGACAAGAATTGTGACTGTCTCCCCACACTTCATGAGAATGAAAATGCTTAATCTAATCTGATTTGTAAATAATCCGAATTCTAACGAGTTTAACTTAGAAATAGTGCATTGATTTATAATGATAATCTAACGTTATTGATATTGAATAAGTGTTTCGAATATCGTAAAATTCTTTCATTTCAAATTTGTTCTATATTGAATCAATCAAAATCTCTTGTTTGCACATTACAAGCAAAGTTGGCGTGTGAGTAAAAATGTACAAAAAGGCATACCTCTTATTGAATCGTCTCACAAACCAAGAGCTGTAACGACATTGGGTGCTAAAAAATGTATGAGGTGCTAACTTGCTCTTTTATTAAACATAAATATGTGAGTGTTCAACGACTTTCCACTCATATGAGTCACTTAAACAAAAGGCTCTCCAAACAAGCCTAAGAATATTCCAACGCACTAAAAAAACACTTAAATATATCGAGAAAAATCAAAGATCTTATACTACCATACTCCAAATAATGATATTTTATAGCATAACAGGATTAAAGTAAAAATAAGAAATATAAAGTAAAAAATAGACACGAAAAAAAATATATATAACTTTCATAGGAATTTATCTATATATGGATACTTAAGTTTATCCTGTTGTGCCATAAATTCTATCATTTAAGATATGAGGATATGAAGCACGCATACCTCCTTGAAACATTCAAATGTTTTTTAGATGCCCAATATCTTTTTAAATATTTTTAGGCCTGCTTGTTGAGCCTTTAGTTTAAGTGAAAAATGGGAAGCCGCTAGAATCTAGCTGTTTACAGACTGTAATAGGAAGCTTCGCTTTTAAAGGTATAGGGAGAAAATTAAATAATTCAACAATTAACAGATAAAGTATAAAAAGATTCCACCAACGCGATACGTAATACCATCCTTAAAAAATTCAAAAGTGAGAAGGTAAACAATTGACAGAAGATAAGAAATTCACTTAATTAAAGTGTTTTCTAAAGAGATAATAGCTTAGCGTAAAATATTCAATTTTTTCAATTCTGAAAGATTAAAAGAGACGTATTATTTGAAATAAAACAATTTATTGTGCTAATGATGATGATTGGTGTGCACAAAATTGAGTTGTTGAAAATCAAAAATATAATTTAATGATGTTCCTTGACCAACTCACTCTCTCCTGAGTATAGCACGGGGAATAAACGTGGAGAGACATGAGGAGTATATAGAAAATGAGTTATAAAGTTGCAATTGTCGGCGCAACCGGAAATGTTGGTCGTGAAATGCTTACAATTTTAGAAGAACGTGGTTTTCCTGCACATGAAATTGTCCCTCTAGCATCACGACGCTCATTAGGACAAGAAGTTTCTTATGGAGATAAAACTTTAAAAGTAAAAGCACTGGATACTTACGATTTTTCTGACACAGATTTTTGTCTTATGTCTGCGGGAGGGAGCATTTCCAAAGAATACGCCCCTAAAATTGCTGCTGCCGGCTGTGTCGTCATCGATAATTCCTCCACGTGGCGCTATGATGCCAATGTTCCGTTGATAGTCCCTGAAGTCAATGGCGAAGCTATAAATGCCTTTTCTAAGCGTAATATTATAGCAAATCCTAATTGTTCAACAATTCAACTGGTCTTAGCTTTAAAACCTCTCCATGATGCTGCAATCATTAAACGTGTTGTTGTCTCTACATATCAGTCTGTTTCTGGAGCTGGTAAAGAAGGAATGGACGAACTTTTCGAACAATCACGCGCAGTTTTTGTTGCAGACCCAATTACATCAAAAAAATTCACTAAACGCATTGCCTTTAATGTCATTCCTCATATTGATGTTTTCATGGAAGATGGTTATACAAAAGAAGAATGGAAAATGACGGTTGAGACGAAGAAAATTCTCGATCCGAAAATTAAATTAACAGCCACTGCTGTTCGGGTCCCTGTCTTTATCGGTCATGCCGAAGCCGTCCATGTTGAATTTGAAAAACCACTAAGCGCATCTGAAGCACAAGCGCTCTTCCGCGATGCACCAGGTTGTCAGCTTATCGATAAACACGAAGATGGTGGTTATACCACACCTTATGAAGGTACCGGAGAAGATGATACCTTTATTAGCCGTGTTCGTGAAGATATCACCGTTGAAAATGGTTTAGCTTTCTGGGTTGTCGCCGATAATTTAAGAAAAGGAGCAGCATTGAATGCCGTTCAAATTGCTGAATTGCTCATTTCTCGTAATTTGATAAAGCCTAAGTCCGCAAATTAACGCCCTGTTCGAAGGACAAAGAGCCCCTAGCCGGTCCTGTCAAAAGTCCGGCTTCTCTTCAGTATAACCTTCCCCAGCTGAAGGTTCATATCACCATCCTAAAGAACTGTAATCCAAGGTATTGTCAAATTTGACTCTGAATATCCTTGAATGCCTCGCCACCTTAAGTTAAGCATTGCCGCCTTAATGACATTTTACGGTACAATAGGATCAGCAGCATAAGCATTGTTTGCTTCATGCTGCTGATCCTTTTTGTCATTCCGGTTATGAAATTAACTTTACCCTTATCGAGCAGGATAGGTCACGACACGGTAACGCGTTTCATTACGTTCAAAATTTTTGTAATTGACATTATCAGGAAAGGAGGGATTATAAGCACTCACGTGCTTTACAGAAACGCCTTGTGCTTTTTGCGACGGATTTAAAATTGTTCGTTCATCCCTTTTTTTAACACCTGTAGAATCGATAATCATATCTGTTCTGTATAGTTTTTGCATATTTTTCCGTGTTTTTTGAATCGCCGGAAGAGCTTTAAAGTCGGAAACAGCCTGTTTTACTTTTTCTTTTGGCGATTTTACCATGGATTTTGATTTTGCTGGCATCTTTTTAAAAGCAATGGTAGGAACATCGTTAACATTGACGTAACGTGCAGATGCCCAACCAACTTTTCCATGATAACCAAGAGAACACCAAGTTTTATTGGATAGGCAGCCATAAATTTGCACTTTTGCTCCCATTGGAACCATTGTGATAACTTTATAAGCTGTCGCAGGGCCTGTGCGTAAAGATACCTGACCTGATGCAACACGAGCAACTGTTCCTGTAATGGTTCCAGCTTCCGCGTGAAAAGCAGTCACAGCCACCCCTGACGCTCCTAAAGCCCATAAAGTCATCATTGTTGATAAAAATTTCTTTCTTAACATTATTTTTCTTCCTCTCTTAAAACGTATGAAGGGCAAAAATTCGCCTTTGCAAAAATTTGCCGCGTTTAAATCCAATGATCAGCAACCTTTATTCCCCCCAAAAAACCCCACAACATTGCAACAAAATCTCTCTTTATCGCCTACACGAACACGGCCTTTTGATCTTGATTGCGCAGTATGTTCTTCATGAATTTACGGCTAAAGCATCATCTGATTGTCTGGTTCTTCAACCAATTGTCCCTTACAAAAGTTTTTAAAGGGGCATTGGTTCCCTCAACAAATGATTGCAATAAAAGAATTAATTATTTGAATTTCAGAGAATTTCTATGAACAAATGATGATCAGCCCCCAAAACAACTAAAATAGAAGGAAAAATAATACTCTTAAAAAAATAAAAGTGATTGAATATTCTCTAAAGCTTGTATAACTTTAAATCTGCCTAAAAAGATACAGAGTATATTGAAACTTCCCTCAAAAAATTTCTCGAAAAAGAAAGTTAAAAGCATATGACATTAAAAAATTTTTCTCGTAGTCGGATTATAGGATTATTCCTCTCTCTCTTTGCACTTTTTTTGTCTACTGCTTTTTCCATGGCCGCAGACAAAACAAAAATCAAACTTGGTATTATGGAAGGGCGGGATGCGATTATTTGGAAAACTGCTGCTGAACAGGCTAAACAAGCCGGTTTAGATATTGAACTCGTTTATTTTTCTGATTACGCTTTGCCTAATGATGCTGTTAACGCAGGAGAGATCGATGCGAATGCTTTTCAGCACGCCCCTTATCTTAATGAACAAATGAAACAACGTGGCTATAAACTTTCAATTGTCGGCTATACATTTATTGCTCCAATCGGTGTTTATTCACACAAAATAAAAGACTTAAAAGATCTTCGTGATGGTGCACATGTTGGTATTCCGAACGACCCATCTAATGGTGGAAGAGCCTTACTTCTTCTCAATTCTTTAGGTCTCATTAAGTTAAAAGATCCTCATAATATTCTTGCATCTCCACTTGATATTATCGAAAATCCTAAAAACCTGCAAATTCGTGAGCTCGATGCTGGTATGTTAGGACGAGCTATTGACGATTTTGACCTTGCAATTATAAACACAAACTGGGCTATTGTTTCCGGATTAAACTTCGAAAAAGATGTAGTCGCATGGGAGAGCGCAAAAAATAATCCTTATGATAATATCATCGTTGTACGCACGAGCGAAAAAGATGAGCCATGGGTTAAAAAATTAGTTGCCGCTTACAACAACGATCTTATCCGTGCAAAAATCAAAGAGATTTTTGGCAATACCGCCCAAACATCTTGGTAATTGTGCCAAATATCCGAGTAATTGTGAATGGAAAAACCTACTCTTATCTCCTTAAAAAACATCAGCCGTTGTTTTAACAAAACGGCTGGTGTTCCGGTAATTAATAATCTCTCTTTAAATATCCATGCTGGTGAAATCCTTGGCATTATTGGGCGCAGTGGAGCAGGAAAATCAACACTTATTCGCTGTTTAAATGGGTTAGAGAAGATTGATGCAGGGTCCATTTTTTTTGAAGGTGTTGATATTTCCAATCTATCAGAGATAGAATGGGCGCCTTACCGTCAACGAATTGGGATGATTTTTCAACATTTCAATCTTCTCTCATCGCAGAATATTCTTGATAACATTGCATTGCCGCTTAAATTAAGTGGTGTAAGTAAAAAACAACGCAACAAACGTGCCCTTGAACTGATTGAATTGGTTGGGTTATCTGGGAAAGAATATTGCTATCCGGCACAATTGTCAGGAGGGCAAAAACAACGCGTTGGCATTGCACGCGCTCTTGCTGCTAATCCTAAAATATTGTTATCAGATGAAGCCACCTCTGCTCTTGACCCTGAAACAACACAATCTATTCTAGAGCTCCTTGCTGATATTAATAAACACCTCAATCTCACGATTGTGCTCATCACCCATGAAATGGAAGTTGTGCGCACCATAGCGCATCGCGTTGTTGTTCTTAATCAGGGAAACATTGTAGAGGAAGGACGTGTGAAAGACATCTTTACATCACCGCAAGACGATACAACCATAGCCATGCTCAAGCTTGTAACCCCGCAACTTCCTGAAAAATTTGCGAAAAATCTCAAACCAATCGGACGAGAAGCTGTCATTGAAATTAATATTGCCGGTGAAATTGCCCAGCAGCCTTTTCTTCATCTTCTAGAAAATGAGAGTGGTTTAAAAGCACGTATTTTGCATGGTGGCATTGATACAGTTCAAGATGAAACCATCGGGCGACTCTTCTTGGCTCTTCCTGGAGAAGATAAAGAAGCTTTAGAAAAAGCTGTTCAATGGTTAACGAAAAAAGGACGATATTGTGAGGTCTTAGGCTATGTTTAATGTTCTGTCTCATGAACTTCCCCAAGCTGTTATTGATACAATATTGATGACACTTAGTGCTTCTGTTATGGCATTTATTATAGGGCTTCCCCTTGGTCTTCTTCTTCACACAACAGCACGCGGAGGGATTTTTTCCTCATCTCTCATCAATCGCCCTTTAAGCATAATCATTGACAGTATTCGTGCCATTCCCTTTATTATTCTTGCATTTTATCTTCTTCCCGTTACGCGTATCGTTGTAGGAAGAGGGATAGGAATGCCTGCTGTAATTTTTATACTGACCATTTCAGCTATCCCTTTTTATGCTCGCATGGCGGAACTCTCTTTTAAAACCGTTGAAAACGGTCTCATTGAAGCGATCCGCTCTATGGGTGCAAGTCGTCTTCAAATTATCAGACATGTTCTTATTCCTGAAGCTCTCCCTAGCCTGATTACAGGTTTTACAGTCATGGTCATTTCTCTTATAGGAGCCACCTCACTTGCTGGATATCTTGGTGGAGGCGGTTTAGGGGATATGGCAATCCGCTATGGCTACCAACGCTACAATACCTTCATCATGACCATCGTCATCATCCTTTTGATCGTGCTCAATATTACAACCCAATGGACTTCTGATAAAATCGTACAAAAACTTGATAAAACAAAACATTAAAAGACTTAGAATTTCACATGCCAATACCATCATCCTCTTTGCCACTTTCCAAGTGCACCAACCCTTGCCTATCGAAAACACTTATAAGAGATTAGAAACTTTTTTCTTAAACAGTTTTTATCTCTCCCCATCCGTTTGTAACATGAAAGAAAATAGTTTTAATGGCTTTAATATAAAAGGGGATAAAATAAGAGATCTCACAGTATGTGAAACTCTCTTTAAATTAAGACATTGGTCACGACCTTTCCCAACCTTAGATAACACATTGAATTTATAATGATAATATGGCGTTATTCATATTGAATGAGAACTCTGAATACCGTAAGATCCTCTCATTCCCAATTTGTTCCATATAGAATCAACCAAAACCTCTTGCTTGCACGTTAAAAGCGGAAAGAGCCGTGTGAGTAAAACTATACAAGAAAGAAAGGCATGCCTCTTATGAATTATCTCAAGCGCCAAGACCTGTCTTAACATTGGCGGCTAGCATATAATATGATGGTGCCGATTTTCTTCTTCACAAGCATAAAGATAGGGGTGCTCAATGGCTTTATCGTTATACTATTCACAGGCGCCATTGCGAAATGGGTGTGACGAGCGTTGAGAGATGTTGCTTTAAAATAAACCCGTGAATTGGCAACGCAAGTATATTCCATTTGAAGCGTTCTGTTTTACGTGATGGGTATGATCCCATTAAAGAACGCTATAAACAAAAGCGTGAAGCAATGCACTATCTTCATTAGGAAACTCCTCTTCAAAACGATCTAGGAAAGATAGCAACCCGCTATGGCTATCAACGCTATGATAGCTCCACCATATCTATCATCCTATAGATTATTCTCAATATCATCATTGAAGAAACTTCTAATAGAATTGTATAAAAATTTTATAAAATAAAGCACTCAAATAATCTAGATATTGGAAGGTTTTTCTTCCACAACAGCAACAATAAGCCATTGAGCTGTAAGAGCTGGTTTTTTTAACTTTTCAATTTCCACCGTAACCCCATAATGGAAAACCACTCGACCAGAAGGACGAATTTCTGCGTCGTCTAACACAAAACGCGCACGTATCCGTACCCCTGTTTTCACAGGACTCATGAAGCGTACTTTATCGAAACCATAATTAATCCCCATTGTGCTCCCTTCTAACTCTGGAAGAGCTTCATAAGCGAGCCTAGACAAAAGCGATAATGTTAAAAAACCATGAGCAATCGTGCCGCCAAAAGGTGTCTTTTTAGCCTTTTCCTCATCAACGTGTATCCATTGATGATCATCTGTAGCACATGCAAACTGATTAATCATATCCTGTGTAACAAGACGCCACTCCGATAATCCCACTTCTTTCCCAATAAAACTGGTGACATCTTGTACTGTTATTTTTTGCTGCATAACGCTATTCCTATTTTATTTGATAAAAGAAACCACCCCTCTTGCTTTTATAAAATCCATTGATTAGAGCATCAAGAATAAAAGATTAATTGTCTTAAAAACAAATGCACCTTATGAATGAGAAAAGTTCTTTAGCAGAATAGTTTTCAAATAGGAAAAAAGAATGGCAAGCAATGTGAACCTAACAGGTTTAGCACATGATTTGAAACAACGTGCAGAAAACCATCCCCCCATCCGTATTGGACTGATTGGTTGTGGTGAAATGGGCACAGATTTATTATCAAGTATTGCGCATATGGATGGTATAACAGTCGCTGCTGTAGCCACGAGGACACCGTCACGTATTTTTGATGCCGCTACACTAGCCTATGGCGAAGATGGACATGTCTGTGAAGTTGAAAATACTTATGCTCTCACCCAAAGCATTGAAAAGGGTTTGATTGCAGCAACAGATGATATTAACCTTGTTTTGCGCCATGAACAAATTGATATTATCGTTGATGCAACAGGCTATCCCGAAGCAGGAGCAGAGATTGGTATCAAAGCGCTTGAGAATAACAAACATCTTGTCATGATGAATGTTGAAGCAGATGTTACAATTGGCGCTTATCTCAAACATGAAGCAGAAAAACGAGGGCTCATTTATACACTTGGTGCCGGCGATGAACCTACTTCTTGTATGGAACTCATAGAATTTGTTTCAGCCCTTGGACATAAGATTGTTGTAGCGGGTAAAGGAAAAAATAATCCTCTGCGCTTTGATGCTACACCTGACGCTTACGAAGAAGAAGCATTCCGGCGTAATATGAATGTGCGCATGTTGGTTGAATTTATTGATGGTTCCAAAACGATGGTTGAAATGGCAGCCATTGCCAATGCCACCGGACTTCTCCCCGATTGCCCAGGAATGCATGGACCACGAGCAGCGCTACAAGATTTAAACAAAGTGCTTATTCCAAAGCAAGATGGGGGCATTTTACAGCAATATGGTGTTGTAGATTATTCAATAGGTCAAGGTGTTTCACCTGGTGTCTTTGTCATTGCCGAAATAGCACACCCACGTTTACGCGAACGTATGGAAGATTTAAAAATTGGCCAGGGACCTTACTTCACCTTTCATCGCCCCTATCATTTAACAGCAATGGAAGTTCCCCTCACCTGCGCACGTATTATGCTTTATGGCAAAAAAGATATGGTCCCTCTTAGCCATCCCGTAGTAGAAGTCTGTGCTGTTGCTAAAAAAGATTTACATCCAGGTGATCAGCTAGACTTTATCGGTCTTTATACTTATCGTGCTTGGATAATGAACATCGCAGAAGCACGCGCTCACCACGCCATTCCTTGTGGCCTTTTAGAAAAAGCAACAGTAACAGCTGCAATTAAAAAAAACGAACTCATTACAGTACATAATACTGCTATTCGTGAAGATCAATGGATTGCACGTCTTCGTGCTAAACAAGACCTTTTACTTCATTGCCCTTCTTCCGCTAAGCTATAAATACTCCTGAATTACCTTACTTAACAGTATCCTTCCCTTAGGCAACAGAATAACCCAGAATACACTTCTATCGCAAATACAGGTTTATGTTTTAATAAAAGCATTTTCCAACGATGCACATCACCACTTCCCTCTCACAATATGTCCCGTAAATGCGACAGTATAAACCACCCTATGAGATGGCATAAGATTCATTGTGTATCACTATCTTTACTCTATGAAGATACAAACCAGCACCATCATTTATTTTCCAATACTACAACAGTCCTTGAACCTTAGAGATGATTCATGAGAAGAATTTTTACTCTTTTTTTTTTAATAATTTTATCCATACACGAACGCAACTTGTTATACGTAAAAAATACTTCTGATGGATTTAACATAAACAAATTTAAAATGATAAATAATAATTTCTCATTTTTCTTATTGCATGAGAGCCATGGATATAGGGATATTCTTTATTTTATCCCCTTATGAAAGATAAAAAAATTTAAAAAGGATAAAATATACCTTTGATGAATAATCTTCATATGAGAAAAGGTAGACAATATTAAAAGACTGATAAAGATAGTAAGTATACTATCCTTATTACTAGAAAATAACCATAAACTGTAAAAAAATCAGGTTACACTAATTTGTAAAAAAAAACATAAATGTAGGATCTTGAACTTTAATAATGTTAATAAAAGCTACATTTAATATTAAGAGTAGTGATTTTATTATCTATTGCAGTATAAATAATTTAAAATATTTATTTTTTTAAATAATGAAGTGAACAAAAAAATCCTCGACTCTGTCGATGAGTTTTCTACTAAAGTGTACTGAATATTCCAAAAAGAGATACAACAGCACCTAATACATCCCCAATACATAAAGAAGCAAGAAGTGATAAAATACCTATCCCCCCCCAAAAGGCTGAACCTGAAAAGGCAGCAGCTTTTTCAGCTTTCCCTAAAGCAATAACATCTTGTTCCTCAACGCCTTGAATAAAAACTCTATCCACAGCTTTAATAGCTATATTTTTTTCTAGTGTAGGAATAGTAATTGCTATTCTATCTTTAACTTTATTTTTTACAAAACTTGCATTTCCCTCTATAGTTTGTACAAAAAAAAGAATAAATAGTGTAAAAGTAAATGAACATACACGATTTTTAAATATTTTAAACATAGCTTTCTTTGCTCCTCTTTTTCTTCACTGAAAAAATGAAAGAATATTCACATATATAAAAACCAAAACTTATATTTAATCATTTATATAATTGCACATAATAAAATATTATATGTAATTTTGTTATTATAACATAACACATTATGTATTATATGTAAAGATAAAAAACAATAAATGATAAAAATAATTTATTCCTTTTACACCATAATAAATCAAGATACTAACAGTAATATTATTTTGTCATTTTTATTGCTATAATTAAAAATAATAAGAATTTGTTAAATTTCTTATTATAAGAAATATTAAGAAACAAATTAATTTAAAAAATTATATAATAGAGCTTTTATAAATAATTTAAAATGTAATTAATTTTAAAGAACTATAAAATTTAAAACTGCCAATATAATGATATATGATTGTCTATTATTTCAATAAATATAAAAATGAAATAGTACTTAATGGATTTTTATTATATCACTCATTATTAATATTGAAAAATAAAATTAGTATCGAATAAAAACTTGATCTAAAACAAATCTATCCTAATAAAACAACTTTAAATAGTGTACTATTTTTCTATAAAACAGTTATAAAATGTAAAAAGAAATTAAGATCTCTATTTTCAAATAGAAAAGACATTAATAAAATGATTCTCAACTTTTACTGATATATAAAGAAAATAGTGCATAGCATCTTCAAAAAGGTAATTTAGCTCCTTTATCTCATACAGCATAAAAAACTCAAAATATTGACTTTCAAACCTAACAAAACAAACGCATAAAATAAATAAATCTATCAGATTTACAAAAATATTATAAGCAACACTAGAGCACCAAAAAACTACCTAAAATTACATAAAAAGAGAGTCATGAAAAATGAGATGATCCCCCAAAATACTGAAAAAACTTTCTTTCTTAATTTTCATAAAAGTTATTCCATATTTTTCGTCAATATTGTAGAGCGCAGCCTTATTTATATTTTGAGTAATTATATTTACTCTGTATTAGTAAAAAATAATTCTCTTTGAAAGAAATTTTTGGCAATATTCACATAACTGTCTGCAATTTGTGCAAAATAAATAATAATAAAGAATTGATTAAATGCTTTAAATAAAAGGAATAGATAAACTTACTAAAAAATTACATATTTCAATAAATAATGAAAATATTTTTCATTATTTGATGTATAAGAATTTAATATGTATGAATATTTACTTATTAAAAATTAGAATATACATCAGAAATAATTACAAAAGATAACTATCTTGAGAAATATTGCCTCATATTACAGAAAAATTGCGTTGGCTTTGCTCAATAAAAGCTTCTCTATTTTTAACAAAGCTCTCATTTTTATGCATCCATATGTGATGTAAAAAGACGCCTATTTGCGTTTCTCTTATAGATAGATTAAATAGTGACAGCACCTTCGATCACTTTGTCTATGTTAACTTCTCTTTTAGGCAATAATTTATGGTATCTAACAGGCCTTTTCTCGCTCTTTTACCTTTGGGCGCACACGAATATCACGGAGAGCACCTTCCTTTCGAAACCGACTGGATTATAGCTGAAGCTTTTGCAAAAGCTCTCACTTTACAAACAAAAGAGCAGTTTCATATCGCACTTTTACCGGTTGAAAAGATTGGCTATTCTATAGAACATATGGATGTTACAGGTACACAAACCCTTACCTTTTCTGATGCGATTAAGCGATGGATAAAGATTGGTGAAAACTGTTATCACAAAGGGATCAACCGTCTTCTTCTTCTCAATGCTCACGGAGGAAATTCACCTTTAATGAGCATTGTTATCACCGAATTACGAAGGCGCCTTTCCATGCTCGCTGTAGCAACAAGCTGGAGCCGTTTTGGTTTACCACAAGGTCTCATGGAGCCATCTCAACAACATCTTGATATCCATGGAGGCTTTATCGAAACCTCTCTCATGCTCTATTTAGCACCAGAAAAAGTCCATATGGAAAAGGCAGAAAATTTTCATAATAAACAAGCGGATATGATTGCCAATTATCGGTATTTACGTGCTTATGGTCCTCATGCCTTTGGTTGGACAATGCGAGATCTGAACACGCAAGGTGCGGCAGGAAATGCAAGCAAAGCAACACCACAAGCCGGTGAAGCAATCTTTTCTCATGTTCTGTCTCAGCTTCGTGATTTACTTGATGATATCAATCGATTTAACATAAACACATGGCAATAAAGAACAATAAAAGGTCTCTCCATGGAAACGATACACCCCAAAAAACTTCCCGTTACGGTTCTCACAGGCTATCTTGGTGCTGGGAAAACCACCCTTCTCAACCGCATTCTCAATGAAAATCATGGCAAACGTTATGCCGTCATTGTCAATGAATTTGGTGAAATTGGTATTGATAATGACCTGATCATTGAATCAGACGAAGAAATTTATGAAATGAATAATGGCTGTGTTTGCTGCACCGTGCGTGGTGATCTCATTCGCATTCTGGAAAGTCTGATGCAACGTTCTCATCGATTTGATGCGATCATTATAGAAACGACAGGGCTTGCTGATCCCGTTCCCGTAGCACAGACCTTTTTCATGGATGATACTATCCATGAAAAAACAGCTCTCGACAGTGTCATAGCAGTCGTTGATGCAAAGCATTTTCCCTCTCAATTAAAAACAAGTCGTGAAGCTGAAGACCAAATTGCTTTCGCGGATATTATTCTTTTAAATAAGATTGATCTTGTCACCCCACAAGAACGCAGCCATGCTGAATCCCTTATTCTGGCCATTAATCCTCGCGCTATACTCTATACAACACAGCGCACCAATATCCCTCTTGAGACACTCCTTAATCGTGGTTTTTTTGATCTCCAACGGACTCTCGATCATGAACCTCATTTTCTCGATCACGAACATGCACACCAACATGCCAACCATGTGTGCGGTCCCGATTGTCATCATGACCATCATCACGCATCCACCATTCATGATATTACCATCACTTCTGTAAGTTTAAAAACAGATGCTCTGCAACCAGAAAAGTTTTTCCCTTGGATCCAGCAGGTTACACAGCAACAAGGGCCTGATATCTTGCGTCTTAAAGGCATTATCGCCTTTCAAGGAGACGATGATCGTTACGTCATTCAAGGGATACATATGCTTCTTGAAGGACAACATCAACGCCCATGGCGTGAAGATGAAAAACGAGAAAGCCGCCTTGTCTTTATAGGACGCTCTCTTGATGCTGAAAAATTAAAAACTGGTTTTGAAAATTGCGCATAAGTGAGTGATAATGCCAAACATTACCCATTATGATCTCAAAAGTTACTGCCTTTCCTGCGGTTTTATAGGCAATAAACCAGCCTTTGTTTCCGTAGAAGGTTTCATTGTTTTTTTTAATCCAACCCCACAAATCGTTGAAGTTCACCAAGGAATAATTTCAAGCCATTTTTCCCATGACAATACCGCGATCATCACCGGTGGAGAAGATGGAAAAGTCTGTCAAACAACCGCAGCAGATCACACGGAATTGTTAAGCCAAAAAGAACGCAAATGGATAAACAACGTTGCTTTTGGTCCACAAAAAGCTTTTGCTTTTTCCTCTTCACGCCTCGCATTTGCGCATATTGGAAAAGAACGACAAGAGCTCACACATGAACGCAGTGTAGAAGGCCTTGCTTTTGCCCCAAAAGGTTTGCGACTTGCCGTTGCCCATTACAATGGAGTGACTCTTCATTGGTTATCAACGCAAATATCTCCCACCACATTGGTATGGAAAGGAGCTCATTGTAGTGTCACCTTTTCACCAGACAACCGCTATGTCATTTCCACCATGCAAGAAAACGCCTTGCATGGCTGGCGTCTCACTGATAATCAGCACCTCCGCATGAGTGGCTATCCAAGCAAAGTCAAAAGCTGGTCTTGGAGCGCAAAAGGAAAATGGCTAGCAACATCAGGTGCCTCTGCCGCAATTGTTTGGCCCTTTCATACAAAAGATGGCCCCATAGGAAAAACACCACTAGAACTAGGCACACGAGCAAATGCACTTGTTAGCACCGTTTCATGCCACCCAAACAAAGAAATTGTAGCAATAGGCTTCAATGATGGAATGATTTTAGCGGCACATTTTCATGATGGAAAAGAAGTCCTTCTAAAAGGTTGTGGGAAAAGCGCTATCTCAGCACTTAACTGGGATCAAGCAGGGCAAAACCTCTCCTTCGGTAGCGAAAATGGTGAATGTGGTATAATCAATATCGCTGATTAAATTACACCGACAAGCGCAATTATCGCCTATAAAAAATGCCCACACAATCCTCCAGAAATCTTATCCCCGTGCATCTCCAGAGCTCTCAGAAATCCTATCTCCCTAATCTCCCTCCCAAAATCTCCTAAAATCTTCGTAATCATTAAATCTTCCCTCTTCCTTTCCTCCCCCCCTTTAGACAAGAAAATACCTTAAACATGTTTTTTGACCTTTTAACATTGCTACCCCCATACAAGAATAAAAAC
This sequence comes from Bartonella sp. AP88XZML, assembly GCF_042195565.1. Taxonomy (NCBI): domain Bacteria; kingdom Pseudomonadati; phylum Pseudomonadota; class Alphaproteobacteria; order Hyphomicrobiales; family Bartonellaceae; genus Bartonella; species Bartonella sp. AP88XZML. The sequence goes on along the minus strand of NZ_JBHIOQ010000059.1, from coordinate 31,516 downwards.
ATCACCCTCAAGACCGCCCCCCATCTCCCTATAAACATCTATATAGGCTACATACTTCCACAAAAGCATTTTTCTTAAAAATTTGGCAAAAAATAGCTGATATCATCATTAAAACAACGATTTATTCCTACGATCAGAAGAAGGGAATGCAACACTATTTTCCTAAATAAAAAATTTTTTGATTTCCCCTTCTAAAGGGCAAAGTTTCCTACGAGCAGCCTTCTACACTTCAGTTTCTTGCCTAGAAAATTCCATCTAATAATCATTTCATGGAGCTTCTATTACCGCCCTCTGTTACGGTATCTCCTTCATCTCCGGATTCTGTTCCTTCTCCTTCTGCCCTTGTTAAACCAAAGCCTTCTGGGTCTTTTGCCCCTGTTAATCCTTCGTCTAATCTCTCTATACCGCTTGATGTTCAGTCTAATCTCCAAATTAGAGCGGTTGTTCCACAGGTTCCAACTTATCTTCTTTTGCCAAATGCCTTATTTCATGCTGGTTTAGTGGATATGACCACGCAAAATAAGACGTTAGAGACAATGCGGAATGCTTTTCATTTCTTTGGGAAAGATGATAAAAAGACAGCCTTTTTTCTGCGTGCTTATGGGGGGAGCCATCATTATGCTTCCAATTTATCTGCTTTTGAATATGGCTATGGTGCTGAGCTCGATTATAATGCATTTCAAGCAGGTGTTTTGTTAAACGAGATTGAGAGTTTATATGGTCGTACATTCTTTGAAGTTTTGGGGAACTATGGAAATCTTTCTCTACACCCTCAGGATGTTGAACAAAGCAAAAAAAGCGCATTTAATAAATGGTCTGTTGGGGCTTATGGAAATTTGCAGCATGATAGGGGTTTTTATATGGATGGGGTGGTATCGTATGGTCTTTTTAAGGGTGATGTTTTGACCCTTGCACGGGGTAAGGTTGTGGCGTTAAAGGGTAAACAGTTTAGCGATTCTTTAACGAGTGGTAGAACGTTTGCAACAGGGTATAAAGGTGTTGTTTTTGATCCGCAGATTCAGGTTGTTTATCAGCATCTTCAGTTTAATCAGGCGCGTAATATTGATTTAGGAAAATTTCATGCAATAATTCAGAATGCTCACTCATCATTTTACATATTGAATAAAAACTGAATATTATAAATTTCTTTCATTTCAAACCTGTTTATATTTAATCAATTAACCCCTTGTCCATCACAAACGAAGCTGGCATGCAAAGAAGGACTTTTGAAAAAAGGTGAATTGCTTCTTATGAACATTCTCGAGTGCTAAAATCTGCGCAAATATTGAATGCTGAAAAAAGAATGATGATATCCGCGCATGACCGCAATAAAAATAATATCCTGTATCTTATCGAAATTTCTCTGCCACCTATCATTTACAAAACAACAACCGTAACAACACGATAAAGCATACTTTACTTTTATTATAATTTGACCTCAAACTCCCTCTGTTTGTTCTAAAAATAAATATTTATCCAAAATTCTTAAGTAAAAATCCTAAAAAAGGAAACAAATAATATGCGTATTAAATGATATAAACGTGAATAAAGTTCTAAAACAAAATTCAAAACAATGCATAAAACTCATAAAGACTAAACTTATGATCTATAAAAATTAATACAGAAACGGACAAAAACAATCATCAATATCGCATTTTTTGAAAGATTATGCCACAAGCATTCAGCGTTTAAACTTCTCATATTCACAATGAAATCTGTCCTCATATCTTGACATCAAAAATTTTAGAAAAATTTCTCATCGCATAAAAGAAAGCATCTATTGTAATCTTTTATATCAAAAAAATAACCATATTGATGAGGCAAAATAAATTTCAATACATTAAAAGGCAGAAAATCTTCTGCCTTTTAACTAAAAATACATATTGCACCTCTTCAAAAAAGGTGGCGCAATCCAGCAGAGAAACTCGTTCCAGAAAAACCAATTTTCTTAAATCTATGCTGATAAGTGACATCTCCACGAAGAGAAAGTTTTGATGAGAGACGGGCATTAAACCCAACCCCTGCTTCCAAAGAAGAACCAAAGGAACCTAACTGAAAATCGTTTTTAAAAGAAACGAATTGCTTATCTTCAAAACTATGCAAATAAGAAAGCTTACTATAAAAAGAAACTTCACGTCCCTCTTCAGAAGCATTAAGCGTCTTGCTTAAACGCCCACCAACACGCCCCACCCATTGATGAAATTTTCCTAAATCCACCTCAAGGTTATCAATATCACGCGCCTGATTAAACTGAAGATGCTGATAAACAACCTGAATCTGCGGATCAAAAACAACACCTTTATACCCTGTTGCAAACGTTCTACCACTCGTTAAAGAACCGCTAAACTGTTTACCCTTTAACGCCACAACCTTACCCCGTGCAAGGGTCAAAACATCACCCTTAAAAAGACCATACGATACCACCCCATCTATATAAAAACCGGTATCATGCTGCAAATTTCCATAAGCCCCAACAGACCATTTATTAAATGCGCTTTTTTTGCTTTGTTCAACATCCTGAGGGTGTAGAGAAAGGTTTCCATAGTTTCCCAAAACTCCAAAGAATGTACGACCATATAAACTCTCAATCTCGTTTAACAAAACACCTGCTTGAAATGCATTATAATCGAGCTCAGCACCATAGCCATATTCAAAAGCAGATAAATTGGAAGCATAATGATGGCTCCCCCCATAAGCACGCAGAAAAAAGGCTGTCTTTTTATCATCTTTCCCAAAGAAATGAAAAGCATTCCGCATTGTCTCTAACGACTTATTTTGCGTGGTCATATCCACTAAACCAGCATGAAATAAGGCATTTGGCAAAAGAAGATAAGTTGGAACCTGTGGAACAACCGCTCTAATTTGGAGATTAGACTGAACATCAAGCGGTATAGAGAGATTAGATGAAGGATCTAAAGGATCAGAGGACTCAGAAGGCTTTGGTTCGACAGGGACAGAAGGAGGAGAAACAGTATCCAGAGATGAAGTGTCCTCCGGAGCAGAGGGCTCAGATGGCAGAACATCATTAGTAGAATCTTCAACTGGAACAAACGGTACAGGCATAGGTTGCACAGCAGAAGGAGCCTCTGGAACTGTTGGTACAGAAGGAAGCTCAGGCGGAGCTGATGCAGAAGGAGTAAGCGTCGAATCCGTAGGGATTAATGTTTCAGACGGTTTAGAACCTTCAGGCAAAGAAGGTGTAGATGGTATAAGTGGAGGCTCAACAGAAGGGGGTTGTTCAGGTGAAATAGTCTCTGTTGGTCGTTTAGAAGGAACCGTCTCTTCTTCAGATTGAGGAGGTAAAACTGTAGACGTTGGCTTAGAAGCAGTTTCAGAAGAATCTAATTCAGGACCAATGTAAACACTTTCGAGACGAAAATCCCAAAAATCCCCTTCTCCAGCAACCAATCTATTCTTTGGGTCTGCATTTCCAGAAGAAGAGCTTGGACCATAGCCACGAAGTTTATACTGATAAGGAAATCCATTAACCGTAGTATAACTATTGTTTAACTTAAAAGAACTTTCCTCTGCCGTCCCAGCAACTTGAATAAGTGAAATACTTTGACTCCTTTTATTGCCTGCTTCTTTATCTGAAGTTTTTAAAAGTTCTTCTATCCCAATAAGCGTGGTTCCCAAGACATTCCCATAGATCAAAATACGATCCGTTTGTTCAGAATCAAATGAACCATCATTATTGAGAAACGTGCTCATCTTAATCTGAACATTACCATCTGCACCATATATGTACTCCTCCTCATCTAACTTGTTTACACCACTTTTTTTTCCAATGTACAGCGTTTGATAACCAGTAGATTGATAGTGATCAAAAACAATTGTACTATCCTCAAGATCCACACCTGAAAGCGATGAAACCGTAGCATCTGGTTCCTGCGGATTTTGATATTTGCTTTTGGTAAGATACCATTGAGAACCATTCTTTAAATGTAAATAAATATCAGAGGCATCCTTGGTACGAGAACCTCCTGTAAGTGTAGAGGAATTTGCTTCAACGAGAAGATAAGAATTATTTTCAGCTTTTAAAAACAAATCGCTGGAGATTTTTGTCTTTTCTAACCTAACCTTAGCTCGAGCTCCATAAACACGATCTCCAGCACTATATCCGGCACTATAAATGGCAATACCATCCGGAACCGCAAAATTTGTCTCTGACAAATGAACAGATGCTGTTCCTATAGTAATTCCTCGCGCGCTCGAAAGCGCTGAAGACGACATATTATACCTTACCAAATCAACCCATACATCTGGACTTAACCCATAAAAATACAGACCATATGCTCCTTTCCCCTGAACAGAAATTTTTGTCTTTTTAACCTTAATATTTGTCTTTTGAAACTCATACAAATGATTAAATTTATTAATTAATTTACCATTATCATCTGTATAACCTGTAAGATTTTTAATCAAAAAGCCATGCATGCCTGTAAGTTCTACAGAACCACCACTCAATTGAACATCACTACCTTGAGATACCTCAAAAGCTCCCAGTAATTTATCAACATTTTTCTCATCTACTATAACAGTCTCTTGTTTCCCTCTTCCCTTAATGACAGTATTATCAAAAGTATATTGTCCCCCAAACTGTGCTGAAAACCCACCAATCTCATTAAAAGTTACGGTACTGCCTGACATCCTAATCTTTGAACTAAAACTACTAACCAGCCCCATTTCTTGGGTACTATTTAATTCTTGTGTACTATTGAATTCATTTGGTTTAAGCTCAATATTTACACGCACTAAAGCAATATCCGTTCCTATTCCAAATGCATACATAACGCGAGAAGTCCCTGTAATCGCCCCATCTGTCATGCTAATAACTGAATTTTGCGCATGAAGCGCAAGTACATCCTTAAAATTTGCATTTTTTAAATTAAGACGCGCATTACGTTTTAGATATGCACCATATACAGTTCCTTGACGCGAATTATCGCCCGTAACAGTTATCTGAGATGCATCAACAACTGTACCTTGTTCTTCTATATATAAAGCAGCAATAGGAGCAGAATCAGAAGGAACTCTCGAAAAATTTTTTAAATGATAAGTTTTATTTTCAATTGTATGTTTTTTACCATCATTGCATTTATAAAACTGAGCGTTTGGATCACAGAGAGTTTCAAAATTATTAAAATCTGCATTCACACTCACGATTGGCAAAAAAGAAACAATAGCCGTTGTAATAAATAAAAATCTATAACCCCTTAATACATTAACCATAATTCTATTCCCAATTTTTCCTTCTCCCCCTGTTAGTTAAAAATAAAAAAATATTCCCCATAACATTAAGTTAAACACACTAACAATAGCAATTATAAAACTTAAATAATCACTTTATACTTCATAAAACACTCTATAACTTATGTAAAAATTACTCTATATTTCATAGGCACCTAAAAACGATAGTATAAACCGCCTGAAAAAATAATCCCTGAAAAACCACCTTTTCTAAGGCAATGCTGATAAGTTACATCTCCATGCAAAGCAAAGTTTGAAGACAACTGAGCCTTCAATCTCATTCCAGTTTCTAGAGAAGAGCCAAAAGCCCTTATTGGAATTCATCTCCAAACCGCACACGTTGTTTTCCTCTAAAACTAATGGCAAGCTAAAGCTCGCAATTGAAAGAAACAACAAGAGCCTCTTCAAAAGCAGCAAGCATCTTTCTTAAAGACCACCAACACGCATCACCCACAAATCAAGTTTTCCCATCTCAATATCAAAACCATCAATATCAGACGCCTTATCAAACCGCACATTTTGATAAATAACCTAAACCTGCGGATCAAAAATAACCCCTTTATGCCCTTGTCATAAATGACTTGCCCGCAATCAATGAAGCACTCAAAGGCGTTTCCTTCAATGTTGCTGTCTTGCCTCTCGCTTGCGTCAGAACATCCCCTTTAAATAAACCATAGGAAAAAAGGACATCTATATAAAAGCCTGTATCATGCTGCATGCTGCCATATACTGTAATAGACTATTTATCAAATGTACTTTTTTGCTTTCTTTAACATCTTGAGGTTGTAGAGAATTTTTTTCCATATTCTCCCTTATTCCAAAGCTCAAAGTGTGATGTGTATCCTCAATCGCATTGAGCAAGACACTTGCCTCTATACCATGAACATTAGAAACCTGAATCTTACCTTCATCAAAGGAAAGAACCACCCTGCTTCACACCAAACACAGATTGAGATAACGTAGCATTTCTACCACTTTTCTTTTCGCCATTTCCTGTAATAGAACTCTTTTTAAAAGAAGCTTTATTATCTTTTGACACAACCACTGCTGATGTAATCTTCTCAGATCTCTTTAATTCTAAAATTCCATCAGTTCCTGAAAGCCTTTTTCCCCTTTACTTTTTTGCGGCTTAATAACTATGTTATGAGTTCGTATTGTAAAAATAACACCTGTAGCCCTCCTATCCAATCCACTCATATATAACTTATTACGACTTCCAAAAGTACGAGAAGCATCAACTGTATCACACGCATACGACTTAAAAAGAGAATTACACGAGGGGTTATAATCTTCTACACTCACATCTATATTGTGCACGAAGAAAGAAATAGAGGTCGTAAGAGAACACACACACATAGCGTTTTAGTACTTTAATCATAATTTAGTCTAAACTTCCTTTATTTTATCTTCATAAAAAACTGAAAAGACACACCTGGTTCATCTACGTATTATTCTTATTATGTGCCGTTACATATAATTTGTTTTGTATTATATGTAAAGTCAAAAATCAGAAAAACGACACAACAAAACCATGTTTTGTGCTTATGTCTTTCACAAAGGATGTATTAAAGAAAAATACAATTAAAAATGATACCTTAATCCACCAGAAAAATGCGTTCCGGAAAAGCCGTCACTCGTAAATTTATGCTGATAAATCAGATCGCTATGAAAAATAATTTTGGGAGATAATTGCGAAAAAACACCAAATCCAGCTTCTAAAGAAGTCCCAAAGGAATCAAGCTGGAAGGCATCTTTAAAATATACAAATTGTTTATCATCAAAACTACGAATGAAATGAAGCTTACCATAGAATGAAAGAACATGTGCATCTTTATCTTTAGTAAATGTAAGTGTCTTCGTTAAATACCCACCAATACGCATCCCCCAATGATCTGGGCTTCGCATATCAATATTAAAATTATTAATATCACGAGTCTTCTGAAACTGGAGATTTTGATAAACAAACTGAACCTGTGGTTCAAAAATAAAATATCGGCTGCCTATCATAAACGTTTTACCAGCAGTTAAAGAAACACTTAGGGGCTTCCCTCTCAATGCAGCCGTTTTACCTCGCTCAAGTGTGAGAACATTTCCATTAAACAAACCATAAGAGAAGAGACCATCCATATAGAGACCCGTATCATGCTGCATGCTTCCATATGCTGTGATTGTCCATTTATCAAATATACTTTCTTGACTTTGTTTAACCTTTCGAGGCTGCAACGAAAGTTTGCCATAATTTCCCATAATCCCAAAAGATGTCGTACTGTATGCACTTTCGATTTTCTTGAGTAAAATACCTGCCTCTAGTGCATTATAATCAAGCTCACCGCCATAATCACCATATTTAAATGCAGACAAATTTGAAGTATAATGATGATGTCCACCGTAACCGCGCAAAAACAAAGCGGGATTTTCATCATTTTTCAACAACCGACCAGAAACAGTTCGCAGCGCTTGCAACTGCTTGCTTTGATTACTGATATCCATCAATCCAGCATAAAATAAAGTATTTGGCACAAGAATATAAGTCAAAACCTGTGGAACAACGACTCTCACATTTGGCTCAAAATGAGAAGAAAGCTCAAAAACAGATGCCGAAACAGAAGAACCAGACGCAGGTGGAGTAACAACAAAAGGAGTGGGTGAAACAGATGACAGAACAGGTGAACCAGATGCAACTGGGGAAACAACAAAAGGAGTGGGTGAAACAGATGACGGAACAGGTGAAATAGATGCAACTGAGGAAACAACAGAAGGAGTGGGTGAAACAGATGACAGAACAGGTGAACCAGATGCAACTGAGGAAACAACAGAAGGAGTGGGTGAAACATGCGGCGGAACAGGTGAACCAGATGCAACTGGGGAAACAACAGAAGGAGTGGGTGAAACAGATGGCGGAACAAGTGAACCAGATTCAGGTGGAGCAACTGGATTAGATTCAGCAATAGCGGGAACAACAGGCGCAAGAGAGGAAAGAAGATTGGGGATCTCAAGCACAAAAACATCAGATACATTAGGTGTAGTCGTAAGATGGGAATTCCTATCAGGAGAATCTACAGGAGAAGAAAGACTTGGCTCCTGAGATTTTTGCTGAGAGTTAGAATCAATAGAACCATCCTCACCTCCAGTAATATTAGGATGAATTTTAGGAAAAGAAGGAATATCATCAGAAGAAGGGGGGACAACCAAATCAAGAACAGGAAAAACTTTAGTGGAATCAACAAATTTACTTTCAAGGCGGAAATCCCAAAATGTTCCAGAATTTTTAAGCACTCTTTGATTGGAATCTGCCGCCCCTAAAGAAGAGCTTGGACCATAACTCTTAAGATGATACTGATAGGGAGAGGCTTCAAGTGTGACATACCCCCCATTTAACTGAAAAGAATCTTCCATGGCTTTTCCATAAACCTGAATAATGGAAATCCCCTGATTATTACCGCCCTCTCCCGTCAATGCCCCTGAGCTTCCAGGAACACTATACACATGGACTGTCGTTTTTCCTTCAAGATCACCATTGATTAAAAGCCGGTCAGTTTTTTGCTTTTCAAGCTCTCCCCCTTGATCCAAATATGCATTAAGATAAAGATTCACATCACCATGCGCTTTATAGACAGTCCCAGATCCTTTTCCGATGAGAAGTGTCTGATAACCATCTGTTGTTTTAGATTTTAATTCTTCAAAAACAAGAGAACTATCCGTAAGATTGACCGATGAAATGAAGGAATAGTCCCCTAAATTAGAACCAGAAGCATCAGAATTTTGCAATTTGTCATATTTTGGTCGCGATAAAATCCACTTTGAACCATTTTTTAAATCTATCTTAGCTGTAGAACTTTCATCAACATGTGCGCCTCCTACAAGGGTAGAAGCATCAGCCTCAATCTTTACATTAGAACGCTCAACAGCTTTCAGGAGTGAATCTCCAGAAATTTTTGAATTTTGTAAGAGTTTAACAGAACTTTCGAATTCGCGGCTATAAATAGCCGTACTTTCTGGAGCCATAAAAGTTGTCTTTGTCAAATGGACAGTCCCTTTTCCAGGTATAATTGTTTTTTTATCATTTAAGACAGCTTCCCAAAAAAAGTGCATGCCATTAAATCCATTCCCTCTCACAAAAACATTGGAATATTTTATATGAGCAGCATTATGGTTATTCCCCTGCACTACAATGCCATGAGCATTGTCGACATTAACGTTTCCCTTCTGGAAATTAAGAGAGCTTTTCCCCTGAAGCATACTAAAAGCAGAGCCTTCACGATGATTATCTATATTTGTTCCCTGTTTCCCCCTCCCAGTAATAGAAACACCCTCTAAATTAATTTCTCCATCTCCTCCTGTTTGAACACCAATACCATCAGCAAAATCAATTTTTCCTCCTTTCATATAAATTTTTGCACCATTATGACTCAAAAGACCTATCGCATCAGAAGATGTCTTAATCTCTGTCTTGGTCAAAGAAACAAACGACCCTTTACCCCCAACACTGATCCCCATTCTGGTTGCTTTAATCACCCCATTCTGCATCTCAAAAGCTCCCTCATCATTAATATCGGCCCCTATCGACACATCATTTAACATGGAATCAAATAGAGCAACGCCTCCCCCATTTGAGGACTTTACAGCTGTTGTCCAAGCGTTTGTTTCTGAATGGCCATTTGCATTCGAAACACCGTTAATGATTATAGCCTCTCCCTCAATGACTGTATTTTTCCCTGATGCCTCTATGGCAGCATCAGAACTTTCACCCGTAAGTTGATAAGTTTTCTTGGCAATTTCATGCGTTTTACCATCATTACAGCGATAAAATGAGGCGCTTTCGTTACATGAATATTGCTTCTTCTCAGAAGAAATCTCACCTGCATCAGTATTGTATACAAAGAAAAAAATAACCGTTGTAAAATGACATAAAGAGAGATGATTTTTAAACATAATTTTCTACAAACTTTCTTCCCCTTCTCTAAAAACAAAAAACACGCGTTCTGTTTAATAACTTTGGTTACGCGTGATAATTTAAAATACGTTTTGTATTTTATATATCCACCCTATATTTTATGTAAAGCAAGAATCCCAAAATATCACAATTTAAAATTGTATTATTTATAAAAACGCGTAAAAATATAGATAGAAATAAAAATTCCACCCCAAAGCAGTGATTTCAAGAGAATTTAATAAAAATAAACTCAAAGAAGAAAAACAGCATAAGAAGCAAAAACTGCAAACCAGAAAGCCTTATCTCGTTTCTAAAAAGAAAAAAACTTGCTCATGCAAAAAAAACATTTTTTTAAAAAACTTATTTAAAAAGTTGCAAACAAATAATAAAAAACCACAAGCATGGCTTGTGGTTTTTTAAACAACTTACCTCAAGATGATCATCCTAAAAACGATAGCGCAATCCACCAGAAAAACTGATTCCAGAAAAACCACCTTTACTCAACTTATGCTGATAAACCAAATCACCATGAAGCGCAAATTTTTGAGACAAGCGAGCATTAAGACCTAATCCAGCCTCTAGAGAAGAACCAAAAGCCCCTAACTGGAAAGAATCTTTAAAGCGCACAGACCTTTCTTTTCCAAAATCATGGGCAAAATGAATCTTTCCATAAAAAGAAACATCACGATCTTTTTCAGACGCAGTAAGAGTCTTTATCAAGCGACCACCCATACGCACCATCAATTGATCAAATTTATCCATCTCAATATTAAAATTATCAATATCACGAGCCGCATTAAATTGAAGATGCTGATAAACAACCTGAACCTGTGGATCCAAAACAACACCTTCATATCCTGTGGCAATTTTCTGACCACTCATCAAGGAAACACTTAAATGGTTACCCTTCAATGTTGCCGTTTTACCCCGCGCAGTTGTCAGAACATCTCCCTTAAACAGACCATAAGATAACAAACCATCAACATAGAATCCTACATCATGCTGCATACTGCCATAAACTGTAGCAGTCCATTTATCAAATGTACTTTTTTGGCTTTGTGCAACATCTCGAGGTTGTAGAGAAAGCTTTCCATAAGCCCCCATAACCCCAAAGGATATAGCACTGTCAACATTTTCAATTTTTTGTAGCAAAACACCTGTCTCTAGCGCATAGTACCCTAGATCCCCCCCATAACCATATTCAAGCGCAGATAAATCTGAAACATAACGATAACTTCCACCATAGCCACGCAAAAATGAAGCAGGATTTTCACGAATTTCCAACATTCCACTAGGATTAGTCCGTACTGTCTCCAGCTGCTTGTTTTGATTGCTAATATCTATCAAACCAGCGTGGAACAAACTATTCGGCAAAAGCAGATAAGTTGGTACCTGAGGAACAACAGATCTTACACCTCGTCGAGACGGAGAAACATTTTCAATTTTAGAAAGACTATCTGCAAAAGACACTGGAACAACCTCCTCAGAAGGCGCTGGAACAACCTCCTCAGAAGATGCTGGAACAACCTCCTCAGAAGATGCTGGAACAATATCCTCAAAAGAAGCACGTGCAGGAGGTGTACGTTTAGAAACCATAGGAGTGCTTTTAGAAACAGCAGGTGTCTGAACATATTCATTTTCTAAACGAAAATTCCAAAATGCTCCTCCATTCAAAGCAAATCTCTGTTTAACATGCTCCTCCCCTCCAGTAGCTTTGGGTCCATAAGAACGAAGAACATATTTATAAGGCGCGCCATTTAATGCAACATACTGCCCATTCAGTTGAAAAGAGTCATACGATGCATCTCCATAAACTTGAATAATTGAAACACTATGCGCTTTTTTATTTTTTTCTTCTAAACCTCCCGCAACCCCTTGTATATGGACTATAGTTCTTCCCTTAACGTCACCATGAATGAGAAGCCGATCCGTTACTTGATGATCACTTGTATCACTAGGATCTAAACGTGCATTCAAATGAATCCAAGCATCACCAAAAGCCTGATAAACAATACCTGTTCCTTTTCCAATATAAAGCGTTTGATATGCATGATTAGTACTGGACTTTGGTTTTTCAAAAGTAATGGAACTATTAGAAAGGTGTACCGATGAAATAAACGAAACACCTCTATAATTAGGATCTTGTAATTTTTTCTGTCTTGGTTGCAATAAAGCCCACTGTGAATTATTTCCCAAGATAAGGTCGACTTTAGAACTGTTATCAACCTGAGTTTGACCGACAAGTGCAGAAGCATCAGCAACAACCTCTATAGAAGAGTTACGATCAGCCTTCAGCAACAAATCCCCAAAAAGCTTTGTTTCCTTTAAAAATATTTTAGATTTTCCAGATTTACTGCTATAAACAGCTATACTATCTGGAACGACAAAACGCGTCTTTTTCAAATCAACGCGCAATGATTTTCCCTCTGACGAACCTTCTGATGCTGCCACACCTTCAAAGTGTATACCATAAAATGCATTACCTTTCACTGTAATATTGGAATCTCCAATATTAATCTGAGGAGCTTTATCTCCCTGCAATAAAAGCCCATGAGCATCAGTAACATCAACAGAACCTTTCATAAACTGAACATAACCATCTTCAGATATATGAAAAGCTGCCTGACGACCTGCATCCAGCCCTTGATCATCCTTGCCGGTACTCCCCTTGCCGGTAATAGAGACACCCTCTAAAATAAGATATCCTTTTTCTTCTGCTTTAACCCCAACTCTCCCTAGGCTAATTTGCGTATTCGTTAAATCAACACCACTTTGAGATTTTCCTCCAGCAAAAGCCCCCACTTTGATTGCATCAATTGATCCACCAGACATTACGATGAATCCACCTTGAGCTTCCACCCCCACTAAAACCCCACTCAACGTGGAATCGCTCAGAACGACGGTCGCCTTTTCTGATACCTTTACTCCATATTTCCAAAAATTGTTTTCCGAGTTATTCTTTTCATCCAAAATACCCTTAACAGTTATATTCTTGCCACGAATAATTGTACCTTCCTTAGACGCCTCCATGGCTCCATGAACACCATTAACATTTTTATCCATTAACGAATAAACTTTATTATTAATTTCGTGCGCTCCACCATCAGAACACTGATAAAATGCTGCATTCTGATCACATGAAGACTGCTTTCTTCCAGAGATAACCTGAGATTCAGCATTGCGTGCAAAAACACCAACATTGTGTGTCAAAAAAAGAAGTGCCGTTGTAAAAGTACATAAGGAGAAGCGATTTTTAAATAGATTGACCATAATTCCACCATAACCCCCCTCTTCTTACTAAGATCTATACATAACGTATCAAAAAACTTAACCAAAAGAAAAATATTTAATACGTTTAGGTTTTAATATCGTGAGTTTATTAATATTTTTTGTGTTTTATGTAAATATGGAATAAAAAAATTACTCGAAAATACAATCTAAATCTGTCGCTTTTACAAAGAATTTGCAAAAATATAACTGAAGAACGACAGAAAAATCACCTTTAACGTTGTTAGTCAAAAACACCCTTAGTCAGTTGACATGCATTAAGAACACCTACTTTAACTGCCGTCTAATCACCGCCAGAACGGATATAATCAACATCCTTACGATAATATTATATTGAAACAGTGTACACTCTGTAAGCAGACAAAACATATGCCAAAATTGAGAAACAAGAGTTCACATATGCCTTTTAGGCAATCTTCATGGTAAGACAGTCTAATAAAAAGTAGGAACGTGTAAAAATCAGTTCCGATTTTACCTTTTCCTTTTAATTCAACTTTACAATATTCAAAAACATTCAGAGCCATATTTTAAAAAGTGAAGATGACACATGACTTCATCTTTTTATTTATGCATTTAAAGAAAACACACTTTCAAAAAACAATACGTCATTATGTTTCTCATTCACCAATTTTCTCAGATATATCTCATATTTCCATCCCCATTTCATAACGACAGCAGATATAATATCAAGTTTATCGGATACAGCCCTCATTGTGCCTGAGTAGCATCTTTGTCTTTGCCAATTTCTAATATTGTAAATCCTCTCCTCTTAATATAATTCCCAAAATTATATTGACTCCTTTCTTAAACGATTATCCACTTGCTAATTTTACATATAATATGAACAGGAGTGCTTTTTATGGATTCATCATAAGAGCATTGAAAATATTTCAGCACCCTAAATTAAAAATATCTTTATAAATCAAAATATTATAATAATCACTCTGAAATACGCGTTTTGAAACGATAACGTACAAGCCTTCAGACTTTTCAAAAAAACGAAATAAGTCCAACCTAAAAGCATATTAAAGATATGCAAAGTCATACTCTCGTAAAAATGCTATAACACAAAATGAATAGATAATGAGAAAAAGCCACAAGTATAACTTGTAGCTTTTTGAAAGATTAATCAAAAACAGAAATAATACTAGAAATGATAACGCAATCCACCTGAAAAACTCGTTCCAGAAAAACCAGCTTTCGTTAGTTTGTGCTGATAAACCAAATCGCCGTAAAGCGCAAAATTTTGAGATAATTGGGCATTAAAACCTAATCCAGTTTCTAATGAAGAACCAAAAGCACCTAGCTGAAAAGCATCTTTAAAATGCACAAATTGTTTTCCTTCAAAACCATGAGCAAGATGAAGCTTGCCATAGAAAGAAACAACCTGAGCCTCATCAGTAGCAACCAGCCTCTTTGTTAAACGTCCTCCAACACGCCCTACCCACTGATGAAGTTTTCCTAAATCAATATCAAAGCCGTCCACATCACGCACCTTATTAAATTGAAGATATTGATAAACAACCTGAACTTGCGGATCAAAAACAAAACCGTCCTCCCCCACCATAAACGTTTTACCAGCAGTTAATGAAGCACTTAAAGGGAAACCCTTTAATGTTGCCGTCTTGCCCCGTGCAGTTGTTAGAACATCACCTTTAAACAAGCCGTAAGACACAAGACCATCAACGTAAAAACCTGCATCATGCTGCATACCACCATATGCCGTAACTGACCATTTATCAAATGTACTTTTTTGACTCTGCTCAACATTCAAAGGTTGCAAAGAAAATCTCTCGTAAGCCCCGATAATTCCAAAAGAAGTGGAACCATACATATTTTCGATTGCTTTCAGCAAAACGCCTGCCTCTATGGCATTATAATTAAACTCGCCGCCATAACCATATTCAAGCGCGGAAAGATTTGAAGTATAACGATGATTGCCGCCATAACCGCTCACAAAAAAGAGAGGGTTTTCACGACTTTCTAATAAGCCCCCAGAAGTAATTCGCAAAGCTTCTAACCGCTTATTTTGATTGTTAACATTCATCAAACCAATATGACGTAAAGCATTAGGCAAAAGGAGATAAGTCGGAACCTGCGGAACAACAGCCTTAACGCCCGGCTTAGGACGAGGATGGGGCTCCGGAGCTGGTTCTGGAGAAGGTTCTGGTCCCGGAATTGGCTTAGGAGCAGGATCTGGTTTAGGTTGAACATCAGAATCTATAGACCTACTTTCAAGGCGGAAATCCCAAAAATCTCCGCTCCCTTCAACTAATCTCTGATCCATGCTTGCTTTTCCAAACTCAGATCCTGGACCATAACTATAAAGCTTATACTGATAAGGTAATTTATCTAGTGCTATATAACCACCTTCCAACTGAAAAGAATCTTGCTCTGCTTGTCCAGAAACCTGAATGATTGAAATACCTTCATCATTTCCTCCCCTTCCCGTGTATCCTCCTGGACTTCCTGCAACTCCATGCACTTGGAGCTTTGTTTTTCCCGAAACATCACCATGAATTAAAACACGATCAGTCTTTTGATGATTAAGAGCACCACCACTATTCAGGTATGTATTAAGGGAAATAGAGGCACCTTCCCGTGCTCTATAAACCTCACCCTTTCCCTTTCCAATACGAAGAGTTTGATAATCATCAGCAGAAGAAGATTCATGTCTTTTAAAATTAATAGAGCTATCACCCATAAGACTAACGAGTGAAATAGAAGAGATATTTGCAGGCTCATGTTGATCTTTTTGCACCTGTTGTGGTAAAATCCATGTAGAATGACCTCCTAAATAAAGCTCAGCATTAGAATTTTTATCAACGTGAGTACGACCTTCAAGGGTAGAACCATCAGCCAAAACCGTTATAGAAGCCCCTTTCTCAGCTCTTAATAAAAAATCCCCTGAACGAAGAGTACTTTTCATCAAACTCACCGCACCAGAAATAACGTTTTTACCATAAAGAGCCGTATCGTCTAAAACAGAAAACTCTGTTGTATCCAAATTAACAACTTCCAATCGTGGTGGAGCTTTTTCTTCCTCTAATGAAATCTCCTCTTTTTTATCCACATCTTCGCTCCATGGCTTCTCTCCCTGAAAATAGATACCATAAGATCCCTCACCCTTTACTGTAACAGAAGAAGACTTAAAATTAGCCTCGGTCACATAAAAGTTATTCGATAAATCTTCAGTTTCATCTTTTGAGTCAGAACGTTCTGGTACAACACTAAAAGGCTTAACGGGATTTTCTAATAATATACCATGTGCACCCTCAACCTGAATAGTCCCCCCTGTAAACTCAACACGTCCCCCTTCATCCATTAAAAAAGCTGCATCATTTTTGTCTTTGTGTCCCTTTCCAGTAAGAGTGACACCATCGAGAATCACCGTCCCTCCCAACATCGCAGAAATCCCATGACTGTTGGTAAAGTTAACCTCCCCACCTTCCACCCAGATATCTGCACCGCTATAACTGGAAAGACTTACCTTCCCATCACGCGTATTAACTTTTGTATCCTTTAAAATAACCAATGAATTCCCCACGGCTTCAACAGCCCTATCACTGTCCTCTATAATCCCCTGCTGTATCTCAATTATCCCATTATGAGCGAAAAGAGCTAACTTTGTATTTTGAAGCGTCGGTTTTTTCAAAACAATCTTTCCGTCATCTGATACAGCCACACCACGCAAAAAAGATTTATCAGAAACTTCACTGCTAACAGTTACATTCTCTCCATAAACTCTGGTCCCTATCCGTTTCACCGTTATAGCAGTAGGATCAACAGGATAGTTGGAAACGTTCTCTTTCGTAATTTTATAAGATTTATTATCAATTTTAGGATCTGTCCCGCAATTATCACATACATAATACAACCCACTATGGTAATAAAACCCAGGATTCACTCCTCTTCCATCAGAGTCTGCATCTTTAACAGAGTTATCTACACTATCCTTATGTCCATTCCATCCCTCCACTCCACTAAGCTGACGATAATCGCTCCCCCCACGAATACCCTCATCGTTATTGCCAACATTAATCATATTAGAAGGATAATAATTCTGCCCACTCTCTCCACTAAGAGGAAGCTTATGCTTATTACTCCCGCTAAGACGAGGAGAAGAATTAGCAGAGACAACTGGGATAACCTTTATAACATAAGGTTTACTATCCTTCCCCTCTGCAGCCGCATACACTTCTCTTCCATTTTGAAGCAAAGAGAGGATAGCTGTTGTACAAGCACATAAACATACATGATTTCTAAAAACTTTAATCATAGTTCCCTCGAAACTTTCCTTCCCCTCTCATTAAAAACAAAAGCACTTACAAAACACCCCATTGCACACCTCAAAAATACGAAAAGTGTAACAAAAAGAACATGCCTCATGCTCATCTGAACTGTGCAATGAATTATCCCAATACATTTGGCAGAAGCTCTACGCCAAAACCACCTATAAGAGAACAATTACAAAAACACACTTTATGAGTGTATAATGCATTCTGTATTTCGTGTAAAGAAAAAATAAAACCAGTGCGTGCAATTAATTAAAAACACAATCAAACCTTGTGATCTTTAAAAATTAATCCACAAGGAGATGAATGAAACAATGACTTAAATCAGTAGAAAACAAACTCTCAAAAACGAGCTTTAGAAAACATCAAATATTATATTAGATAATATCAATACAGTACCAAAAAGGATAACGTAACGCATACCGGTCTGCTGAACGCTTAAAAAGCCGATAAAAGCGAGGCATTCTATCGCATCAGTAGCAGCATAAATTTTAAGAAAATTCGCTTTAGTGGAGAAAAGTGCTCTCATGCATAAAACAAACTATGTCTTTTTTGCTTAATAAAGAAGACGAGATTTTTTAAGAATAACACAAGTTGTTATAAAGAAAAAAGGCAGCACAATGTGCTGCCTTTTCTAAAAAGGTACATATTGTACCTTATATTAAAACTGATAACGTACTCCTCCGGAAAAACTTGTTCCCGAAAAACCAGCCTTATTAAGCTTATGTTGATAGAGAATATCAGCATGCAGAGAGAACTGTGGCAACAATTTGGCATTAAAACCTAATCCAGCCTCTAGAGAAGAACCAAAAGCTCCTAACTTGAAAGCATCATTGAAATGCACAGACTGTTTTCCTTCAAAACCATGAGCAAGATAAAGCTTACCATAGAAAGCAATAGCATTCACGCCTTCAGAACCTGTAGGAATCTTGGTTAAGCGTCCACCAACACGTGCTACCCACTGATTAAGGTTACCCATTTCAATATCAAAATTGTCAATATCACGAGCTTTATTAAACTGGAGATGTTGATACACAACCTGAACCTGCGGATCAAAGACAAAACCCTTATATCCTGTCGCAATTGTCTGACCACCAGCTAAAGAAACACTCAAAGGATTACCTTTTAATGTTGCTGTTTTACCCCGTGCAAGGGTGAGAACATCACCTTTGAACAGACCATAGGATAAAAGACCGTCAACATAGAAGCCAACATTATGCTGCATGCTACCATATACCGTAGCAGTCCATTTATCAAATGCACTCTTCTGACTGTGCTCAACATTCACAGGCTGCAGAGAAAGTTTTCCATAAGTTCCCATAACGCCAAAGGATATAGCACTGTCAGCATTTTCAATAGTTTGCAGCAGAACACCTGCCTCTACACCATTATAACTAAGATCACCTCCGTAACCATATTCAAGTGCGGAAAGATCTGAAGCATAACGGTAACTTCCACCATAGCCTCGCAAGTATAAAGCAGGATTTTCACGAACCTCTACCATTCCTGTAGAAGTCATCCGTAACGTCTCCAATTGCTTATTTTGATTGCTAATATCCATCAAACCAGCGTGGAATACACTATTAGGCAAGCTGAGATAAGTTGGAACCTGTGGAACAACAGACCTTACAAATTGTTCAGGAAGGGCAGCAGATCCAACAGACTTAACATACTGATTTTCTAAACGGAAATTCCAAAATTCTCCACCATCCTTAACAAATTTCTGCTGAACATGCTCCTGTTTCGAAGTCGCTTCTGGAGCATAAGCACGAAGGGTGTATTTGTAAGGTGAGTTTCTCAGTGCAACATAATTGCCATCGAGTTGGAAAGAGTCTTTCTTCGCTTGACCATAGACCTGAATAATTGAAACAGTATGAGCAATCTTGGCATTCGCTTTACCATCTCCTACATTGCCCGCATCACCTCGTACATGTATTTTTGTTTTTCCAGAAACATCACCATGAATGACAAGCCGATCAGTGACTTGCTGATCACTCGGATCACGAGGATTTAAACGTGCATTGAGATGAATTACCGCATTACCCTGCGCCGCATAAACAGTTCCTTTCCCATTTCCAATATGGAGAGTCTGATATTTGCCTTCAGATTCCGAAGGTGCAAAATCAATAGCACTATTTACAAGACTTACAAAAGAAATGCATGAATCCACACATCCTGAATCTAGAGTTCCCAAATTCCTCTGTGCACTTCTTTTTAGAATCCACTGTGAACTATTAGCCAAGTCTAATTTTGCATAAGAATTTTTATCAACGCGAACACCGCCTGTAACAATAGAACTGTCAACTGAAACCGATATGTTCGAATTATTCTCGGCTTTTAATAACAAGTCACCAGCAAGGGTTGTTTTATTTTCTAATGAAACACGACCATCAGAATTATTACCATAGATAGCTATACCATTTGCAACTTGAAAATCAGTTTTTTTCAACGAAACTGTCCCCGTTACGCCTATAGTTGCATTCTCCTGTTTGGATACAGCGCTCCGCTTAACAACGCCTGTTTGCGCAGTTTCTAGATTCTGACTTCGATTTTGTTGACTCGCTTCCTTCTGTTTTCCCCCATCAAAATATATGCCGTAGACTCCGTCACCTTCCACTTTAACAGTAGAAAACTCGATATTTACGTGATTCATAGTAGGACGAACGTCAGAAGATCTCCTTCTCCTAGAAGAACCCGTCTCAACAGCATCCCCACTCTTCATAACCCACACAGCATGGGCATCAGTAACAACATTTCCGTTCTTAAAATCAACAGAAGCATTATCACTCACCAGAAAAGCTGCACGCTCTAAATTCTCTGCTGAATCTAACTTATTCTGCGCTTTTTTCGCAGTAATGCTAACTTTGTCTAACTTAACGCTGCCTCCAGATTCCGACCTTACTGCCACTCCTCTTTCAATAGCAATCTTTCCAGTGTCCATGGTTACCTCACCAGCCTGACTCACCAGACCAGCTGCAGCAAAATTCCCCGTCACGTTAATTTTTGTATCCGTTAAGTTAACAGACGATCCAGAACCTGCCAAAGCACCCACATAAAGCGCATCTACTGTTCCACCAATCATCTTAACTTTTCCGCCACTTTTAGCTTCAAGCCCAATTACAGAAGATTGAATTGTTGAGTTTTTATCCAAAACAATCTCTGCTTTTTCTTCTGCAAGCACAGCACTCACAAACTTTGATGGAGTAACACCAAAATTACTTCCTTTATCAGATTCTGCTCCAACAATGGTGGCAGTTTCTAACTTAACAACTGTATTACTCTTTGCATGCATAGAATGCTGAGTATCCCCACGCGCCTTCAGTGTTTGTCCTGTTATCGTGTGTAATTTTCCATCGGCACAAGAATAAGCAACTTGCAATCTCTCCGCACCATTTTTCCCCATATCTCCACTACATTGAGAAGAACCACCTTCCTGCTTTATACCATTGGTTGATGTAACAGTATATGCAACCCCAGGGTTTTGCGATTCAGATCTAAGTGTATTGGCTCCGCCAGTAGAAAGTAGAACACGCCCTACAGGTTTATCTCCCATCTCCTTAGATGCAGGCTTCTCTTGCTTAGACGCAGTAGAATTAACTAAGGAAGAAGAAGCCTTAGGCTTTCCAGTTTTTCCAGAAGTAGTAGGTTCTATAGTCTCTGAACTTCCTAACAAAGAAGACTGAGGAGCAGAAGGCTCAGCAGGAAGAACATCTAACGTAGAAGATGAAGTACCTTCTTCAGTTCCAGCGACTGACGAAATTCCAGCCAAAAGACCTAACTCCACATCAGAATCGCCTGTGTCAGACCTTCCAAGTCCAGAACTCTCCGGCGTAAAAGATTGAGGAGCAGAAGATATAACAACCTGAGACGGAATTAATCCAACCTCTGTAATATCACTATTCACATCAACTGTATCAGTATCACTGTGGGTCACTGTAGCATTTTCTACTTCATTCTGACTATCTGTTCCATTAGGAGAAGCAATAAGAGAAGTATCTTCACTTCCATCAACAGTCTCCTCAGTTGTCAAAACTCTTAGTGAAGCAGATGGAGTATGTCCTTCTGATTCAAAAGTTGTAACAGGATTTCCAACAGATACATCAGCCTCTTCTACATCAGATCTCCCAAGTGTTTCAGGATTCCCTGGCAAAACAGAAGCAGTAACTTGATCAGGTACTAATGAAGAATCTAATCCTGAAGAACTATTTACCCCAGACACAGTGCCTGCATCTTCAGATGACGAAACATCAAAAACAACAGGTCGCGCAAAAGGTGTCTTAGGACTAATACGATTACGAGGTCCATGAGCTATACTTTGCCGCCTCTCACCATTTTCTAATTTACTTTCTAAGCTGAAAGTCCACACTACCTCAGGTCTATTTTCAGGTTTTCTTGGTCTACTGGAATATCTTATTGGACCAGTAGCACTATATTGCATTGGACCAGAAGCCCTAAGAACATATTGATAAGGTGACCCCTGCAATGTAACATATTCATTAGCAAGTTTAAAAGAATCTTCTTCTGCTTCTCCATAAACTTGAATAATTTGAAGAGAGGCAGGTTTTTTTCTATTTTTCTCCCGTTGATCTTGATTTTGTACACCTTGACGCTGAACTTTCGCTCCATTTTCTAATTTGTCATTTAAAGTGGTGATGACAGAAGTATCATTTACATACACCTTCGTTGTTCCAGAAACATCACCATGAATCAAAAGCTTATCAGACACAAGCTTAACATTATCTGAATTATTAGAAACAAAATTCACATTAACATAAAGCCTGGCATCTCCCTGAGCACTGAAACCGTTACCTAGAGTGTTTTCATCTCGTCTATTTCCAATTTGCAGTGTTTGATAACCTTCATCTTCACTTCTTGGAGGCAAAAATACAATACTACTATCTGAAAGATCTACAAACGAAAGCTTTGAATCTATATGATTTGTATTGCTCTCCGATTGTTTATGATGAATACTTTTTGTTAAATACAATCCTGAATGAGACAAATAAAGTGCAGCATTTGCATTCTCATCAACACGAGCTTCACCTATAATTGAAGATTTATGAGCATGCACTAACAGATTAGAATGAGCTTCAGCTTTTAAAAATAGATCACCCGAAAGAACACTACCCTCTCCTAAAATAACAGCACCATTTAAATCACCACCATAAATAGCTACACCGTCTGGAATTCTAAGAGTAGCTTTTTTTAAAAGAACCATCGGCATGCTCTCATTATCGTCGTAACTTCTTACGGTTACTTCTTCACCTGATTCTTTTTCATCTTCTGAAGATACCGTATTAAAATATATGCCATAAGAATCTTTCCCGGTTATTTGAATAGTTGATTCTTTAATATCAGCTTTAATCTTAAAATAATTTTTATTCTCCCTATCACCCGTAATACTTTGCATATATTGCAAAGCATTGCTATTACCTACAGTCCATCTTAGAGTAGAGAGAACATCTTCAGAAGCATCATCCATAACGTGATAAACATCATAGAGTGCATTCATTTCAAGCATATCATCTTTTGTATAAATAGAATCATCATTATCATTAGCATCAATAACAAAACGACTCGCCAAAACACCAGCTCCGAAAGCACGATCATTCATTGGACCGACTAAAAACTCGTCAATACCACGAGTAACCCATAAAACAACTGCATCAGAACTCTCAACTTTTCCTTTATTAAAAGAAATAGAACCCCCATCTGACAAGAAAATAAGATTTGGAGATTCTGTAGAATCAACAGAAGCAACACTATTTCGCCCGCTTATCCCCTTTTTAATATTAATCTTAACCTCATCTAATTTTACAACCCCTTTATACCCTGCTACGACTCCCACCGCCCCTTTATCAAGATTAATCGACCCAGATTGCATCATAATTCCAGATCTACCAGAACTGTTCAACCCAACCCCAACTGCATAAAAATTCACTCCATCTAGAAAAACAAATGACGCAAAATCAGTAGAAGCTCCTATCTGACTATAATAGATCCCCCCACCTTTCATATGAATCCTTCCTTCGTTTTGTGCATCAACCCCGACTATAAATTCCTTAATACTTGAATTTTCTAGCTTAACTTTTGAATTAAGCGTTGCTAATACCCCCGCCCCCATTTTTGCATTAAGATAATCATTGAAATTTTTAGGATCATCATTTTCATTAGAACTCAAAATAACATTACCTTCTGGAAAAGCCTTCCCCCTAATAGACACTTTCTCTAACTCAACAGTTGTCCCTCGAACTAAATACAAGACTTCTTTATTACCTGCGGTATACACGTCTTTCTGAGTAACCTGTCCTGTTGCATGCATAGCATTATCGCCAAATTTCAACACACCAATAGTACTTCTCTTTAGTGTATGAGCCCCCCCATCAGAACAGATCACAGAGTTAAGGGTCTTAAAACTCCCATCAGAACATGAATTTGCACCAGGAGCAGGAGTATTAGCACCGGAGACACCACCAACACCACCAGGGACACCGCCAACACCAACGCCACCAGGAACACCGCCAACGCCAACACCACCAGGGACACCGCCAACACCAACGCCACCAGGAACACCGCCAACGCCAACACCACCAGGGACACCACCAGGGACACCACCAGGGACACCGCCAACGCCAACACCACCAGGGACAGCACCAGGGACAGCACCAGGGACAGCACCAGGGACAGCACCAGGGACAGCACCAGGGACAGCACCAGGGACAGCAGCGCCATCCCCTTGGCCAGCGACTTGTGGCGAAGAAGATGCAGGTAATTCAACTACTTTAGGTGCAGAAGATTTTGATGAACTTCTAAAAGATGGCACCAGAGATGATAATCCACTTAGATTTGGCAATGAAATTGAAGGCAGTGAAAACCAACTATTCCCCATAGAAACATCTACACCTTGTAAAAAGAAGAAAGCACTTGTTGTCAGTGCGTACAAACGTGTACGCTTTTTAAATACATTGATCATATGTCAAACTTTCTAAATAATGTTGCAAAAACACTAGAATTAAGTGAAAATGAGGTAAGTGAACGGTTTGTAACATATGTCAGTCAACTTTACAACATAGTGTTATTTATTTACGCTTCATTTTGTGCATAAAAATACCAAAGTTAAGTTTTTAAGTGCGCAAACCTTTGTAATATTAGATAAAAGGATAAAATCACGATGATAAAATATATGAAATGGATGACTTCTGTTTTACTGGTTGCAATTAGTTTTGCAACGATTTTGTGGACGCATACGAGTATTGCAAATACGAGTACCCAGACAAATATAACAATTGATCATGTTTCAGGCACGACTTCTGTTCCCACTTCTCCGCAAAAGGTTGTTGTGTTTGATCTTGCCTCGCTAGATAATATGAATCGCCTTGGTATCCAAGCAGTTATCGGCCTTCCTGAAGGAAAAAAACCTTCCTATCTGCAACAATTTGACGATGCAAAATATGAAAGAATTGGAACCGTTTTTGAGCCAGATTATGAAAAAATTGCCACTCTTCAACCCGATTTGATTATTATTTCCTCCAGAACTCAAGCAAAATATAAAGACTTATCCAAAATAGCCCCAACAATTGATCTAACCGTAGAAAACGAAAATTCTCTTGAAGATATAAAACGAAATGTGTCTATCCTTGGAAAAATTTTTGGTAAAACACAAGAAGCAGAAAAGGAAATTGCAAAAATTAATGAAGCTTTTGCTGAAGTCCGTAAAAATACCCAAGGAAAAGGCACCGGGCTCATACTCATGACCTCTGGTGGAAAAATCAGTGCTTTCGGACCAAAATCACGTTTCGATATTTTTCACTCCGCTTTTGGAATTGCCCCTGCAACCGATAAACTTACCGTGCAAAAACATGGACAACTCATTTCTCCTGAATTCATTCTTGAAACCAATCCTGATTGGTTGTTAGTGATTGATCGCGATGCAGCCATTGGACGGGAAGGACAATCCGCAGCACAATTGCTCAACAATGAGCTTGTTCACCGCACAACAGCAAGCAAACAAAACCAAATTATTTATTTGGACTCTTGGAGTTGGTATCGTGCAAATGGTGGTTTAACAGCACTCCTTGAAACCGCACAGCAGATCAATGAAGCCTTTACAAAGAGCAAATAAGCGCACGAAAGAGCTTGATTGCTATATAAATAAAATTTAAAAGCAGGGGTTGTTTATGAAACAACCTTTGTTTTTTTTTATTAAGTTTTAAGAGAAAATGATTTAACGTGAAGAATTACTGGATAACCATAACACTTTTAATTTTCCTGTCTATCCTCAGCATTTTTGTTGGTTATTCTGATGTCACACCTTCTAACCTTTTCGCAGCCGATCCCCATGCGTGGCTTATTTTTTGGCAAACACGTCTTCCTCGTACCATTGCAATCCTTTTAGTAGGCGCAGCACTTGCACTTTCAGGCATGATTATGCAACTATTAACACGCAATCGCTTTGTCGAACCATCAACCACTGGAACCATTGAATCTGCTTCCCTTGGCATTCTTTTTATTATGATTTTTTGGCCCAATATTCCTGTTTTAGGAAAAATGGTCGTTGCGACAATTTTTGCCATGGTAGGCACTTTACTTTTTATGTTTTTATTGCAACGCATTCCTCTAAAATCTGCTCTCATTGTACCTCTTACAGGGATTATGCTAAGCTATATTATTGGCTCTTTAACCAATGCCATTGCAGATTATGAAATGTTACTTCCTTCTCTTCAAGCTTACTTATTTGGCAGTTTTTCGATGGTTCTTGAAGGAAAATATGAACTCTTATGGCTATCTCTTCCCCTTTGTATTCTGGCCTATTGTACTGCTGATCGCTTTACGGTTGCAAGTTTGGGAGAAGATTTAACCAATAACCTTGGATTGAATTATCGTGTTGTCATGTTTTTTGGTCTTTTTATTGTCGCCTCAATCACTGCTGTTGTTGTCTGTACCATTGGCCGTATTCCTTTTGTTGGGTTGATTATTCCAAATATTGTTTCAAGTTTCATGGGAGATAATATGCGCTATACCGCTCCTTGGGTGGCCATCAGCGGTGCAGGATTGGTCTTGATTTGTGATCTTTTAGGACGAATCATTCATCCTTCTCTTGAAATTCCCATCAGCACCATAATGGGTGTAATCGGTAGTTTTATTTTTATGATACTGCTTTTACGCTGGAGAAAGCGTCTTGGATAGAAGAAGAAAAACAATATGTGTACTAACAACACTTATCATCATAGCATGCACTGTCATTAGTCTTTACATGACGTGGAATATCAATGTTTATACATGGAAATTTCGTCTTACAAAACTTTCCTCTCTGCTTCTTATTGCCTATGCAATAAGCGTTTCCACGGTTTTATTTCAAACAATCGTTAATAACCGTCTTCTTACCCCTTCAATTATGGGATTTGATCAGCTTTATATTTTAATAAAGACTGCCCTAATGTATTTTGTAGGCTCTCTTTCTTTGCCCTTTTTGAATGAAGAAGGACAGCTTGTTCTTGAAGCCCTCATTCTTATCCTTTTTTCAATAAGCCTTTTTCGCTGGCTCTTTTCAGGAAGCCTAAAAGGGCTTCATTTGACGCTTTTAATCGGTGTTGTTTTAGGCGGATTTTTTTTCAGTTTACGGATGTTTATGCAATTGCAACTAAATCCAGACCAAATGATGAATTTAACCGATATTATGTTTGCAAATTTTAATAAATTTAATACACCGTTAATAAGCTTTGCCACAATCATTGTCCTCATTGTGAGTCTGATTGGATGGCATTCCCGTCATCTTCTTGATATCTTGGCTTTAGGACGTGAAAATGCCCTCAATCTTGGCGTTAATTACCACAAAAGTGCGACAGCTGTCCTTATTTTTGTTTCCATTCTCGTATCCATTTCCACCGCATTGGTAGGCCCCGTCACCTTTTTTGGACTGTTAGTTGCCAACCTTTCCTATGAACTTTCTCCTCAAGCAAAACACAGTATTGTTGTTCCAATTGCAATATTATTGGCTATTATTTGTCTGGTGGGGGGACAATTTATTTTAGAACAAATTTTTCATATGGCAGGGCGTTTAAGTTTTATCATTGAGTTTTGTGGGGGAATTGTTTTCTTAATGTTACTGATGAAGGGAAAACTAAAATGATTGAGATCAATCATCTTTCCAAAGCTTACGGAGCACGATTGATTATCGATAATTTATGCCTTCATCTTCCAAAAGGGGGGATTATTTCTCTCATTGGGCCCAATGGTTCCGGAAAGTCCACTCTTTTAATGCTGATAAGACGTCTTTTGCCACACCATAATGGGACAATTCATATCGACGGCTTTGATATTGATAAAATGCCCCTCGATATTTTGGCTCAAAAACTCTCAATTCTGCGTCAAGAAAATCCTTTGTCTTTTCGCTTAACCGTGTACGATTTAGTGAGTTTCGGACGCTATCCTTATTCAAAAGGCTGGTATACACATGAAGATAAACAATTTATCGACAGTGCACTACGCTATCTCGGCTTACAAGATTTAAAAGACCGTTTTTTAGATGAGCTTTCTGGCGGTCAGCGTCAACGCGCTTTTATAGCAATGGTTATCTGCCAAGACACTGATTATCTTCTCTTAGATGAACCATTAAACAATCTGGATATGAAACATGCGGTTTCTATGATGAAGCAATTACGCCGCACAGCTGATGAACTGAAAAAAACCATTCTTATTGTTATGCACGATATTAATTTTGCCTCATCTTACTCAGATATGATTGTTGCATTGAAAAATGGGAAAGCGGCCTATTGTGGGACTCCAAAAGAAATTATGCAACCAAAAATTCTTAAAGACATTTATGATGTCGATATTCAAATCAAAACAATTAATGACATCCCTATCGCTCTTTATTATCGATAATCATAAAGATTTTTTGCGCTTGCATGCACTATAGAATCTGCTAGGGATAGTAAAATTAGCTTGTTGGGGAATAGTTTAATGGTAGAACAGCGGACTTTGACTTCGTCAATCTTGGTTCGAATCCAAGTTCCCCAGCCAGTATTTAATGATTGTAGCTTGTCATCGGGTTTTGTATAATTTGAAAGCAGGTTTTGCATCAATTTATTTTTTCAAAGGATCTGCAAAACTTTCAAGGGTCATTTAAAATCCCTTTAATGCATATTTTCTCTTCCTCTAAAAATTGCAATTTGAGATGATAAGCTCTTGAGCCGGTGCGGATTCTTTGAACCACATGTATAAGATGTGCCAACCTCTTTTATCTTAAATTGGCTAAAGATTTTTCGGATCTGAGACACATCATTG
Organism: Bartonella sp. AP88XZML; assembly: GCF_042195565.1. Lineage (NCBI taxonomy): Bacteria > Pseudomonadati > Pseudomonadota > Alphaproteobacteria > Hyphomicrobiales > Bartonellaceae > Bartonella > Bartonella sp. AP88XZML. The sequence goes on along the minus strand of NZ_JBHIOQ010000059.1, from coordinate 2,464 downwards.
AGAGAGAAGAATTTTTCTCTTGCGCAAGCAAAGCAAACATTGTCTGGTAATCCTCTCGCAAATAAATCCTTTCCATAGTAATACACGTATATCTGGCTCTGTTTATGGGAAAGCCTTATCTAATAGCTATAAACCTATCTAAAGAGAGAATTCAAAAAAGAAAGCCGAGCCAAATGATATGACGCGGCTTTCAGATATTGATTATAAGATTCAAATGAATCATCCACAATGGAGTAATAAATTCATATATACAAAACGTATCATATTGCAAGTGCTCTATTTAGAAATATGAAAACTTATCAAAAGAAACGTAAATGATCGCTATGATTTTGATATCATTCATTAGCATTATAGAATCTATAAACGCTTGGTAACTTTATCAATCCAATCAAAAGAAAATGCATCTTAAATGAATGTTTTCTCAATAAGGCTTTCATAAGTATCTTTTCATTTTGCACTCAAATGTAACTTCTTTGCAAATTAACCAGCTCAAATTTGAGTTGGCAAAATTAACCAATCCAATTTTGGAGGCGTTATCTTTAGAATAGCCATCTTTAAACATTATAGCTTTTGACTCAAAATTGAGTAAAATCCCATGCCTTAGATGTTACAATGGTTTTGAATTTTGCTGCCTCATCTTTTTTTCAATAGGTGCCCCCCAAATTTGGGGGGAGCTCATTTGGTTTCGTATTTTTAATGTAACTTTTAAAACGTTTTTTTCTCGCTTGCTTGCATTATATCATTGAAATGCTTTCAATTTCATAAGACATAACATTGTGATTTTCATTCTATATTGTGATGATAGTATCTATATAATGCCTGCCTATCATTTACTAACTTTTTAGTAAGCGTTTTTAAAAACGATCTTATCTTTAAACCCTTTTATGCAATCTTTATGAACTCAATCTATAAGCTTATGATAGTTTCAAACGATTATTCCTTTTAAGGTTACACTCAAATAAAGAGCAAAACACATCCATTCTTAAACGTATGCAATTTATGTTATCGATAATTCCAAACGACTGAAATTTAAAACAATGTGATTTGTGCTATAATAAAAACGTATCATAAAATTTATGACCTGTTATGAATGATAACCGCTTTTCATTTCATTTGAATGCACCCATGCGTTATAATATTTGCATTATGATTTGCTTTTTATGGTCTATACATTCATGGCAATCCTATATAAAAAATGATCAATTCAAACATGCATAAAAGTATGGATTCTTATGTGGATTCATATAAAATAATTGCACTTAATATATTGACTTTATTAGTTTTTATGTACAATGCCTTTTTAACTTCATAAAGATATCAATTTCCTTGTAAAGAATATTCCTCCCATTCCAGTAAAAGGCTCAATATAAGTGCGATGAGGGATAGCTTCTATGATTTTACAAGTACTGATCACTGGCCATGCAATAACGCCGACTGATGCCCCAAACCAATTAGACCGCCTGTGGGAACAGGCAGGTTGTGGTGCTGAATATAATGGAACAGCACCGAACGGATAAGCCACGCGTCGTAAGTAAGCCTCTTAGCTTGCATAGCTTATAGGTTTTGGAAACAGACAATTATTATAATTCAGGTATTATAATTCAGACAATTAAAGATCAGATCTCAAGCTTTTTAATCCAGTGGACAAACACGAATAATATCTCCGTCTGGATCTTTGATTAGGAAGGTACGTCCAAATACATCAGTATACGGTTCCTTCAAAACATTTATCTCAACAGTGGTTTGCTCTTGCCATTCCACATAGAGCTTATCTACGTCCTCTCCTGTCGGCAAAATAATGCCGATTTCTGAAAAACGAGGCACATTTTCCTCAGGCTTATCGCCCCCAGACCAGAGAGCAAAGAGAGCATCCCCCGAAGAAGCAAATGCAACATAGCGTGGCGAGGTAAACACAGGTTCTTTCTTGAAGATGAATTTGTAAAAAGCCGTAGAATACTCTATGTTTGAGACGTATACCAACTGTAGGTTTGGGGTAACAGGATAAGTAGGGATATTACTCATAAATTCTCCATGATTTAGTAGTAACTGCCTGACATGATACACCTATATTAGGGAATATTCCAAAAAGAGTTTATGATACCTCCGTTCGCGGTGTGCTCTATTTTATTTTTACTCGCTTATTGCTATATGCTAAAATATCGAGGACGCCCCTACTGGGATTATAATGATATCCCTATCGCTCTTTATTATCGATAATCTAAAGATTTTTTGCACTTGCCTACACTATAGAATCTGCTAGAAATGGTAAAATTGGCTTATTGGGGAATAGTTTAATGGTAGAACAGCGGACTCTGACTCCGTCAATCTTGGTTCGAATCCAAGTTCCCCAGCCAGTTGTATTTGTATGTAGCTGTAGTGTAGCTGTAGCTTGCCAGCGGGTTTTGTATAATTTGCCACTAGGTTTTGTACCAATTTATTTTTTTTCAAAGAGTTTTTAAGGGGT